>CALBCY010000308.1 GCA_937927195.1 uncultured Chitinophagales bacterium
TGAAATTTATCTTTATCTCTAAAATTATCCAATCAAACGTAATAATTGTTTGATTAGCGAGTTTATTTTTTTTAGGATTTAAGGAGATTTATTTACGTTAAAAAATGACATAAGTCCTTGATTTTTAGACCTTTTTATCAAGAAAAAGGTCAAGCAAAAAGCGACAACTTTTGCTGAATATGACAAACTATATTAACAAAAACTAATTATAATATCTTCTTGTTACTTTTCATTTTCTAAGGTTATTAAACTGGGTTTTTATAATCGAACTCAGATTAATACGTCACCTAATTACTACCGGCTGTGCAATTGCTAGGATAAGCACTATCATTCAAAAAATAGATTTCACCATGCGACCAACCATCCTAACACCAGACATGAAGTTTTGTCCCTTGGCCATAGAATCACGGTGATAGCTTACTTTAATTGGAACCTCCACCATCTTTGATTGATTCTTGTGGACGTGCTTGAAAATTTCAACACAGAACTCATATCCATTGGCGTGCAATTTGGACTTTTCGGCAAATCCCGCTTTGAAAGCCTTCATCCCTGATTGGCTGTCCGTAACAACCATGCCAGTAAACATAAAGGTGAGTAGATTTCCAATTTTATTATAAATGATTCTAATAAAAGGAATTTTATTATCTCTGTTTAAAAAGCGGCTGCCAATAACAATGTCAGCATCTTTATCAACCAATCTTTTAACGATCAAATCTATGTCATCGGGAAAATGCTGTTGATCAGCGTCTATGGTTACAATTACTTTTGCATCCTGAGTCAGCGCAAAATCGATCCCGGTTTGAGTAGCAGCACCCGCTCCTAGATTGATGGGATGATTGATGACCGAAGCACCAAGGTTTTCAGCTATCTGTGCAGTATCGTCCTCACTTCCATCATTCACCACCACAATATTGCAGTAACCCTGCATCTGAGTCTGTTTAATAA
Organism: uncultured Chitinophagales bacterium; assembly: GCA_937927195.1. Classification (GTDB taxonomy): domain Bacteria; phylum Bacteroidota; class Bacteroidia; order Chitinophagales; family UBA2359; genus JAHDGP01. Next base: position 946 of record CALBCY010000308.1, read on the forward strand.
CAGAGGCTATTCGAGGGGCTTCATCCTTCGCAGGCATGACGATAAAAACGCCATCGAGGTATTTGTGATATGTCTTAGCTTCTGTTTCCATTTGTTGAAAAGGCCTGCAAAAATATAGATATTTTTTTATTAGATACTAGAATTCAAATGAATTGTGAATAAATAGCTAAATCAGGTTTTAGAGTGAAATCGTAAAATAAGTATCGTTTTTCAAGCTTGCAGAGCACATTTACTCCTTTTTGCATTTACTCATTGTTTACCAACTCATCTATTTAATCTCATAAACCGCATAAGTCCCCGGTTTGCTGATACTACCAAAGACTCCGTAAGTTGTGACGGCTCTTTGATCCATTTGTACCAGATTTTTTATGGTTCTGTTTGTCGCCAATAATTCCAACTTGGTATTTTCATTCAAAAAGGACATAAAGCGATTGAATTTCTTTTGGACCGACTTATCTGGAGTCTTGTCATAAGTAGCAGCATTTAAATCAACGATTATGTATTTGAAACCAGAAGCTTTTAAGACTTCTGCAATGGTTTCCTTGTCTTTGTATCGATTCTCCAGGTTTTTGAAAAAGCCAAACAGATTGTCATTCAAAACCCGCTTATCATTTTTACGGATGAAATATGAAAAAGCTGTTCCTGCACGGTAAATCAATGATTGATCATCGCTGTTTATTTGATCGATGGCAGAATTGATGTTGGTTAAATAAGAATCAAATACATCTCTTTGACTGTATGCACCCGTTTGGTATTTTATTATAGCCGCATCATACATAAACTTACCCGAGTTTCTATTGATCTGGTGAATGTGTGAAATCCTTACAACATAAACCATTCCGATCCATAGAACTATAAAACACATGATTGCCCCAAACATACTTTTATTCAATAGTCCCGGACGGTTTTTAAATCGCTCTGCTGCAGCCAAAATCACCAATATTCCCATTGGCAATGCCAAGTATCCATACCAAACAATACCTCCCGATAGCAAAGACCACAGGAATAGATAAAAGTACAAGAAGAATATCATTGACTTAATGAGTCTGGTGTGATCTTTAATTCTTACATGTAAAATGTAAGTAAACAAAGTAAACAATGCGATCAGAATCGGGTAAGTAATGGCATCTTTTGCTCCCGAAATGAAAGTAAAAACAAATTTTATTGGCTCATAGATAGTCAAGGCAAATTTGTAAACATAGGCGACTAGATTGCCTACGGGTGCATCCGCAAATTCCGTTCTTGCGAGATATCTGTCCATGTTGGGAATATTGCTTCGGACCACTTGAAGTGAAGAACTGAATATATAGGAAGTAGAGGTTGAAATAATTACCAACAATGAACTAAACAACATGGTAACTATCCCCCAAATTGGCTTTTTAGCAAATCCAATGATCAACAAAAGTGGCAAAAACATCAATAACAAATAACCAATTTCAACATGGTAACCATTGACATTGGTATTGACACTCGCATCATATGGTAGAGAAAGATAACGCGAAAGTAAGGGATTCTCATAACCGAAAAATCGCTGCAGCTCTTCAACAATGACTGTATTTTTTCTGGCAGCTTTCGTTGGCTGTAGGTCCTTTGGGATAAAATTCGGTTTGGTCTTTTTTATAATTAAATCCTGCTTCTCAGGAGCTTTCTCTTGATCATTAATCGCCTCGATCTTTGTGTTCGCCTTATTCGCCTTATTCGCCTTTCCATTAGCAGCTTGTCCATAAACCAAACTTGTAGAAAAGCACAATAGAATTCCTAATAAAACCATCATTAAAAATGAAGAGGCTTTACCAGATTGTCCTTTGAAATTTAATTGTAAAATGGATCTCAAATTGAACTGCGAATATGTTTTTGAAGCAATGATATTAATTATTCTTTTTGTCTTTATTTTGATTCGGATTTTTCTGTGGATTCGGGTTTTTATTTTTCTTTTGATTCGGATTCTGGCCTTGATTTTTATTTGGAGCTTTCTTATTCACGTTCTTATTCACGTTCTTAATTGCATTGGATTGCTCCCAATTCTCCATAATGGTTTTCATATTGATTTTTGGGCCAGAAGGTTTTCCATTCATCAATATTTGTGGCGAGAAACTACTGGTCTCATAATAATTCTTGGCGATCCAAGGACTAAAAGAAAACAACATTATTAGCCCAAAGAGCAAACTCAATTTCAAACTTCTTCCAATCTGATGTTCCGAACTTTTATAAACAAAGGCCATGATCAAAATACCAAGCAAGGCGAAAACCCACTTTAGCGTGTCTACTGTATAATGATATTGCCTCAATCCACTGATGTCATCCATTTTAACAAACAAAACCGCCCCTATGATAATTAGGGAGACTCCCAAGAAACTCTTTGTTCCATTCAAAGCATACCATAAACTTACTATCAATCCAAAGACGATGAACAAGGCAGTTAATTTTATTCCAATAGCAAACCCGGTCAGCAATGCTGCCAAAACCAATAAGCTCCCATTCTGAACTTGATCACCAGTAAAATAAAACATTCCTGATATTGGACTGTCCGGATTGGATTCTGAATCAAGGCGGTTGATCCATTCCACAAAAAGATTGACAATGACCAAACTGAAAAACAACAAGGCCAAATCAACCTTTAACTCGTCAATTGACTGATGGGTAATGCTTGGAGTTAAATAAAACACCAATAAACCCAACAAAAGGTAATTTACGTTGATTTCAAACCAGTTTCGACCCAACTCGAACATGGCAAACAAACATAAAATTCCACCCAAAGAAGACAAGGCCATCACCACTTCAGGCTTGTCAAACAAGATATGGCCTAGTGACATAAACAATGCCCAATTATAAGGCTGAAATCCTTCAACCAAACCAGAGTAATCCCTGATCAAACCTGGCAAATTCAAGTAAAGAGTAAGCGAATCAAAACCCAGCGGGAAAGGCGAAACAATGCTCACTAGATTGAAACTGATGATGCATAGCAACAAGAAAAAACTTATTATTCCTATAAAATTAAGCTCCTTAGGAATTTCGATTGGATCAATCAAGGTCATTCTGACAAATCGCCAAGCTCCACGCCAATTAAGTGCCAATAGAAAGAGCATCATTAAGAATACAATGTAAAATTTCAAAAGCCCAAAGATTCCCCAGAAAAACAAGAGCATGACCAAAATCATAATGCCTGCAGCAATATTGACGATGGTTTGCCCCGAACGCTTCATAAAACTTTCAAAAAGGACTGCACTCAACTCCCCAACGGAAAAACAAATCACTAGAATCAAATAAGTTAGGGCGCAAGTAACACCCACACTGCCTAACACCGTTAAATACTCTCCAAAGTTTTCGATTGGCACTTTGGGAATACTCCCAGACCTCAACAAAGGATCATGGATTATTTTCCTTTGATAAGCCCACAAACTGGCAGAAATGATGAGCATACTCAATGCCACGATAGACAGACCATTGATTTTTGGTAGCCAATTGGACTTTCCTGACTTGATCCGATAAATGACAAAAGAGACAAGGCCAGCCAATATTGCCAGAACAGCTGTTAAGTCCCAATACTGAAAGCGTTCAAAAGCAAAATAGTGGGTAGGATGCTTCTGTAGGTAATCCAGAAAAATGAACAATACCCAGACAACCATAAAACAAATGGCCATAAAATTATAAAGTCTTTGCTGCATCCGGAAACCTATCTTGAAATTTTAGCCATAGGGCTTATTTTACTTCTAATTTACATCTAACTGGAATTCAACCCTAAAGGTATGTATTATGACTTACAATGAAATGGTTTTAACAGGCTTTTAAGCAAAAGGAATTAGTTTCAAAAGTGACAAATTGTGAATATATATTCTTAATTTTAGGTCTGAAATTTGATGTTTTTGTCCACGAAGCTGTTCAAACCCTCATTTCAATTAAGATCAACTGGCTTAATAATTATTAATTTAATCAATTTAGTCAGCTATCCAGAGAAAAAAAAAGACTTTCAACCCAAATAATAATTTAGATTAGCTTCTAATATTCATAATGCAATTTGAAATTTACCAGTGGTTGGTTCCAATAATAGGGGCGTTTTTTATCTTTCGGACCGTAAAAGGTTTCCTGAAAGGCAGACGCAGTGCAGGAAGTACGGTTATTTGGCTGGTATTTTGGGCTACTATTTTGTTATTGGCCATCGTTCCAAATGAAATTTCCTACAAATTGGCCGGTATTTTAGGTTTCAAAAGCAATGTGAATGCCGTTATTTTTGTAGGTCTGGCTATGTTGTTTTTGTTTGTATTTTATCTTTCTTCCAGCATTGAGAAACTTGAAAATCAATTGACGGAATTGAGCAGAAAAATCGCCATCGACCGGCCCGATTTGATCAAACACACCAATGGTAAATCCATTCCCAAAAAAAATATGATCAAAACAGAAGCTGTAAAAGGCGAAAAAGAGAAAAACCTAGATCAATAGCACCCTTATTTTAAGCCAAAAAAAAATTAAAGCTTCCTGAGCATCAATACTTCTATGGGTTTGAAAAAGACCATGTCCATCCTCTTCGTTTTAGAAAATCACTATCCCAATATTGGAGGTGTTGAAACGCTGTTTAAGAAATTAACCGAAGCCTTGGTTAAAAATGGTCATGAAGTCAATGTTGTTACCACACTGCTCGACAAATCACATCCCAGAGAAGAAACGATTAATGGAGTGAAAATTTATCGCTATCCATTTTACAGTAGATATCTCTTTACCTTTATCGCAGTATTCCCAGTCCTTCGCCACATTAAGAATTGTGACATCGTTCACACGACTTCTTACAATGCTGGCCTCCCTGCTTTTCTAGCTTCCAAACTAAAAGGCAAAAAGGTAATCATCACCTTTCATGAGGTTTGGGGTAAAATGTGGTTCAAACTGCCTTATATGGGGAAAATTTCTCTTTCCCTCCACTACTTGTTCGAAAAAATGCTGGTCAACCTGCCTTTCAATCGATTTGTAGCCGTTTCAGACAGCACTGCTGAAAGTTTGTCTGACCACGGTGTGAAAAAAGAACGAATTACCGTCAATTTTAATGGACTCGATTATGAAGAATTGGCCGAATACAAAAAAGAAGAGATTCCAAAGCCAACGAAATTCACTTTCACCTTTTGCGGTCGATTGGGCGTTTCTAAAGGATTGGATTTGATTTTACCAGCCGCAGAAAAATTCAAAGCAGCTCATCCGGATAGTCAGTTAAAAATGATCATTCCAACGACCCCACAAGGTTTGTACAATACAATTCTTCAAGAAATCAAAGACCGGAATCTAGGGGATTACGTCGTTTTAAAACATGAACTTGATGAGCATGAATTGGCCCGCGAAATGCTCAGCTCTTCCTGTATTATCGTTCCATCTTACAGTGAAGGGTTTTGTTTTGTAGCAGTTGAAGCAATGGGACTTGATATTCCCATCATTTCATCGAACAAAAAAGCACTAAGGGAAGTCGTGAACGGAAAGCACATCAAAATGAAAGCACACACTTCAGATGCCTTGTTTGAAGCATTGCTACTTGCCAAAGAAGAAAAATGGGACATCACTCCTCGAAAAAAGTTTGAATTGAAGGACTCTGTTCAAAGATACATTGATCTTTATCATGAAATGATTGGGTAAAATCTCTGCCAAACTATACAATCTCGTCGATCTTTGTCTTCCTTCCCCAATCTTCCTTTTCCTGTTCTGACCATAAATCAGGGAAAAACATGATCAATTGGTTCTTCGGTGGTAAGTATTCCTGCCAATTGGTTCCACCAGTAGCAGCAATATCGGCTGTATCACGTTGCAAATAAACCGCCGCAGATTTAAAGTGCTCAAGCGGCCAAAGAATATTGGCTTGAACATCAAATTTTCTCATCGCATTGATCAATGCCTTTTTCTCTTCCTCACTTCCTGACAACTCCTGGTACTGCTGCCATAAGTTTTTGTGAAAGAAATCTCTTATCAATGAAATGAACTCATTGCTGTATTTCTTCTCAAACTGTTTTAGGGTCAATGTTTTTCTTCCAGTCGCCAATTCTGTGGCTCCACGCTTCCAATACAAATATTGATATTTCTCGGTCAGGTCATCACTTTTCTCCAATTGCTTTCGCGCAGTGAAGTGAATCAAATTATCAATATCAGTCGAACAGATTTCTATTTTACGATATTGTGCCGACTGAAAACCACTTGCTGGCAAAAGGGACATTCTGAATTTCAAAAACTGATCTTTGTCCATTCCAGAAATCATAACCTCAAACGAAGCGATCAACTGTGAGAAGTAGACATTGATTCTTTTTATCTGAGTTAAATATTTGTTGATGGTCAAATTCACATCCTCTGAAATAATTTCAATCGCATGGAGGATTAGCTTGAAATACAATTCTGTTATCTGATGGTAAGTAACAAATATCAATTCATCCTCGAAAGGTGTTTCTGTTTTTTGAAGATTCAACAAAACATCGAGGCTGATGTAATCCCAATAGGTTAAAAATTCCGAATACAAAAGGCCATCTATATACGAGTTCATATCCTGACCCATTGCAGTATATTTTTCTTCTAATTTTTCAAGCCTTTCAATTAATTCAGGTGTTACATCCATTTCTTAAAATTTTCTATGAATCCTTCTAAGAACCCAACTGTTGATTTTGAAACTCCTTGTACTTTTCTGAGAAAATAGCAACGAAAGACATCAAAATCAGTGTAAATATTGTGCAGCCCAAAACGATCAATGATCTGACAGGTTTGGTTTTTCTTTTGGCTGGAACTGCATGTTCGAAGTAAAATACTGTTTCAATATCTTTACTAATGATCGCTTTATTTTGATCATAACTTGTTTTGGCCCCTTTGTAATCTTCCACCGCAGTATTCAAAAAACTTCTAACAATTCCAATACTAACCGTATCGACTTTCCTCGCAACCATCCCTTGCAGACTGTCGTTCAATTGTTTTACATGCTGTTCCTGGTTTTTCACCTCCGCTTCCAATATCGCAACTTGATCGGCTTTCATTCCAAATATCATTTTACGATTCAATTCATCAATTTTATGAGCCAAATCATTGGCCCAGTCTGCAGCATTGATGGGATTTGTATCGAGCAAACGAATTTCTACAGCTCCCTGAGAGTTTTTTTGAATGGTATAATTTTCTTGAAATTTCTTGCCTACTTTGAATTCAGCATTACTTCCAGAGGGATCAATTTCATAATGATCATACAATTTGTATTGTTTAATGGCATAGCCACTAATCGCTGAGGACTCACCAATGGAGATTACACGATCAATATCGACTTTGGTTCCAAACATATAAACAGGCTTTTCAGTACCGTCCTTCTTAAAAAGAGAACGATCCAACAAACCTGGATTAGCGGGTTGAAAAACCACTACTGACTCGAAATAATCTGGCAGCAGCAATGAGACACCAGCACTAAGAAGGCCAGCGAGGATGGTAAAAAGAGCAATAGGCTTAAACCACTTTTGTAAAATGGACAGTACTTCAAACATAGTCGGCATTAAAAACGAAATTCTTCATGATTTATTAGCCTTTTAGACAAACAAATGAAAGAATTTATAATTTCCAAAGGTACACAATTGTAGAGTGATATTTAAGCGAGGTTTTGAAATGCTTTGAAATTCTCAATATCATGCATTTAAAATTGAGTTTTAACATGAAATTCATTTTACCGAATACAAAATGAATCAGTGAAAACCAATATTGTTTGTAGCATTTAAGGTCAAAAAAACCACATAAAAAAAGCGCTTGAAAATTAATTCAAGCGCTTTTTTTATAGACTTCATAAAATTGAAAAAAACCGGAAGTGTTGGAACGATACTACCGGCTCTTTTTCAAGCTAAAAACATTATAACAAACAATAAATTTTTATAGTACCTAATTATAAACTCTATTGTTATAAACTTTAAATCATATTACAATCATATTAAAATCATATTATTTTTTATTTGTTGGCTGCAACTTCCGCAGTTGTATTGCCAAACTCGTCATAAACTTCGACGTAGTATTTTCCTGGAACCAAACCATTGACGTCAAGAATTATTTTATCGTCCGCCTCTTTGAACTTTATAAATCTGAACTCTCTAACTAATTGTCCTTCCACATCGAACATTAGAAATTTGTATCTAGTATTCAAGTTCTTATTAAAATAAGTAAGAAATAAGGTCTCAGAATTTTTTAATTCAGACAATAGAATTCCCGATTTGAACAAGCAAACTTTTTCGGCTACAGATTTTTCAGGTCTGTTGTCAGTCAAAGAAAATTCATTGGTTTCATTTAGATCATTGACGGCAAGAAGATTATTTTGGCCATCAACTTCAAGAAGAGAGATTAGAATAAACGTCGTTAGTACGCAGAAGTTTTTCATATTTCAAATGGTTAGGTTATTAAAAGCGGGGGAGATTAAAAAAGGAAGGGGGAAAATAGAAAGTTAGTAGTGATGGTATTTTATACGGGACCACTGTCTAAGTAGTTACACTTGTCCTATAACTTTTTTTAAAATTTGTTATAACCAGCTCATTATGAGGATGAAAAAAAAAAAATTTATTTTTAGATTGCTAGCAAAGTTCATCAAGCCATTACTAGATGAGGCCAATGGTGGCTAGGCCGGATAAACATTTTACAAACCCAACAACACTTTTAAACTTGCTCTTTATATTAGCCCCCTTCGCTCCAAGCTCCAGCTTGGCTAGCGCAATTCACATCGGCTTTCAGACAACCAACCGAATTAAAATCCACAAACCACGCGAATTTCAAACTTATTTTTCAAGGTAAACTTAAACTTCATTCCACCTGAATCAATAATCCACAATCAATCAATCATTAGACTTATGCTTAGACTTTGATACTTCTCTGACTTAAGAAGTTTTTTGTCCCAATTCGATGACAAATTTCACTAATTCAGGAACGGAATTTATACCCAATTTGCTTAGGGCATTTTTACGGTGAGTAGAAACAGTATATGGACTTAAAAACAGTTTCTCGGCGATTTTTTTAGTAGTTAGGCCATCAGCAACCAATCTGACTATTTCTTTTTCTCTTTGAGTGAGCTGTTCAAAGTTTTTTTCTTTTTGTGAAAGTTTGGCCTCCGGTTTTTCTTCTTGCATCAAAATATCAACAACCGTTTCACAATAGAATCGTCCACCTTTCAAAATGGCCTCAATGGCATTATTTAACTCATCTTCCCTGCATTCTTTTGTAAGGAAACCTTTTACTCCTGCAGACTTCATTACCTGACGAATACTTTTGGATGTATCATCAGCAGAAATAATAAGAATATTTACTTTTGGATAAGTGTGTGAAAACTTATCTATATCTTCTATATAAAAGCTATGGGGCTGATTATAATCGAGGATGATTAAATCTGGTTGATTCAATTCCACACTTTTCTCCAGTTCTGAATAATCACTGACTACGTCCACCACCGAAAGATTTTCAGTTTGTGAAATCAGATACCTCAAGCCAACACTGGTGATGTATTGGGCATCTGCTAAAATTATTTTTATACTGGACTTCAAAGTTTATATCAATTGAATCGCAAAGATAAGCGAATTAAAGCTTAAATAATGTCTTTGAGCTTCTTCTTAATATCTTTACGGAAATTTTAAGATTTTATTTGACAACTACAACAAATCCGAACATTTAACAATGGATAGCAAATTGTAGGATCAAGCAAATATTTTGAATAATTAGACTGCTGAAACTTTTTATGGATTATTCCACATTATTAAAACCATATTCGTCTACAATTGTTCTATAAATCTTTCAATGAGATGTCCATGATGAAATAATTTCATTCAAGGATGATACAATACTAAACAAAATCAATTGGATTCACTCACACAGATTACTTTAGGCGCAGCGGTTGCGGAAGCCATTGCAGGGAAAAAACTAGGAAACAAAGCCATTTTCTGGGGAGCAGTAGGAGGTACGATACCGGATTTAGACATCTTAGCCTTTCCATTTATTGACTCGGTTAAAGAATTGTCCTTTCACCGAGGTGAATCCCATGCCTTTTTCTTCATTTTGATTTTTGTTCCGATTATAGCGGCCGTGATCCATTATTTTTATCGAAATAACAAAGAAGCGGGCTATATGACTTGGTTTTGGCTTTTCTTTGGCTCTATTATAACACATCCCATGTTGGATGTTTTCACAACTTTTGGTACACAAATCTGGTTGCCATTTAGCAGAGCCAGGGTTGCCATCGGAAGTATTTTTGTAGCAGATCCACTTTACACAGTTCCATTTCTGATCTGCGTAATTGCCGCCAGCAGATTTCACCGTTCCAATAGAAAAAGAAGAATTGTCAACTGGGTGGGTATCGGATTGAGCTCCGCCTACCTATGTTTTACCGTTTTTAATAAAATACATGTTCAAAAAACTTTCAAAAAAGCTTTTGCGGCACAAAACATTTCATACAAAGAAGGGAGATTGATCTGCAGCCCCACCCCCCTCAACAATTTGCTGTGGCAATCTGTTGTCGAAAGTGAAAATGGATACTACATGATGTTGTATTCCATCCTGGATAAAAACATTCCGACCGACTATATATATGTCGAACGCAAGGAAGAATTGGCAGGACCAATGGCCAATACGCATGCCTTTGATGAAATAAAATGGTTCAGCGATGGCTATTACACCTTTGATCCCAGTCAAGACGGTGAAATTATGGTCAGCGATCTAAGATTTGGAATGCTCAGTGGTTGGGAAGGCGAAGCAAGAGAATATCCCTTCAAATTTAAAGTCGAAGAAATAGACGGCAAAATTGAATTGCAGCAATTGAGAGGAATTGAAAATTCGGAAGTTGACTTGAGTCAAGCTTTCAGTGTATTCTGGAATCGGATTTGGGGACAGAAATAATTAGCAAAAGAATAAAGGATTTGAGTACCCGTATTTTTCCAAAATCAAAAAACAGCTTTGTTTTTGATCTTAGCTGCTTTCTTTTGATCTTATGTGCTTTCTTTTGGTCTTATGTGCTTTCTTTTGGTCTTAGCTGCTTTCTTTTGGTCTTAGCTGCTTTCTTTTGATCTTAGCTGCTTTCTTTTGATCTTATGTTCTTTCTTTTGGTCTTATGTGCTTTCTTTTGGTCTTAGCTGCTTTTTTTTTGGTCTTAGCTGCTTTCTTTTGGTCTTAGCTGCTTTCTTTTGATCTTAGCTGCTTTCTTTTGATCTTATGTGCTTTCTTTTGATCTTATGCGCTTTCTTTTGATCTTAGCTGCTTTCTTTTGATCTTATGCGCTTTCTTTTGATCTTAGCTGCTTTCTTTTGGTCTTAGCTGCTTTCTTTTGATCTTATGTGCTTTCTTTTGATCTTATGTGCTTTCTTTTGGTCTTAGCTGCTTTCTTTTGATCTTATGTGCTTTCTTTTGGTCTTATGTGCTTTCTTTTGGTCTTATGACCAAAAGTGGGGGGTCATTGTTGATTAATAGGCCACTTAAACTAGGCAGTTTTATTTCGTATTATAAAAGTTGAGGAGAGGTCCTTTGAAAACAATACTAAAGGAAAGCCATGATTTGTCTGGTATTCAAACAATGGATAAAATGTGGCAATGAGTAAAAATAAATAACTTAGTAATTCATTCATCTTCACATTGCCACATTTTTTCGTTTGTTAATTCTCTGGCTTTAAACTTTTCTTTATCGTGAAATAAAATGTCGAGCCTTTTCCCAATTCAGATTCAACCCATATTTCACCAGAATGCTGTTCAATAATTCTTTTACAGATTGCTAAGCCTATACCAGTTCCAACGTATTTTTTGTTGTTGGGTACTTTTTTGAACAAGGAAAATATGCTAGAGAAATATTCTTCTGGAATGCCAACACCATTGTCGCTGACACTAAATTGCCAGTGATTAGGCTTTGCCACTGCGTCAATATTTATGACGGGTTGCTGGTTTTCTATTCCAGAACTAAACTTAATAGCATTGGCAACCAAGTTCTGTAAAAGCTGACAAATTCTTTGCTGCTCTGCTACAATCGTTGCAGGAACATTGTGTGAAATATTAATCTGAGCATGACTTTCAACAATGGTTTTCATCAAGTTGCTTGTCATTATATTAAATACATCCTTGGTTTTTATTTCATAAAAATGGTATTCTCCTTCATTGACCCTTGAATAATCAAGCAAGCTGCTGATCAAACTGTCCATTCTTTTTCCACCGTTTACGATAAAATCGAGGTACTCTTTTCCAATTTGATCAACCTTATCGGCATAATTTTTATTCAAGAGTTGAGCAAAGCCCATAATATTTCTCAATGGCTCTTTCAAATCATGAGAGACGATGTAGGCAAAATTTTCCAATTCCCTATTCGAATCAATGTATCGCTCAAGCGTTAGTTTTTTCTCATTCAATTCCTCTACATTAACCCTCAATTGTGATTCGACCTTTTTTATATCAGTAACATCCTGGATGATGACCATTGCTTGCAAAATCTCACCATCAGATTCTCTCATCGGAATGGTCTTCACATAGTAATGAACATCTCTAAAGCTTACTTCAAATATTCCGAGTAACCCTTGAATTGCTTCACCAAAACGTCTATCCAACTCTTGCGCAATTTTAAGGTCATCTATTATATTGATAGGTGTTCCTCCAAGAATGTCTTCTTTTTCCTTGCCGAACATTTCAAAGTAATTACCCTCCACTAAAATCACCTCATGTTTGCGGTTGAAAAGTAATACAGATGTTCCCTGAGTATTTCTAATAATTGAACGATACAGGCGCTCATTTTTAACAATTTCTTCTTTTATCTCGACCAACTCTGTTACCTCTCTACCTTCCAGAATCATTAAAGTCACCTCTTCATTTTCATCCAAAGAAAAAGGCTTTAATGAAAAATCAAAAGTTAGCTTTTCCCTAGAATTCTCTTTTTCAAATATTTCACTGAAACGCTTTAATTCTTTGCTCTTATTGACTTCAGAAATAAAAGATTGAATTTGCATTCCGGCAATTTCAGTTTTGTTCCAAAATCCGCAGTCCCAAATAACTTTGCCTTTATCATTTTCTAAATCAATCTTTAACACCTCAGTAGAAGTATCGTTTGCTTCAACTATTTCACCTTTAGAATTCAATACAAAGGCTACATCAAAAGTATTGTTGAAAAGCGCCTTGAATTTCTTAACGCTTTGTTCTAATTTTCGCTGGCTCTTCTTTCTGTCTGAAATATCTCTGACAATGGTCAACCACCATTTGCGATCCTCCAATTCCAACAAAGAAACGACGACCTCCGCATCAAACAGCTCTCCACTTTTGCGTTGATAAACCCAATCGTAAAATTTATTACCTCCCTGCTTGGCAAGCATTTCCTCCCGAATGGCTTGATACTTATCACTGGACTTTTGACCGTCAGGTTGAAATTCTGGACTAAATTTCAGAACCCCTCCATCTAACAATTCAGCCTCACTAGCTTCAAACATTTTAGCCACACTACCATTACATTCAACGGCTGAAGTATTTTCAAATCCACTCAAAAATATTCCATCAAGGGTATTGTCAAAAATACCTCTGTATTTGGTGTATTCAATATGATCAAGCATTTTTGATGATCTTACTACATCCATACCATTGTTTGATTCAATCTGTGAATTACCACAATTCGAAAAACTCAATAAATAATTTTGGGAATTTTCTTGACTCCTACTCAATTCAAAATCAAAGGACTTACCATTTTTTTCACAAAGAGACTTCCATTTAATTCTCGTTTCGGTGTTACCACCCAATTCCTCAAGTTTCCCATTTAGGGAATCGAGTGTCATTTTAGAAAAGATCTTTGTTAAGTTTGGTTTGGAATCCAAAGGAATTTTCGCTAATTCTTGCTTAGCTTTTGGAGAAAAATAGACCAAAGAATAGGTACTATCAAATATCAATATTGATGGCAGATATCCACTCAAAGCTGCCAAATCATAGTCTTGTTTATCTATAAAAACTGAATCCATAGTGCTTTTCCCCTAATCAAGTTGTTGAAATACTAATTAAAATATCAATGCCCTATGTAAGACGACTAATTGAATAGGTATTTTAACCCAAAAGCAAATTGAAACAATGTTGCTGCTTTCCAATTTTTGCATTCTTACGCATTGCACATTAATAGATAGCAAAAATTATGCCTATAATCGGAAATCAGAGGTAAAGAAAAGCAGCAGTATTAACATGAATAAAAATCAAAATATGAAGAAACCATTTTCATCCATTTATATTTTAATTTCCTCAACTATTTTAAAATGACTCGTTTTATTTTTATTCAATCTATTACCCAATGATTTCCAGCCTTTAACTTCGATAAACTTATTAATCCAAAGTTGATCTTGTTCGACACTTTTCTTTTTTCCAGTTCCCTTTGTAATCTTGTACTCAAGAATTGGGTCCTTTAAAGTACTCATGACTTCCAGTTTGGAGCCTTTTACTTCACTTATAAATTTGAAGCGTTGATCGAGTACTGTGGTGGCAATTTCAAAACGCTTTACAAAATGTGCTTTTTTCTCTCCATTGTAGTAAACACAAGAAACGATTGACTGATTGTCAAAACGCTCAATGTGAACCAACTCTTCAGGTGGGTAATAATTGGTCCTTTCAAAGTCTGTCATTGTATAAGATCCGTCCTTAAAAAAGGCTACAACAAAGTCTCCTGAATTAAAGGAACCCAAGGCAACACCATTTCCTTTGGTGTTGAGCTTCCCAGAGGCCAAATCTGCATAAATATCAATGCCTCCGAGTGTAGATTTTCCCGATTCTAAAACAGTAATTTTACGAATTGGCCATCTACTGAGAATATTTCCTTTTGACATTCTACCTTTAATTGCCAAATCGCTAAAATCAAAATCGAATTGTTTGATTTTTGCTCGGCAATCCGGACTAAGACTTACCGTAACTTTCTCAGCCTCACCATTCGGGTTATAACTCAAATAATGAACTTTCGACTTTGGATCTCCACTAGTCAAATCGTAAACCTTATCTCTCGTTATCGATTTCACAGAAAATCGCTTAGCGTAATTACGGTTCGATTTCGGATCTACATAAATCATATTGTAAACAGTCCGTTCATCTCCTTTGCGCCAAACCCCAACATGCAATACATTTTTTCCGACAAAAGTCTTATCAGAAAGGCGGGAGACTATCATTCGTCCGTCTTTTCTTAGAACAATAATGTCATCGATATCGGAACATTCACAAACAAACTCTTCTTTCTTTAAACCATAACCAATGAAACCATTTTTCCGATCTACATATAGCTTCTGATTCGCAACTGCAACCTGCTTAACTTCTATGTCCTCAAAATTAGTAATCTGAGTTTTTCGCTCCTTCCCTTTGCCATATTTCTTCAACAAATTTTCAAAATAATCTATGGCATATTCCGTCAGGTTTTTCAAATTAGTTTTGGTCTCCTTGATGTCTTCTTGCAACTTGACCATTTGCTCATCAGCCTTGAACGAATCGTATTTAGAAATACGTTTTATTTTAATCTCAGTCAGCCTAACCAAATCTTCTTCCGTAATCTCTCTTAAAAGTTTTAGTCGCTTATCAGATTTTTTCGCTTTATCCAATGGTGTTGCAACGTATTTTTTCAAGCCTTTTTCTATCGTAGAAAGTACTGATTCCCAAGTTGTACATTCTTCTATATCTCTATAAATTCGCTTTTCAATAAAGATCTTTTCAAGCGAAGCCATGTGAAGCTTCTCTTGTAAATTATTCAATCTAATTTCCAATTCTAACTTGAGCAAAGCAACCGTGTTGTCAGTGCTCATACGCAACATTTCACGAACACCAATAAAATGTGGCCTATCATCAATAATGACACAAGCATTTGGTGAAATGGAAACTTCGCAATCTGTAAAAGCATACAGTGCATCTCTTGTCACATCAGGTGAAATACCACTCGGCAAATCGATGACAATCTCTACATCCTTGGCTGTATTATCTATGATCTTAGCTATCTTAATTTTACCACGATCATTCGCTTTTATTACAGAATCAATTAGGGTTCCCGTTGTAACTCCAAATGGCACATCCTTAATAACCAATGTTTTCTTATCGCGCTTTTCTATACCAACCCTCAGTTTTATTTTACCACCTTTCAAGCCATCATTGTATTGACTACAATCAGCAAAACCACCATCAGGAAAATCTGGGAACAGTTTGGGAACTTTTCCTTTCAAAACTGAAATAGAACCTTTTACCAATTCAATAAAATTGTGAGGCATTATTTTAGTAGCCAAACCAACAGCTATCCCTTCGACTCCTTGATACAATAAAAGGGGAAATTTAACGGGCAACCAGAGCGGTTCTTTTTTTCGACCATCATAGGTCAATTTCCAATCGGTGGTATCTTTATTGAAAGCAACATCCAGAGCAAACTTGCTCAATTTTGTTTCTATGTAACGAGAGGCGGCAGCAGGATCGCCAGTTCTGGTATCCCCCCAGTTTCCCTGACAATCTATCAACAAATCTTTTTGGCCAATATTGACCATGGCATCAGCAATAGAGGCATCACCGTGAGGGTGATATTGCATGGTCTGACCTATTACATTGGCAACTTTGTGAAATCGCCCATCATCCATTTGTTTGAGGGCATGAAGTATTCTTCTTTGCACTGGTTTAAGCCCATCTTCGATTTTAGGAACAGCACGCTCCAAAATCACATAAGAGGCATAATCCAAAAACCAGTTTTCATACATCCCGCCAATTGTTCCTTCATCAGCAGGTTGACCTGATTTTCTTTCCTTTCCTTTTTCCATAATTGTTCTATAAAAGCTTGTTTTTCAAATCTTAGCAATTTCTAAAGAAAAATGGGCTAAGATCTGTTGTAAATATAAGGATGTAGAAGCAATAAATGACCAATTTTTAAATAAAATATTTTTTGATTATGAGGCAGAAAACACCGCAATAGCCTAGCTATTTTTAGTATTTCTATGCGGCCCGCTCATTGCTTGACATTCGTAAAATATTAATTATAAAATCAGTTAGATATTTGTTTTGCATCTTTTGCATCGTCTTGGGAATATCATTAACCTTGGTGGATCCTCCTCGTCATAGAAGGACGATTAGAATAAATAAGAACTTTATACACTTTATGAACTTTATGAACTTGTGGTAAAATTTTATTCCACCAGAACCAGCAACAAAAGGAGATTTGTTATTCATGAAACCTGATCCGATAAACCAATAATGTAAGCAAAATGAAAAAAGTTCAAAAAACAACAGAGGTTTCTAAATAAAAATCAAAAAAAATTCAAAAAACACTATGAAAAATTGTCTTATTATAGTGAACTTTGCATTCTATAATCACGTTAAACTGTAGAAGAATCTGTTAATTTACTTCCAATTTTTAACAGTTTTGCTTATCTTAACATCAACAATTTTAAGCTGTTATGGCAGATACAATCATTAAGGAAAAAGATAAAATTGACGAATTACTCGATACCATCGCAGTAGAAGCCAGTCAATTGGTGCTTCACAATGATGAAAAAAACACTTTCGAGTGGGTAATCCAATGCCTCATAGAAATCTGTGGGCACCAGACACAACAAGCCGAACAATGTGCTATGATCACTCATTTCAAAGGAAAATGCTCTGTCAAACAAGGAGAAGAAGAAGAAATGAGAATCCTTAAAGATGGATTAAATGATCGTGGCCTCAATGCTACTGTAGAATAACATTGTCTACAAAAATCAGGTTGTTTCATGAAATTTCCTCTTATTCTTATCGGTTTTAACTGATTCCAACTTTATTACACAATGATTTTCCGGCTTTCCGAAGACATTATTTTTCCGGCTCCAGAGTTGTCCAACGAAGACGGAATTCTTGCTTTCGGAGGTGATCTCAGTCCTAAAAGACTAATTCTTGCCTATCAATCTGGAATTTTTCCATGGTATTCTGAGGATGAACCCATTATTTGGTGGTCTCCAAATCCTCGTTTCGTGCTTTATCCCGAAGATTTGAAAGTTTCAAAAAGCATGAAACAGATCTTTCGAAAAGGGCATTTCAAAATCACCTACGATCAAGCTTTTGAACAAGTCATTCGAAACTGCAGCAAAGCTCCAAGAAAAGGCCAGGATGGAACTTGGATAGTTGAAGAAATGATAACGGCCTATATAAATCTGCATAAACTGGGCATCGCTCATTCAGCAGAATGCTGGGAAAATGACCAACTGGTTGGAGGCTTGTATGGCATTTCATTAGGAAAAGTGTTTTTTGGAGAATCTATGTTCGCCCATAAAAGCAATGCCTCAAAAGCAGCATTTTTAACTTTAGGCCAAAAACTGAAAGAATTGGACTTCGAATTAATCGACTCCCAAGTCTATACAGATCATTTGGCAAGCCTAGGAGCAATAGAAATAGATAGGTCTCAATACTTGAATGAACTAGCAACTGCTGTAAGAAAAGAAAGTCTCATCGGCAACTGGGGAGAATTGCTGGCCCCGTAAATATAGAAAAAACAGGTATTTTCAAAGAACCTATGATAAAAGCAAGCCTTTTCTCAAAACATAAGTCTCAACCAATATATTTAAAGAATCCTCGTTTTTTGATTGGATTCTTTAAAAAATAAAGATCAATAAAATTTCATTATGAAGCGTTTCTTAATTGTATTACTGGTTATTTTCCTTCTTTTCATTGGGGCATTGGTTGCCGCACCTTATTTTTTTAAGGATAAGATCATGGCCTTGGTTAAAACAGAAATAAACAAGAATGTCAATGCCAATGTTGATTTCAAGGACGTTAGTCTCTCTTTTTTCAAAAGCTTCCCCAATCTTCATTTAGGAGTTGACAATATAACTGTCGATGGTTGGCCACCATTTGAAGATTACCGCTTAGCAGATATTGAACAGTTCGGCTTAGTAGTCAATTACAAAGCCCTATTGGATCCTGAAAATATGGAGATCAAACAAATTAAGGTGAAAAAGCCTAAAATCCATGTGGTCGTTTTAGAAGGTGGAAAAGCCAATTACGACATTGCAAAACCTTCCACATCCAATGAGGAATCTGAACCAGCCAATTACACTTTGGCCATTCAAAAATATGAATTGAAAGATGCCGATATTATTTACGATGATCGCTCAGCAAAAACTTATGCTCATCTTGAAAATTTGAATCATGTTGGAATGGGAGATTTCACCCAAGATCTTTTTACACTAAAAACCAATACAACTTCCTCCAAAATGAATATCAGTCAGGGAGGAATAAAATATTTCAGCAACACCCACTTGGATGCCTATTTAGACATAGTAATGGACATGGTTGGTAGCGCTTACACAATTGAAAGAAGCAATGTAAAATTGAACGATCTTGACATTGATCTTTCAGGTAAGATCGCTATGCCTACCGATGACATCAGTATGGACCTCAAATTCAAAAGCAAGGAGACTGCATTTAAAAAATTATTGTCGCTTATCCCAAGCATGTACACCAAAGACTATAAAAGTATAAAGGCAGATGGAAACATTCGCTTGGAAGGTTTTGCAAAAGGAATTTACAATGACAAAAAATATCCAGCTTTCGAGTTGGACATCGATGTGATCGACGGAGAATTTTCATACCCTGATTTGGCCTTTCCAGTGAAAAACATTCAAATGGATGCTCGAATCAACAATCGAAAAGATTACCTCGATGCAACAGAAGTAGATTTGTCAAAACTACATTTCACCCTTGAAGATGAAGACTTTGACTTGAACGGATATGTGCGAACACCAATGTCTGATCCACAATTTTATTTGAAAGCGAAAGGGAAACTTAACCTTGACAAAGTCCACCAGGCCTACCCTATGGAAGGCGTTAGCAAATTGACTGGTTTGGCAGACATCGACATAGAAACAGAAGGCCGTCAATCTGATGTAGACAATGAACGATACGAGAAAATAGATTTAAAAGGTTTTCTTGAAATTAAGGACATGGAATACGAATCTGTTGATTTGCCAGCTGCTGTCAAAATGGAAATGGTCTCTATGGATTTCAGCCCACAAAAAGTGGCCGTCAACAAGGCAAAAGGAATCATAGGAAAAAGCGATTTCACAGCAAGAGGAAAATTTGACAACATCCTTGCCTATGCAATAAGCGATGGTGAACTAACAGGAAATTTCTCTGTTGATTCTGACAATTTCGATGCAGATGAGTGGATGGAAAGTACAAGCACAGAAGTAGAAACGGAAACAGAAGAAGAAGCATACGTTTTTCTGGTACCAGAAAAAATCAATATCAACCTAGAAGCCAATGTCAAAAAAGTTAAATACGACAACCTCGATCTAACAAATATAATCGGCAATGTTTTGGTGAAAGACGAAGCTGTAGTAATGAAAAACATCAAGGCCAATCTACTAGGTGGTTCAAGTACCATAAATGGAACATACGACACCAAAGGAAAAGAAAAACCTGATTTTGATTTTAATTATTCGATCAAAGACTTCGACATACAAGAGTCTTTCGAAAAGTTCAACACCATGCAAGCCATCGCACCAATCGCTAAATACTTAGGAGGAACTTTTTCTTCTGAAATGAACATGAATGGCTCATTGGACAACACCATGGCTGTCTTACTAAGCTCTTTGAGCGGTGCTGGAAATGCCTTGGTTATAAAAGGTAAATTACTAAACTTTGAACCTTTCAATAAATTGGTTGAAAAAATACAAGTTAAAGAACTAAATGAAGTCAATGACTTAGATGTAAAAACCCGCTTCAAATTTGAAGAAGGAAAAGTTGTGGTCACACCTTTCGACTTCGAATCCAAAGGAATCAAATTTGATGTTTCTGGAAATCACGGCTTTGATCAATCTCTTGATTACAATTTAAAAGCGATGATCCCTAAAAACATGATTGGCAATAAAATCAACAAAGAATTGGACAGCTTCCTAGCAAAAGCAAACAGCAAAGGAGTTCCGATAAACTTACCAGATCTTATTCCGGTTGACATCCACATTGGAGGAAGCATTACATCTCCCAAAATCACGACAGATTTCAAATCTCTTGCCCTAGGTGCTGGAGCAATGGCGAAAGAACTTTTCAACACAGCAAAAGACAGTTTAGAAAGACTGGCCAAAGAGAAATTGGAAGAGGGCAAGAAACTGGTTAAGGAAACCACTGATCAAGTTAAAGACAAAGCCCAACAAGAACTAGACAAAGCAAAACAACAAGCAGAAGCCAAAGCCAAAGATGTGGTCAATGATGTAAAAGATCAAGTGAAAACTGGAGCGGTAGATGCCATTGACAAGACTGTAAAAACTGGTGTAAAAGACGGTGCTGATGCTATCAAGGATCAGGTCAAAGGTGGCATCAAAGTAGACTCCTTAGGAGGTGACATAAAAGACAAAGGAAAAGATTTTGTGAAAGACCTATTTGGAAAGAAAAAGAAGAAACCCTGATTAAAAATCAGGTAAAGCTTTTACGTAAAGCTTTTACAAAACTTCAAACCAGCATACTTGAACTGATGTTTCACCTTTAGGAACCATTCAAATGATTAGCGGCTTATATTTAACATGGATTGACAAAATATAAAAATCACTATCATGGCTTTAGAAAACATAGACCAGACAACCTTAAAATTAATCATCAAAGAATTGTTGATGGAAAACCCTTCCATTATTAAAGAGGCGCTTCAGGAATTGATTGAAGCGAATAAATCTGAAAATGTTGATACTGATTCAATGAGGATAAAAAAAATAGAAAACCTTCTAAACAAGGATTTTGACAAATTCGATGATGTTTTCAAAGCCCTCGCCTAACAATGGATTATCTCAAAAAAGAAGAAATAATTTTCATCAATAAAAAAACGGTTGAAAGACATGGTGGAAATTTTGTACCCCCTAAAGTATGTATCCAACTATTCATGAAAAAGCTGGTCTTTATATGTACAACATTATCAATGGACATATATTTCAAGATGGGAATAAAAGAACTGGCTTAGGAGCTGCACTATTATTTTTGAGCCTAAATGACTATCAATTAAAACCTAAACTAAGCAATAAGAATCTTCCATTTGAAATGGTTCATGCTTATGAGTGGGATTCTAATTCGGAAGCACTTTACCAGTTTACAATGCTAACGGCTGATGCTTCTCTTAACTTGAAAGATTGCCAAAACTGGTTTAAAGAAAACATTCAGAAAATTACTAGGTGAAGAATTTTAATTAATTTCACCTATGAATCAAATCATTCAATACGATCATTACCTTTTCGAGCTATTCAACAGCCAATTGAGTAATGGCTTATTTGACACGTTAATGCCCGTATTTACTCAGGCAGTTTTTTGGCTACCCATGTATTTGTTCATCTTTACTTTCTTTATTTTCAATTATCCTGGTCAATCCTGGAAATTTATTGCTGTGACACTTCTTAGCATTTTGTTGGCCGACCAATTGAGCAGTTCTTTTATCAAACCATTGGTGGATCGTTGCCGTCCTTGCCAACTCGAAGGATTTGCAGATCAAGTACGGTTGTTGGTAAAATGCGGCAGTGGTAAAAGTTTTGTTTCAGGTCATGCCACCAATCACTTCGCATTGGCAACCTGTTGGATGATTTTAATGGGCAGTAGATTCCGATGGATCATTCCAGCACTTTTCCTTTGGGCATCAACCATCGCCTTCAGCCGAGTCTACGTCGGCGTCCACTTTCCGCTCGATATATTTTTTGGAGGCCTTCTAGGCATCCTCATTGGACTTTTTACTGGATCTCTTGGTAAGAAATGGGCAAATTTCTAAAACCAGTTTTAATAACAAGACTCCTGTTTTTCCGCTTGTTATCCCACTTTATTTTATTGAAATGCCTATATTGTAGTTGAGAACTCCGGCTCAAAAAAAAATCACATTTTCAAACGAGAAAAATCCGGATTCTATTTCATTTATGGGCAAACTAGCACTACACTGGCAAATAATTATTGGATTAATCTTAGGTGTCCTTTGGGCATTACTTTCCAGCTATATGGGTTGGAGTAATTTCACGCTCGACTGGATCGCTCCCTTCGGAGACATCTTTATTCGCCTCTTAAAAATGATAGCCGTTCCACTCGTTCTTTTCTCAATCATCAAAGGCGTTTCCGGAATAGCTGACGGTTCCAAACTTGGACGATTAGGAGCAAAAACACTAGGAGCCTATTTAGTCAGTACATTCTTTGCCATCACTATAGGATTGGCACTTGTAAACATCATTCAACCCGGAAATTCTGCGAGTGAAGAGCAACGCATGAAAAACAGAATTTCTTATGAATTGTGGGCCAATGAAAACAACATTCCTTTTTCTGATGACAAAAACATTTTGGCCAATTTGAGCCCTACGGAACAAGAGAAGTACAAAGTAGACCTATCTACTATAAATGCGGAGGCCGCAAAAAATAAAAACCTACAAGACAAACTAAAAAAAGCAGACAAAACAAGAGGGGCAGGACCGCTCCAATTTTTAGTGGACATGGTTCCCTCAAATTTCATCAGTTC
This sequence comes from uncultured Chitinophagales bacterium, assembly GCA_937927195.1. GTDB lineage: Bacteria > Bacteroidota > Bacteroidia > Chitinophagales > UBA2359 > JAHDGP01. The sequence goes on from CALBCY010000308.1 coordinate 24,337, forward strand.
AGTTAATTCTGGAGCCATGCTTCAGGTCATTTTCTTTGCCATATTTTTTGGAATTACCTTGCTTTACATTCCTAAGGACAAAGCCAATCCGGTCATTGCCTTGGTAGATGGAATCAATGATGTTTTTATTAAAATGGTTGACATCATTATGCAAGTTGCCCCCTTCTTCGTTTTTGCTCTTTTGGCTGGTAAAATATCAGAAATGGCGGGCGATGATCTTCAAGCAGTCATTGAGATCTTTAAAGGTCTTGCGGGCTATTCCGTTGTCGTTGTTCTTGGACTAGGTACTATGATTTTTATCATCTACCCAATCATTGTCAAACTGTTCACTAAGAAAATTTCCTACAGAGATTTTTTCAGAAGCATCGGACCAGCTCAAATGTTGGCTTTTTCAACAAGTTCAAGCGCAGCCACGCTTCCTGTAACACTAGACTGTGTTAGAGAAAATCTCAAAGTATCAAAAGACATCACGAACTTTGTCCTTCCCATTGGTGCCACAGTTAATATGGACGGCACCAGTATGTATCAAGCAATAGCAGTAATTTTCCTCGCTCAATTTCACATGGTTGACCTGAGTATGGGCGCACAATTGACTGTGATTTTAACGGCTGCTTTGGCGTCCATTGGTTCAGCTGCTGTTCCTAGTGCAGGTTTAGTCATGCTTATTCTAGTATTGGAATCAGTAGGTTTGCCAGGGGCATGGATAGCCATTATTTTCCCAGTTGATCGTATCCTTGACATGTGCAGGACTGTGGTCAATGTTACTGGTGATGCTACGGTTGCAACTGTGATTGCCTCCTCAGAAAATGAATTATACTTTGAACCACTCGGAGACTCGGTCGACAATTTTGAGGTTTAGTCTATTGGTAAGGCTATGTTTTTCTCAAGGTTTTAACACTTGTACATCCTTACTAACAACTTGATACTAAAATTTTGTGTAGATTTAGAGTCGTAAAATAATATACTTGGCATTTTGATTGACATTTCAGCAAAATACAAAAGCTGTTTTTACACTCCTTAATAAAAAAACAATCTGAACTATGAAAAAATGGATACCCTTCCTCTTTTTTTGCTTATTACTGACTTCAACAAATACCTTCGCTCAATATGTGCTCAATGGTGATGCAACCTTGTTAGAAGAAGATTGCTACCTCTTAACGACAGAACTCGAATTTCAAAACGGAACAGTTTGGTACACGGACCAAATTGACCTCAACGAATCTTTTGACATAGAATTTACAATCAACCTAGGAGACATTGATGCAAATGGTGCTGATGGGATTGTTTTCGTACTCCAAACCTTCGGAACAGATGCAATTGGATTGAGTGGTGGTGGAATTGGATTTGAAGGTTTTGAACCTTCTTTGGGAATTGAGTTTGACACTTGGCAAAATGGAGATTTTGGAGATCCTGTCTCTGATCATATCGCCATCTGTAGAGATGGAATTATAAACCATAATTTAGCAAACAATCTTGCCGGTCCTGTTGATATTTTACCAGGTGGTCTGAATATAGAAGATGGACTGGATCATGTTGTTCGTGTAGATTGGGATGCAACAAATTTCGTTTTGGATGTTTACATCGATTGCGAATTCAGATTGAGTCTTGACAACTATGACATGGTCAATGAAATTTTCATGGGCGATCCAAATGTTTGGTTTGGTTTTACTGGTGCAACTGGGGGTTCCGTCAACAATCAATCGGTTTGCCTTTCACCAAATATATTGGAAGTTTCTTCAGATCAACAAATTTGTCAAGGAGATAATGTCCAGTTGTTTGCCGGTGGTTCAGTAGATGGTACTTATGAATGGATGGGAGATGAAACACTTTCAGAAACGGACATTGCAGATCCTTTTGCAAGCCCTTTGGAAACGACAACTTACATTGTGACTTTTACGAACCTTTGCGGATTTTCTAAAACAGATTCCATTGTTGTAACAGTTGAACCATCTCCAGATTTGAGCATAGAACCTCAAGGAAATTTGGTGTTTTGTGAAGGGGAGTCGCTGGAATTAATTGCCAGTGGTGCTGATGAATATGTTTGGTTAAATGGGCCAATGGGCCCTACCTATATAGTAACAGAACCTGGAGAATACACCGTTCTGGGAGTTATTGGGAATTGTGAAATTCCACTCACTGTAGAAGTCTTATCAGAAGTCTGTTTAGGATGCACGTTGGAAGATTTTACTGTAGAAACCAATTGTGTTGAAGAAAACGCAACTGCTTTCAATGTAGTTATTTCTTTCAGCGGGGAAAGTGAATACACATTGTATGACCAAGATTTCAGCGTACTGGATCAAGATCTTTCTGCTGGAACTTATGAGCTGGGACCATTTGAACCAGGCGAATTAACTGAAATTACCATCGTGGACGATCTCATTGAAGGTTGTTTTCTCGATATTGATGTCATCGCTCCTGACTGTTTTGTTTGCAGCTTGAATAACCTTAGCGTCAATACGAACTGTGTAGATGGAAGCCCTTCTGCATTCATGGTTGAAATTTCATTCGAAGGACTAAGCCAATACACTTTGTACAATCAAGAACTTGAAATTTTACAACAAAATCTTATGGCCGGCACTTATGAGTTTGGACCATTCGAACCAGGCGATTTAACAGAAATCTCCATCGTAGATGATCTTATTGAAGATTGCTTTTCTGAGATTGAAATCATTGCCCCTACCTGCTTTGTTTGTGAAGCTGAAGCTGGAGTAATGGATGATCCTGCTGCTTTAAATTGTGCTGGTACAAATATCAGCATCAATGCCTCAGGCTTTAACAATTCAGATGATTACAGTCAAAATTGGATCCTAACTCAAGGCTCAGACTATGAAATTGTTGACATAAGTAACGATGGCAGTTTTGGATCACCAGCTCCTGGAACATACAATGTATTGGCCATTAACTATTTTAATGGTGATGCTCCTGAAATTACAGTCGGAGAGAATGCTCTTGAAATCTTAGATGATCCAGCAATTTGTTTGGAAATGAATCTTGACGAAGCTGTTTCATTCACAATCCTCAATCCAGTAGCATTGATTACAGATTACAATTGCAATAGCGAACTAGGCATTTACACCTTAACATTCAGTTTCACTGGTGGCCTTCCTCAATACGTCGAAGAAAATGGTCCAACTGGAATCATTGATGAAATTTTCTATTTCTCGAATGGAGATCTTAATGGAACATTTTTATTGAGCGACAATCTGGTTATTGAATATGCTGAAAACTCAGAATACAGTGTCAACATTAGCGACGCTTTCAATTGTTTTGGGAATGAAACGCAAACTCCAGCCCCTTGCTCCAAAAATTCAATAGAACTATTGGATTTTTATGGTGAAACTACAGAACGCAGCAATGAGCTTTTCTGGACCACAGCTTCAGAAAAAGACCATGATTTTTTCACAATAGAGAAGTCTTTGGATGGAATAAATTTCATGAGTATATCAAAAATTGAGTCAGAGGGAAATAGCAATTTCATTCAAGAATATAACTTTTCTGACAATGAAATTGCAAACAGCAAATCGTTTTACAGAATATTGGATACAGACATCAACGGCAACACCAATTATTCAAACATTGTTTTATTGGAAAGAAGAACCCTTTCTGATATTTCAATATACCCCAATCCATTTGAAAATTACATCAATCTAAACTTCCTCCCAGAGGGCCATTTCAACATTCAAATTTTGGATGTCAGCGGAAAAATAATTTACCAAGACGCAATAGCCTCAATGGAGCAAAATCATCTGAAGATAAACACTTCTGATTTTGTTAGTGGAATTTATTTTATTCAAATCAAAGGAGAACAATTTTCGTTTAACCAAAAGATATTAAAAAAATAAATGTTATTTTAAGGTGGAACCATAACGCTTATGAAAATATTAAAAAGAACATCCATCTTATTACTCTTTGTCTTGTTGGCTTTTGGCATTTTATATTTCAATAAAATAAAGAAAGTCTATCAAGCCATTCATTTGTTTGATGAGGATAAAATTGTCAATAATTTCTTAAACATGGATGAATTTACGAGCCACAAGGTCGTAGAAAAATCCGCCAATCCTTTCATTTTCCCAAAAGGCAAAACCATAGAATTGCCTAAATCGTTTGAATACGACGGACAAACATTTCAAACCAAAAAATACTTGGATTCTTCGGCCACAACCGGTTTATTGGTTTTGCAAAATGACCAACTGGTATTTGAAGAATATTACCTTGGACACCAACAGGACAATCAACACATTTCTTGGTCCGTCGCTAAATCTTTTGTTTCTGCAATGTTAGGAATAGCCTACGACCGTGGATTGATCAAAAACTTGGATAGCAAAATAGATGAATACTTACCAGAACTAAAAGGTTCGGGTTATGAGGGCGTTAAAATAAAAGACATTTTACAAATGTCCTCAGGCGTAAAATTCAATGAAGATTATTTTGATCAATTCTCAGACATCAATCGATATGGAAGAACCTTTGCTTGGGGCGCCTCACAAAACAATTTTGCCACGACCTTGGTCAACGAAAAACCACCTGGAACCTACAACCATTATGTCAGCATTGACACGCATGTTATTGGAATGCTATTGGTTAAAATTACTGGCCAAAGCATCACGGATTTCATGAAAGAAAACCTCTGGGATAAAATAGGAGGAGAGTTTGACGCTTATTGGTTAAATGATGATACTGGTATGGAAATGGCTTTGGGTGGTTTGAATGTTTGCCTGCGTGATTATGCAAAACTAGGCACACTTTTTTTACACAAAGGCAATTGGCAAGGCAATCAAATCGTATCGGAAGAGTGGGTTAAAATGTCAACCACACCAGATGCACCACATTTGATTCCAGGAAAAAACAATCCCAATTCAGCTCATGATATGGGCTATGGATTTCAATGGTGGATTCCCGAAGGCAATGAAGGCGAGTTTTTGGCCAGAGGAATTTACAATCAGTTTATCTACATCAATCCCACCACTCAAACGGTGATTGTTAAAAACTCAGCCAATCGGAATTTTAGAGATGGAGAAAACCCTTATGGAATGATTCATACTGTAATGGAATTGTTCAGAGACATCGCTCATCAAAATCAAAAGCTGGAACAGCCTGTTGAGGAAATTGAATAGAACAAAATAGGCTGGATTGCAAAATAAAAACAGACCATCTTCAGTTATTGAAATGATCTAGCTCAGGAGTATCGACCACATGAGCAAAATACTTACCTAAAATCTAATGTCTAAGAATAAACTACAAGATATACAAAGCAGAAAAGACCTTGAGTATTTGATTGATGAATTTTACAAAACAATCCTCAAAGACAAGGTCATTGGCCATTTTTTCACAGAAGTAGTCGTTCTCGATTGGGAAAAGCACATCCCAGTCATGTACAGTTTTTGGGAAACGCTGTTACTTGACAATATGACCTACAAAGGCAATCCGATTCTGAAACACATTGAATTAAATCAAAAACAAAAGCTTCAACAAATTCATTTCGACCAGTGGCTAAAGCTTTGGTCAGATACTGTTAATAAAAATTTCAGTGGCCCAAAAGCAAGCCTAGCCATCAGCAAAGCCAACCAGATTGGTAGTTTCATGAAATACAAGATAGACGATACTGCCAATTCTATTATTTAAGTAGTTATTTTCAACTAAAATTTATTAATGTATCTTTGCGGATTGAAACCTATTGCATTTTAGTAAGTCAAACATAAAACGGAATGAGTTCTTTCATTCTATCAATTTCATTATAAATTATTCGCGCCTTGAGAGGATTAAGCTATATTTCTACAATTTTACTATTGTTTCTATTTTTAAATGCCCAAAGTCAGGCCATTTTACAATGGGAAACGACAATGGGCGGTTCTTTCAATGACAAGGCAAATGCAATTGCCTCCTGCCGCGATGGTGGAGTAATAGTAGTCGGAAAAACAGAATCCAAAGATGGCGACATCAAAAAAAATATTGGGAAATATGACTTTTGGATCGTAAAACTCAATGAAGATGGCAACATGGTTTGGCAAAAAAACTATGGCGACGAAGATTTCGATTCAGCCAATGAAGTAATCGAAAACAAAGAGGGAGACTATATTATTGCAGGCTGGTCCAACTCAATTCACCCCAAGCACAAAGGGATGATCGACGGACACGATACATGGATTCTAAAACTTAATTCAAAAGGGGAACAAATTTGGCTCAAAGAATTTAAGAAAAAAGCTTCTACCCACAAATTGATCGAAATACAGAACAAGCAATATCTTCTAATCGGTTATTCTGAAGATGACAATGGCAACTGGATTTACAGATTGGATGCCAATGGAGAATTTATAGAAGAAATCAATCTTGGAAAAAATAAAATTGACGTAGGAAGGTGTTTTGAGCAAACCGATAACGGTTACATAGTGGCTGGAGTACTCAGTTCTCAAAAAAATCTAAAGATTGACAAAAATGACAATTTAGATTTAGGCATATTAAAACTAAATAAAAACTTTCAAGTGGAATGGGAGCGAAATTTGGGAGGCAGTAAAAATGACTATGTCTCTTCAGTTCTCGTAGATCCAAATGGAGATTTTGTTTTTGCAGGATCTTCCTTCAGCTCAGACGGAGATGTCGACAACAACAATAATAGAAAGGGCTGGAATTTTTGGATTTTAAAAATCGACAAAAATGGAAAGCTGCTCTGGGAAACCATTTTGGGTGGAAATGCAGGTGAAGAAGCAACTGGAATTGAAAATTCAGCCGAAGGTGGTTACATCATTTCTGGCTGGACTCAATCCTCTGATGGAGACATTGACTCCAATAATGGCGGAACAGATGCATGGATTGTAAAACTGGACAATAATGGAGAAATGCTTTGGGAACAAACATTTGGTGGAAGTGAAGAAGATCTCCCCTTATCAGTTGTGGCAACAGGAAAAGGAGCCTATGCCGTAGCTGGATTTTCAAGATCTCAATCAGGCGATGTCAAAAAAAATCAGGGCCGATCAGATTTCTGGGTTTTTAAAATAAAGGAGAATCTGCAACAAATTACTGCTTTTGCTTACGAAGACATCAATAGAAACGGAAACTTCGATCAAAATGAACCATACATTGAGGACCTTATTCCAGAAATCAACCCTCAGGCCATTTCAATGGAACAAAATAAAATTGGAAAAACAATTTATCAAGTATTGGCTGGTAGTTACCAACTAAACATTCCCGCTTCTGATCATTGGGAAAGCAAGAATGAAAATCCTGTTTCTGTACAAGTTAAAAAAGGAGAACAGATCGAAGTGGCATTTGCTTGTAATTTAAGAACGCAAAAGACAGAAGAACCAATAAAAGAAACGCCAAAGGAAGAAACAAGCATTCCGAAAAATCCTGGCAAAAAGAAATCACTGAAAGAACTTTCGGATATAGAATGCGGGGTTACCTTAGAATTGTCAGAGTTATATTTTAAACCCAACACTAACAATTTTATTGAACAAGATGTTGCTTACGATTACATGGAAATTCTTTTGACTTATATGAAACACTACCCTACTCACAGAATAGAACTTTACGGCCACACAGACTTTCTAAGCAACAACAAAGAGTCGATGAAAGTACTCTCGCAAAAAAGAGTAGATAGGGTTAAAAATTTCTTGGTAGAAAATGGCATTCTAGCCAATCGCATCAGCACCAAAGCCTATGGAGATACCAAACCAATCATCACGCACCGTCTAAAAAAAGACAGAAGTCAAAATAGACGAGTAGAGGTTTTTGTAAATTGCTTATAAAACCTGCTGAGGTTTTGACGGTTCAATGTTTACTTTGGTCATAGGTTGGTTTTCGACCATTTCTTCGTGACTTTGAGGCTTAGGGTGAAATCTGCCATCCATGTTGCGCCAAAAGCTAAAGGCTAAAGGCCAAAAACCAAAAACCTTCCTTCCCACAAATCAATCCTCTGCTAGGGAATCGAACGCCTTCCTTTTTCCTTCAAACCATTCTTGCATGGCTCCTGGAGTTTTCATCATTTCACGCATTTTATTCATCGCTTCCAAATGAGCGGCATCCTTTGCATGGAACATTTCAGTCCCATGCTGCTTGCTCATTTCAGCAATCTCATCGAAGGTCTCTGCATGAAATTTTTTATCACAAGCTCCTCCTAATTGTATACAAGTCATTGTTTTCATTATTCATATTTTTTTCGGTTTTGGGTTTTAGGTCGCGCCGTAGCTTCGCTCGGCTTCAAACTTTGCACCTCCACGTCTTAGCGTTCAAATCCACAAACCACCTCGCCAAAGGCTAAAGGCTAAAGGCCAAAGGCCAAAAGCTAAAAACCTTCCCTCATTATTCGTCATCTACCCCATGCATCATCCGCTTCATCATTGGATTCAACATAAACATAATCAAACCTGCAACAATCGGGATCACTGTAAACATCAAAAAGAAAATGGTCATTGAATATTCTTCAACAATAACATCCAAATAACTTCCAGTTTTTCCAGCTGCATAATTTGCTATAAAATTGGAAACAAACCATATTCCAAACATCACTCCAACCAAACGAAGTGGTGCCAATTTGGAAACATAAGACAATCCAACTGGTGAAATACACAACTCACCCATTGTATGGAAATAATAAGCCAAGATCAACCAAACCATGCTCACACTAGCAGTTTTTGCACCTTGAGGGATTCCAGCAGAACCAAAAGCTAAAACAGCAAAGCCTATTCCAAGCAAAATCAAACC
>CALBCY010000309.1 GCA_937927195.1 uncultured Chitinophagales bacterium
GTATTTCTTCGTCGCTTACTTGCATTGCTTTAATTAAAGGTTTCGATGTAATGCTTTATTGTAAAATAGCTTTAAAGATAAGAAAAAACCCTTTGTCCTTTGTTTCTTTCTTTTCATATTAAGGGTTATTTCGGGAATTGCTGATTCCTAAAGCAGATTTCGTGTGTTTTCTTGTGGAATAGGAATCAAATTCAGTACCAAAGTTGGGGGATTGGCCCCACGAATTAGAGAGGAGCTTAGGTTTGGATTAAAATAATTAACGCAAAGACGGGGAGGCGCTAAGTTTGTATTTATGATGTATTCTTTAAAATTCCCTTTGCGACTTTGCGACTTTGCGTTAAAAATCAAACACCATTAGGCTTCAACTTAATTAGGCCGTCCTAAAATCGACCGAATGAATTTCTGATAACCAATTCATAATTGGCGGGCTGAGTTCCTTGACATTTTCAAACATCATATTTGAACTGAGGCCAGTGAAGACTTTCAATTTTTTCTTACAATTGAGTTTGGAGAAAATTTTCTGAATATAGTCGAGTGGAAAGACATCATCTTTTTCAGATTGGATAACGAAGACCGGAGTTGAGATTTCTTCCAAGGCCATGGCTGGTTTGGCCTTCATAAATGAACGAAGCGTTTTTGCTTTGATTCTTTTTAAAACAAGTGGATCGTTTTCTAAAAATGAAATAGTATCTCCTAAAAAGCGCAAGTCCTCTTTTTGAACATTGAGGTTTCTATTAATACCAAATGACATTTTAGGAAAAACATAACTCAATCCCATCCATACCGGCTTGAGTACTTTTTTGTATCCTGAAAAATAATTAATTTCTCTTCTAGAAGATCGATCAGAAAGGTCAGCAAGGTTGTTACAGATAACACTGTTTATTCTGTCATCCGCTGCGGCAAGATACAATGCAGCAACTCCGCCTTGTCTTGCACCCATGACTGAAATATTTTCGTTGAAATTTTCTATTGCATAAGTCAGAACTGACTGTGCATCTTTTAAAATATCAGAAAGGGTAAAATCACCACGTTCACCATCACTGAATCCATGACCTCTTGGGTCGAAGCCAATTACATTGACACCACTGTCCGCCAATTGTGAAAGCAACTCTGCATAACACAGTGCATAAACAGCAACTCCTGGAATAAAAATAACCGTTGGAGCCTGTGGATCAACTTCAATAATTTCAAGATTAATTTTCAAACCATCTGAATAGGTATAGTCTCTTTTAAATCGTTTTAAAAGATCTTCCATCCCTCTTTTTTTAGCAACTTGATGGAGATAAGAATTTAGTTCTGATTCGTTTTGTTTTTTCATTTGCGGTTAGCACTTTATATGTAGACGGTATTTTTTATAAAAAGGTTTGTTCTTGATCAATTTTTTTTCACTTTTTTTTAAATAAAATTACTATTGTTGTTTTTTGAAATAATAAACCCTCCATTTTACATTGATTTTTATTTTTATGTATTCCATTATTACAATAAAAAAGGGCCGCCACCGCCAAACAAATTGGAGGTGCGGCCCAGTTTCAACCATTTCAAAACAAACTATTTTTCAAGTATTATTTTTTTCGTTTGTTTTTCGTTCCCTGAATTTATTTCAATAAAATAAATTCCATTTGGGAAATCGTACAATTCCAGTTGAATAGAATTTGCAAACTCATCAACCATTCTATCCACAATCAACCTTCCTGTTAAATCGTATAATTTCACTGAAGAAACATTTGCCTTTTGCAAATCAACATTGATGATTCCATTGCTTGGATTTGGATAAACTTTCACCTCATTGAGTTCAAACAATTCGGACTCTGAGCGTTTGTTAACGGTATTGTCCAATTCGTTTTGTGACCAATCCACATCGTTTGGAACAATGGGTGAATCTATTGTTCCACAATCCCAAAGAACCATCGAATTCATTTCATTCAAGCCATAGGCATCGACACAACTGAAACCTGCAGCGTCTGAACAATACATTTGACCATTCTGGAAATAAAGTGTTCCTGTTACTGGACCACAATCTGGATCAGATTCGATGTATAGGTAGGTAAAGATTCCAGTTTGGTAGGCTGTAATTACATTGTTATCACAACAAGATGCCAAATCGACAATGTCCAGTAACCAATTGAATTCTCCAAAATCCGGAGCATCAGGAAAGCACAATCCACTTTCATCAATGGCAACTCCTGCACAGAAAGCCAAACAATCATTGTCGTAAACATTGCCATCTACTCCACAAACCGGATCGTAAATATCTAGACAGCCACAAGGCGCTACTAGTCCTGTACAAGAATAAAGCACTTCTGATTCCATCGATGATAAACCATAAGCCTCCACACAGCTAAATCCAGCCGCATCTGAACAGTAGTATTGACCATTTTGGAAATACAAAACGCCACTCGTTTCGGCATTACAAGTTGGATCGGCAGCTACATGAATGTAAGTGAAACTTCCACTTGCATAGGCTGTAACTGATGCATTGGAACAACAGTCATTTAAATCAACAACATCGTTCAACCAAGGATAGTCTTCAAAATTGGGTTCTCCTCCATTAGAACAGATTCCCTCAGAGGCAACATCCACTCCAGCACACATTGCTTCGCAAGCATTTGGATAAGTATTGCCGTCCACTCCACAAACCGGATCATACACATCATTGCAAATGCATCCAATTGGTCCACTGCAATCATAAAGAATTTCTGTATTCACAGCGCTTAAACCATAAGCTTCAACACAGCTGAAGCCTGGTGAATCTGAACAGTAAAACTGACCATTTTCAAAATATAAAACTCCACTATTCTCTGCATTGCAATTTGGATCGGCAGCAATGTGGATGTAAGTAAACACTCCACTTGCATAAGCAGTTACTGTTGCATTTGAACAACAGTCATTTAAATCTACAACATCGTACAACCATTGGTAATCTTCGAAATTTTCTGCTCCTCCACCCGTTGAGCATTCTCCAATAGACGCAATTTCAACTCCGATACAATTTGCTTCGCAAGCGTTTGGATAAGTATTGCCATCAACTCCACAAACCGGATCGTAGACATCATCACAATCGCAATCCACTGCACCACATTCCCAGATTACAGCTGTAGAATTACCACTCAAACCGTAAGTATTCAAGCAACTGAAGCCAGCAGCATCACTGCAATACAATTGCCCATTGGTCGCATAAAGTTTCCCTGAATTTGGAACCCCACAATTAGAATTTGGCGCAACGTAAACATAACTACTTGATCCATTTTGATAAAGCGTAGCACTTGCATTGGCACAACAATCTTCTAAGTCGATGACTGCATTTAAGAAAGGATAATCTGGGAAAGTCCCATTGTCTTCGTATTCGCCCAAACACAGACAAGAACCATTTTCAACGTCATTGATTGTGAATTCATTTCCATCGTCACAAGCTGTTCCTTCGGCTGGGCATGGTGTTCCAACACATTCACATTCTGAATTGATTGTATCATCACTTGTTGTACTCAAGCCATCGTTGCAAGAGAACCCGAAACTAGGACAACCAGCGCAAGCTGGGTCAATCATTACAAAATAAATCCTTGTACTTCCCTGGCTCGTAACATACGGCCCTGTGTCGCCTGGAAATTGAGGTCCACAGTTTACAGTTGAAACAATACTATAATACAATGTACTAACTGGTGGACTCACTTCTAAAACACTTTCAATGCCTAAATTTTCTCCGTTGACAATCCAGCTCGGATATCGAGGTCCACCAACAAAGGGACAGCTTCCTGCTGGTCCTTGGGCATTCAAAGAAACAACATCACCTTGACAAATTGTCAAAACTCGACTTGAACTAAGTCCGACACATTCACAATTTCCATCTTCAATATCAAAATCGGTATTTGAATTGCCATCATCGCAGGGAGTTCCTATTGCAGGACAAGGAGAATCTGAACCGAAACAGTTGCAAAAACCATCTTCAACATCATTGTAATTATTTGGGTTACCATCATTGCATGCTGTTCCAACAGCTGGACAGAAAGTTCCAAAACAATTACAATCGTTATCATAATTGTCATCATAGGTATTGGCAAAACCGTCATCGCAAGGTGTCCCTTCATCAGGGCAGCTTCCCGCACAATTGCAATTTCCATCTTCAACATCATTTGTTGTAATTGGATCTCCATCATCACAAGAGCTACCTTGCGCTGGACAAGGAGTTCCCACACAAACACAGTCTTCATTAATGACATCATTGTAAGTACTTTCCGAAAGATCGTCACAAGCATTTCCTACTGTTGTACAATCACCACAATTCTCATCCACAATGATTAAATAATTATCTGTCGGTCCAGTTGGCACAGAAGGTTCGATTACTCCAAAATATAGCTCGGGGCAATCAGCTGATTGCGTGTAATAGGTTAAACTCCACGTTTCAGTTGGATAAACCGTTAAATCTTGAACATGAAACTGCTCACCTGTGGTATTGTTAATCCATATTGGATCTCCAGAAACGGAAGTTACACAAGGGCCTGGAGGGCCTTGTCCTGGTGGAAGGCAATTACAGGAAACGCCCATTTCGTACCCCTCAAGGCTTACTCCTTCTCCAGGGCAAATGGTAATTTCAGTTTGTGCAGACGCCAAAAGACAAAAGAGGCTTAAGAATACAAAGGAAGTAATTTGTTTTAACATTTTAATTAAGTTTTGAAGATTCATCTGGTTAAATAAAATAGGGTTTGTTAGCTAACATTAAATGGTTTGAAAAAAACGAACCAACCCTGACCGGGGTCAAGGACATGATCAATTCCGATTCGACAGATTTCTAGGTTCGAAACCATTTAATGTTGGTACAATGATTCAAAATTTACAGGTTTTGAAAGTCTCAAGTCTTTAATCAAAAAAGCAATCTAAAACTGTTCGCTTGTTGATTATAGTCCAAAGATGAGGCATTAAGGCAGACCTTGCCAACCACAAAAATTGAATATCAACGTAATAAAAAGGAATAAAATTTCACACCAATCCGAGGCTAAATGGCTGTATACCAGAATATTGCAAGAAAATAATTATCTAGACATTATCTAATAATTATCTTTGAAATTTCATAGGTATTGAGAGGGATTTGGGGTTATTTTAATTTATGAATACAAATTTAAACTAAAGTATAGTGAAAGTCAATAGCTTGAAGGCGGGTATTCGGCTTTCGGTGCTTTTGTGACCTTTGGTTCACCAAATAGGACCTATTTAAAATCAATAGATTTTAGATTCTTGAACAAATAGATCCTATCTAGCAATAAATGACATTATTGAATTTCCTTAACACTGCTGGAGTTGACAAAAAGGATGCTGCCCATTTCATCGTAACCTTCGAAAATTTCTTTACCATTGTTTTTAATCGTTTCACTTCTAAAGCCAAGGATGGTTAATGAAGCATCTTTCGATTTTGAATTGATCAAATCTTTGATATCTGTATCAGAGTTTCTTTCTAAAATTTCAATATTATTGGCTGAAATAGGCAATCTTCCTTCTTTGATTAAATTGAACAGTTTTTCACTTTCTTCGCTTATGGTCTCAGTTGGGAGAATTGAAAATATTTTAATAATGGCAATGTCCCAATCCGGATGCCCCCAAATAATATATCCAAGTAAAATCATCAGGTTGGCATTTTCATAATCGATTGGCTTGATCCAAATATGGATATTTTTTCTTTTTGAATAGGCACGCTCTGAACTCCCTAAAATGCAAACATCAAAATTACCAGCTTTAACCAGAGGATAATTGTCTACAATTTGATCGAGGTTTACTGGGTTTAACTTTGAAAATTCAAAGAGGATCATATTATTGGCCTTTCCAGCAACACCCGGAAGTTGAATGGCCTGCGCAATAGCAGAGGTATAAGAAGGACTTATGATAGTGTCAACATAAACATTACTGTTTTGCTCGGTCAATTCTAAAACCCTGGATAAAATTTCTTTTGATTCTAGATGGGTAGCATTGGAATAGTATCCATTGATTTGATGTATGTAAGTTCCAAAACCATATTTATAGGAAATCCATCGAACCAAATCAAAAGAAGTGAAGCGATCAAAGGTATCGCTGGTAACGCAAATAACAGATGGACGCCAAGTAGCATCTTCCCCTTGTCTGTCTCTCTTTTGTAAATAAATTCTGATGGTTCTATTCAATTGGAATAAAGCTCCTTGAAAAATGGCCACCATTCCTCCACCCTGTTCTTTTCTAAAATAAGAGATCGCAACATACAATACAACCATAATGATGGTTGCCATAACTGCATAGGTGAAATTGATTTTAAACATCAAATAGACACACATGATCGCTCCCAATAAAGATAAATACCATCGAGATTTGAAAGCAGGACGGTAAGAAGGATCGGCATTGAAATGTTGAAGGAAAGAAATCATACACAAAGAACCATAGGTTACCATGAAAAACATGGTGATAATTTCAGCAACAAAATTTACATTACCAGCCGCTATTACTATAAATGAAATCAATATAACGATCAATGAGGCATTGAAGGGTTCATTGTCTTTTCCCTTTCCTTTCGACAATAAAGCATTTGCAGAATCAGACGGGAATATTTTATCATTGGCGATTGCCTGTAATGTTCTTGGAGCAACCATAACAGAACCGAGCGCTGATGAAACAGTAGCGCAAGCCAAGCCAATTGGAATGATTGGTCCCCATAAAGCAATATCAGACATCACAAATTGATTGGTCGCCAATGCTTCAGGGCTGGCTGAAATAACCAATTTATAACAGATCAGAATATACATTAACATTCCGCAAATAGTTCCAGCCATGGTTCCCAATGGAATGGATTTTTTAGGATCTCTTAAATCACCAGATAATCCAACTCCTGCTGTCATTCCAGTAAAAGCTGGGAAGCATATTGCAAAAACTTTGAAAAAAGAGTCTGGATCATCCACCGTTATGTTTAAAAGATTATTTCCTGAATAAGTTGCTGCAAAATCTGCCCCTCCCAAAAAGAAGGATATCAATGAAATAAAGAGAACAAAAACGACGACATATAAGGCTTGTAAGCCAACAGAGGCTCCTTTTGTAAGAATTAAAAGAGACAAGAGTAGCATTCCAACCAAAGAAACCAGTTTTTTGAAAAGTTCCATACTGATGGTAATGCCCTCGTAATTTGTAATGAGCCAGGAATAAAGCGGTTCAAATGCTTCTCCAAAAGCGATCAAATAAAAGGCAACACTTATGGCTTGTGAGAAAAACAAAGCCATACCGATAGCGGAACCAATATTTAATCCAAAGGACCGAGAAATAATAAAATATTCTCCTCCACCCTCCACCTTCTGATTGGTGGCTATTTCAGCAATGGCCATTGCAGTTGGAATTGTAACCAAATGACCTAATAAAATTAGACCAACTGACTGAATAAAACCAAGATTTCCAACAGCATATCCAAATCTAAGAAACAATATTGCTCCTAAAATGGTAGATATAGCAGTAAAGAATACTGGTAATGTTCCAAATCGCCCTTTAGGGTTGCCATAAGAATTACTCATAAAAGGGAATTATTGACATTTAATTAGAGCAAAAAAAGGCAAATATACCTGATATCTAATAGTTTGTTGAAAATTAAACAATTTGATTCTTGTAGATGTGCCCGACAAAGATCAGGTATGACGGAATTGCGATCATAAACCATTTATTTGAATAATAAGCTTTGACAATATAGGATACAAATAAAACCTTTACCCTATTTTTACTCTTTTGCTGAAATTTAGGTTCTATTTTTGATAAATAGCTAAAACTATCTTAATTTTCATGCTGTATTTGAACTAAAACAGAAAGCAAAACAGTTATAAAGGAATAGCTTTTTAAGATAAGTAAGACGATAAGTAAGACGGAATGGATATTAACAAAGAATTTATACAGCAAAAGGCCTTAAGATTCAAAGATCTTAAGATTTATGGATCGGCCGAATGGTTGGCTGGGAAACAGAAAAAATACCGCAAAGTATTTGATCGTGCAGAAGCAACCTATGTATATGCTGAATTATCATTATACAACAAATTTTTCGACGAAAAAGACTGGGACATTGAAGTTAATCTCAAGGCTTATGCCCTAAAGGGAAACCGAAGAATAGAACTTTGTTCACTGGATGTTGAGCGCCACGTTTCTAAAGATGAACACATTGTTTTCATTAGAGAAGGCTGGGGCAATAAAAAACCAGGAATTTATTGGAAAAAAGGAACCTACCTTTGGGAAGCCACAATTGGTGAAAAGGTGGTCGGTGCGACAAAATTCTACATTGAAGATGTTGGGCTCGTAAGAACCGATTACAATCCATATATTTCAATAGAATCAATCAAACTTTATGAAAGTGGGGACGATGGTGTTCCGACCAAGGATCGTGTTTATTTCAAAAAGTTTGGAAGCAAAGATGCTCGATTCATTTTCGTAGAATTCAATTTCAAAAATCTGGTGACAGATCCTTGGAATTGTGAATTGCATTTCAACTTTTACAATGATGCCCGCCAATTGAAAGGCGAGACCGTAGAGTTGAAGCACATCGGAAGTGATGATCGCTATTACACTGTAACTACAGGATGGGGTTCAGATACTAGAGGAACCTGGTTTCCGGACAAATATACGCTTGAAGTCATTTTCATGGATCAGCTGATCGCTGTTCTACCCTATGAAGTGTCCAATGATTATGAAGAAGGAATCAATGAAGCCTATTTGCCAGATGCCAATCAGTCATTGGTAAAAAAACCAATCAAGGAAGACAATCAGACTTTGGAAGAAGTTATGGCTGAGTTGGACAGGCTAGTAGGATTGGAAAGCATCAAAAGAAAAATCAAAGATTACGCAGAGTATTTGAAGTTTATAAAATTGAGAATTGAAAGAGGTTTTGACGACTCTTCACAAATTCAAATGCATTCTGTTTTTACTGGCAATCCTGGAACAGGTAAAACAACTGTTGCTAAAATGCTTGGTAAAATCTATAATAAAATGGGGCTGCTAAGCAAAGGCCATGTCCACGAAGTGGATCGTGCGAGTTTGGTTGGAGAATACATTGGACAAACTGCTCCAAAAGTTAAAGAAGCCATTAAGCAAGCCAAGGGCGGTGTGCTATTTGTGGACGAAGCCTACAGTTTGGCTCGTTCTGCGGATGACACCAAAGATTTTGGTAGAGAGGTGCTTGAAATTTTAGTAAAAGAAATGTCCGACGGAACAGGAGACATCTCGGTTATTTTTGCGGGCTATCCCAATGAAATGAGAACCTTCCTCGATGCCAATGCTGGATTGAAATCAAGAATCAATTTGCATTTTGATTTTCCGGATTATATGCCACAAGAATTGGCAGATATTTCAGAATATGCTGCAGAAGAACACAGAGTCAAATTGACCAAGCAGGCCAAGGCTTATTTTTATGATAAAATTGTAAAAGCCTACCGAAACAGAGATCGTTTCTTTGGAAACGCGAGAATGGTGCATCAAATGATCGAAAAAGCAAAAATCAATCTTGGTTTGCGTGTAATGACCGAGAATGAGCCGCATCATTTGACGGATGAAGATTTGTCTATTCTCAAGGTGAATGACTTTGAAAAAATATTTAAGCAAGAAGAAAAGCGCATGCCGGACATTCCTGTAGACAAAGATTCTTTGGAAGAAGCTTTGGATGAGTTGAATGAATTGATCGGATTGGGCGAAGTAAAACAAACCATTACAGAAATGGTTAATCTGGTTCAGTTTTATAAAGAATCCGATAAAGACGTTCTGAACAGCTTCTCACTTCACATGGTTTTCATTGGAAATCCGGGAACAGGTAAAACAACAGTTGCAAGAATCGTTGCCAAAATATTCCGTTCATTGGGTATCCTTGAAAGAGGGCATTTAGTTGAAACTGATCGTTCTGGATTAATAGCAGGCTTTGTTGGTCAAACAGCTATTAAGACGACTCAAAAAATTGACGAAGCCATGGGTGGTATCTTGTTTATAGATGAGGCCTATGCTTTGAATCAAAAAGGCGGAAGCGATTTTGGTGGAGAGGCTGTTGAAACTCTTTTGAAGAGAATGGAGGATCAAAGCGGAGAATTTGCCGTTGTTGTTGCGGGATATACTGAACCGATGAAAAAATTCGTGGAATCGAATCCTGGATTGAAATCAAGATTTGATCGAACGATTGAATTCAAAGATTTCAGTGTTGAAGAATTATTGGAAATCGCAATGTTCCATTTCAAGAAAGAAAAATTTGAAGTGGAGGAAGAAGCACATGTCTTGCTTAAAAACTATATCAAAGTATTGGTGGACAGTAAGGACAAATTCTTCGGTAATGGTCGTGTTATGAGAAACACGGTAAAAGAAGCGGTTAAAAACCAAAACTTGAGATTGTCTACGATAAAAAAATCCAAACGTACTGTTGCCATGATGAAACAAATCTTGGCGGAAGACATGAAAAGCTTTACGGAAGAGAAAGCTTGGGAATTGGGAGATAAGTCGAGAATTGGTTTTAGAAGAGGGATGAGCGGAGAAAGTTAAATGAATGAAGTCCAAGTTGAATTCTAAGTTAAAAAAATACGAAAGCCGTTCTCATTATTGGGAACGGCTTTTTTTGACTTCCTGCTATCACGGTTTTGGGTGTTGGTGCTGGTCGCAACTGGAACGAAACCCGAATTGCGCACTTTAATAGCGTTTTAATCATCTTTTTTTTACTTTCTCCTGTAGTCTTGCGATATTTGAGCTTGATTTAATCTATTAATTTGATCCTATGAACAAGGTTGTTAACGGAGCCGATGAGGCCATCTATGATATTCCAGACAATTGCACCATAATGTTGGGCGGTTTTGGGCTATGCGGTATACCAGAAAATTGCATCAATGCTCTTGTTCGCAAAGGAGTTAAGGGCTTGACTTGCATTTCAAACAATGCTGGAGTTGATGATTTTGGATTGGGCCTATTGCTTCAAACCAAGCAGATAAAGAAAATGATTTCCTCTTATGTAGGGGAAAATGCAGAATTTGAAAGACAATTGTTGGCAGGTGAGTTGGAGGTAGAATTGACTCCACAAGGAACACTTGCTGAAAAAATAAGAGCTGGTGGTGCTGGTATTCCGGCATTTTATACGAGAACAGGCTTTGGTACAGAGGTTGCAGCGGGCAAAGAAGTCAGAGCATTTAATGGACATCAGCACATTCTTGAGCATGCATTGAATGCCGATTATGCGATCGTGAAAGCTTGGAAAGGTGATCATGCTGGTAATTTGATATTCAAGGCGACTGCTAGAAACTTTAATCCTTTGATGGCGATGGGCGGAAAGATAACCATTGCGGAAGTGGAGGAATTGGTCCCTAACGGCGAATTGGATCCGAATCAGATTCATACTTCTGATATATTTGTTCAGCGAATTTTTCAGGGTAAGGATTATGAGAAAAGGATAGAGCAGCGGACGGTTGCTGTGTAGCTCGCCTGCGGCTCGCTGGTATTGGATTGGGTCGCGGCATTCGCTTCGCTCGCCTTGTGCTTTTGGGACGGCCCCTGCGGGACCTATTGGGTTCGCTTGGAATGTTTTCGTTGCCAATCGCTGCGCTCGGCATTTTTTGATTGTGAGTCCCTTTCAGCTTGTGTTTTAAGATTAAAAGTAATTGTGCAATGTTTTGCGCAAAATAAATAAAAGTAAAATGAGTCAGGAAATATTTGATAAGGCGGAAGAAAAATTGAAAGAAATAGCTGCTTATCCGGTTGCCAATGCGGATGAGTTGGAGCAATTTAGAATTGCCTTTTTGGGAACAAAAAACACGATTCGTCCTTTGTTTGGAGAAATACGCAATGTGGACAATGATCGCAAGAAAGAATATGGTCAATTGGTGAATCAGTTGAAGCAAAGTGCGGAGGCAAAATTTGAGGAATTGAATGGTCAGTTAACGAGCGAAGCGAGTGCTGATATTGATGTTCCTGATTTGACCAAACCTGTTAATGCTGATCCGATTGGAACCCGTCATCCTTTAGCGGTGGTTCAGAATCAGATCATTGAGATTTTTGCCAGATTGGGCTTCACCATTTCGGAAGGTCCGCAAATAGAAGATGACTGGCACAACTTTACTGCTTTGAATTTTCCTCCGGATCACCCCGCTAGAGACATGCAGGATACTTTCTTTTTGACGGAAGACATGGCGCTTAGGACTCATACCTCTTCTGTTCAAATCCGTTTAATGGAAACAAGCAAACCACCGATTAGGTCGATCATGCCTGGGAGGGTTTTTAGAAATGAAACCATTTCAGCCAGAGCCCACTGCCAGTTCCATCAGGTAGAAGGGCTTTATGTTGACACCAATGTTTCATTAGCGGACTTGAAGCAAACCTTGTATTATTTTGCTCGTGAAATGTTTGGTGAAGACACCAAGGTGCGGTTCCGTCCTTCTTATTTCCCATTCACTGAAATTTCAGCAGAAATGGACATCAGCTGTTTTGTTTGTAAACAAGAGGGTTGCAATATTTGTAAATACACTGGTTGGGTTGAAATTTTAGGTTGTGGAATGGTCGATCCTAATGTATTGGAAAATTGTAAAATTGACAGTGAAAAGTATACGGGCTTTGCTTTCGGAATGGGCGTTGAACGGATTACCATGTTGAAATACCGTGTCAATGATCTAAGACTTTTTTTTGAGAACGACGTTAGGTTCTTGAGACAATTTACTTCAGCGAAGTAGAGGTTTTGGAGACTTTTAGTTTTGGTCTTGCAGTCGAAAGAGCTTTGGATTTTTGGAACTTCTGAACAGACAAATATCTAAATACCTAAAAATCTGAACGTCCAAACATCTGAACTTCTGAAAATCTGAACGTCCAAATGTCTGAACCTCTAAATACCTTAACATGCAATTTGATCGGATAAAAAAAATAGTTGTCATTGGAGCAGGAACCATGGGTCTTGGGATAGCGCAGGTAGCTGCAATGGCAGGATATGAGACTGTTTTGTACGATATCAATTCTCAGTCTTTAGAAAAAGCGATGGCCAAAATTGAATCCAATATTGATGGAGGAATCAAAAGAGGAAAAATTCATCAAGAGGATAAGGATAAAATTTTATCCAGGATAAAATATACCACTGACGACTTGGCTTTGATTGGGGACTTAATCATAGAGGCCATTATAGAAAATGTCGGAATAAAAATAGATCTTTTTAAGAAACTGTCTCAATTGAATTATACCGATGCCATCCTTGCTACCAATACTTCTTCCATACCGATAACACAGATAGCCGCAGAAATTCCTAATCCGGGACGTGTGGTTGGAATGCACTTTTTTAATCCTGCCCATATCATGAAATTGGTGGAGGTTATTTCTGCTGCTACAACCAGTCCAGAAGTGGCCAATACTGTTTTTGAGCTGGCAAAAAAGATGGGTAAAAAGGCTGTGATGGTTAAAGACTCTCCGGGTTTTATAGTAAATAGAGTAGCCAGAAATTTTTATGGTGAGTCTCTTAAAATACTGGAAGAAAACGTAGCTGATGTAGCAACCATCGATGCCCTTCTTGAAAACAATGGTTTTAGAATGGGTGCATTTAAATTGATGGATCTTATTGGGATTGACACCAACCTGGCTGTTACAAAATCAATGTACGCTTCGTTTTACAATCCACCACGTTTCAGACCAAGCCGTATTCAACAGCAAAAAGTTGATGCTGGACATATCGGTCGAAAGTCTGGGAAAGGCTTTTATGAGTATTGAGAAGGTAGGCCCTTCAGGCTGTTGGTACGGCCTGCCGCCTGTTGGAACGCTCGCCTTCGGCATCGTTGTTAGTGCGGCTTTATTAGTCTTTGACTAATTTTCCCTGTTGGACTATTTTGAAGGTTATAGCATTTAACAAAATCCAACACCGAATCCCGAAAACCTAATACCTTATCCCATTTTGGTTTAACTTTCCCATTTTGGTCTAAATCACTTCCCTCATCGTCACAACTTTTTATGGGTTTTCTGCTCTTTGGAATTATTAAAAAATGATATTCTTTTGGTTGACAGCTAATTGACGAAGTATGATTCCAAGATGTTTCATTTCACGAAAAAAAAAATTGCGGTGGCATTCTTTTTGCACCGTTATGGTTGCATACATTTTTAGGATGTTAGAGGGACATCTAAAAATTCAGGAATTTACAGGCGAGCAAACCAAGACGTTTTCACATTAATAGTATTGCTTTAAAGCAAATTCACTATTATCGGCATTAATTACCTAACCAACCCTGATTAACTTTTAGCATTTTAGTAAATCAAGGAGGTATTCAACCACGCGTATTGTAAGTATACAGGATGGTCTTGCAAACTAATCCATTGCGTATTCTTTTCATTTTTGTTCATTCAAAAAGGAGAGAATATTGACTAGGTATGTGAGCTGTAAATTCCTGTTTTATTCTATTTAGTTATGAATTGTTTTAGAATTAGTTTAGAGATTTTTGATCTCAGCATTAGATTTTAGAAATCTTTTGTTTCTCACCATGCATTATTGCTTCTTTTTCCTTTAAACAGCGTTTATTTTCAATATTGTTTTTTCTTTTTCCTTATTTTTGTTTTTCATTTTATAAGAAGAAACAAAGACATGAAATTTAGAACAGAAAAAGATAGTATCGGGCCAGTAAAAGTACCGGCTGAAAAATATTGGGGTGCGCAAACTCAACGCTCCGTTGAAAATTTCAAGATTGGAGACAGCTCTACAAAAATGCCTATTGAAATTATCAGGGCATATGCAGTTTTAAAAGGAGCAGCAGCTGAAACCAATGCTGAATTGACTAAATTCCCAAAAGCAAAGGCCAGCTTGATAAAAAAGGTTTGCAAGGAAATTTTGGACGGCAAACTGGATGATCAATTCCCATTGGTTGTATGGCAAACTGGTTCGGGTACCCAAAGCAATATGAATGTCAATGAGGTGATTGCGAACAGAGGTCATGTTATCAAAGGAGGAACTTTGACAGACAAGGAAAAATACCTGCATCCGAATGACGATGTTAACAAATCTCAATCTTCCAATGACACTTTCCCAACGGCGATGCACATTGCTGCCTATACATTACTAGTAGAAAATACTTTACCGAAAGTAAAAGCTTTAAAAGCTGTATTGGATAAAAAATCTAAAGCTTTTAAAAACATTGTCAAAATTGGAAGGACCCACTGCATGGATGCCACTCCTGTTACTTTAGGGCAAGAGTTCTCTGCTTATGTATCTCAATTAGATCATGCAGTTAGATCAATAGAGTTTTCACTTAACCACTTGAGCGAATTAGCACTTGGAGGAACAGCAGTTGGAACTGGCCTTAACACACCAAAAGGCTATACAAAATTAGTGGCAAAAAAAATAGCCAAAAACACCAAATTAAAATTCCGTACTGCGGAAAACAAATTCGAGGCTTTGGCAGCACATGATGCAATTGTGGAATCTCACGGAGCATTGAAAACTTTGGCTGTAAGCTTGATGAAAATCGGAAATGATATCCGAATGTTGTCGAGTGGCCCACGTTGTGGAATTGGTGAAATAATTATTCCAAGTAATGAACCTGGATCTTCGATTATGCCAGGCAAGGTCAATCCTACACAATCGGAGGCCTTGACCATGGTTTGTGCACAGGTTCTTGGAAATGATGTAGCCATCAATGTTGGCGGATCGAATGGGCATTTCGAGCTTAATGTTTTCAAACCGATGATGATTTACAATTTCATTCAGTCAGCGAGAATATTAGGAGATGCGGCAGAGTCTTTCAATAAAAATTGCGTTGCTGGAATAGAACCAAATTTGAAAGTGATTGAAGAAAACCTGAACAATTCATTGATGTTGGTTACTGCATTGAATCCACATATTGGCTATGACAATGCTGCCAAAATTGCAAAAAAAGCCTACAAAGAAGATAAGACTTTAAAGCAAGTAGCTGTTGAACTAGGCCTTTTAACAGAAAAAGAATTTGATCAGAAAGTTCAACCTAAGAAAATGATTGGATAAATTTCATTCGAAATAAGAAGCCATTAATTGATTTGATTCTTGAAAAGAATTTGTTGTAAAAGTTCATAAAGATAAATTTGTTGATGCAACTAGAAAGCCATTCCTCGTATTAAAAGTCGAGGAATGGCTTTTGACATTCCTCTAATTTTATGTAACTTCATGGATGGTCCTTTGGACTAAAATCACTTAAACCTTGTCATGAAAAATTTCCTAATCTTATTCTTCTCAATATTGGCAATTACAGGAGGTTCAGTAAATGGGCAACAAAACAAAAGGGTTGCTCAAACACAGCATCAACAAATTGACCAGATTTATAAAATGTTTAGCAAAGCTTATTCCTTGAAAAATGCAGATATCCTCAAACATTTGTATACTCAAGATTGTGTGTATATTTCGCCTGATAAAGAAGTTGGGATAGAAAACAATGAAGACGTTTACAATGGTTTTCGTGAAATGTTTGAAGGTGCAAAAGCCGATGAAAAAGACTTGGAGATAAAATTCAAGTTTGTGACACGAGAAGTGAATGGTGACATGGCCATTGATGCTGGATATTACAAGCTAAGCCGAAGCAAAGGAAAGAAAGATAAGACTTACAGTCATGGTAAGTTTTTGATAATATTAAAGAAAGGGGAAGATAATATTTGGAAGATTTTTGCCGATAGTTACAGTGCTTGTGCGGCAGAATTTTATGAAAATGCAGATGATAATTAAAGGTGAATCATTTTATTTGCATGCCTTTGTTGTACTTTTCTAATTTTTTGGCACTCCATTGCGAAACGATTTCACCGGTTCTAAACACATTCAAAACTTTGTAAACTTTTGGATTGATGGTTTCATTGTATTTTCCAAGAAGTTTCCTTTCGCCATCTCCATCCATTGCATTTTGCAAAGCCTTGAATAACCAAATTGATTTTTTAATTGCTTGGTCCTCAATCTTGAATTTATTCTTTAGATATACGATTGAATTTATTTCGCTGTTCAATAATCTAGTGAGTCGCAATTCATAGTAGATTATTACTTTGACAAACAAAAAGGCAATTTTTTCTTCAGGAGGCCATTCTCTCAAACGAGCAACTTCAAAAAAGTGATCCGACCAATTATAAGCTTCGGTATATTTTTCAAGTTTGATGTAAATGTGCAACAAGTAAAAGAACATGTGGACTTTTCTATCCAAGTGCAAAAAGTCTTTATACGCAAGACAGAATTCTTGATAATCATTTAAAAACTGATCGATTTCCTTTTGCGATTCATGAAATCGAAAAACATATTCTAAACCAAATCCATACTTGAAAGCCTTTTGTAAAATTTGATATTGACTGTGTTCAAATTTATAAGCTTCGAAAATTTCCATTCCGATTTTAAAATCTTCATGGGAATCACATTTAGAGCAACAAACAAAGTAGTTTTGAAACAAAGCAATTTTTACGGCTTCGGAAAGATGCGATCCTTCTACTAATTGAATTCCTTTAAAAGAATTCGCAATGATTTCTTTTTTGTCAAAGTGCTCACTAAAAAACAAGACGATTGTTCTTATTCTAAAATAGAAGGATTTTGCCAATTTTGACAAGGCTGCTTCTTCAGATTTCATTAATGGTTTCTCCATTACTGCTGTCATAAAAGCAATAATTTTAGGTCTTTCTTTTATGCTTGAAAGCCCATTGAAAATTTCACTATTTAAATTTTGGTATAAAATCTGATTGTTTAAAATTTCATGAACGGTATTCTTTTCTTCGATTATTTGAGAATACAATTCAGTATATCGTCCATGGTGTTTGATCCTAAAAATATTTTCTTCCAACTCCAGTAATTTCACCAGCATAAAATACGCTTCCATTTCATAACATCGAGCCTTTAACTTGAGCAATTTGGCATTGGCATTTTTAGGCAAACCTTTATTGGCAAGTACCATAATTTTACGGTACTCATCGAAAAGTTGGGATAAAGGGTTTTGGTTTTTTTCGAATTCGCCGATGGAATCCAAAAGGGCATCGAATAGGTATTTAGCCTTGCTACTTATATTTCGTATGCCTGCTTTTTGAACTTGCTTTTTTAGCTTATCCTCGTCAAACTCTTTTTGGTTGGAAATAATATCAAATAGGGTAAGGTAGTCCAAATCCTTGGTCTTGGAATATAGACTTGCCTTTTGTTTGAAATACCGCTTTTCTGAACGGCTCAAATTGTTTATAAGCGTAAAATGATCTTGTAAAATTTTCATTCGTACTGAGTAATACTCTCTAGACGCTATTTTAACCAAAAGATAACTGGAACCAACTCTTAACAGTGTAAGAATAAAATCTTAGTAATAAAAAATAGGGTAATAAAACTGTAATGTAGGTTTGGCTAAGCTTATCTGATTATCGCTAAAAACTAAGTTGAACAGAATAGTTCGTTATAAATATCAGAAATATTTCCTGAATATTTTAACAAATTATAAAAAAACACCATTTATGTACTTACCAAAGCGCACGTAACAGATTGATTTACATTTATTTAATGATACCCTAAACATCACATTAAAATAAATTATATTTGAAAGGATTTCAGAATTCTAATTTACTTTGATTTTTTATGCAATGAATGGTGTAATAAAAAAAACAACATTTGGCTGAATCAAATGTTGTTTTTCTTTAGTTATAATTATTTTGTGAAGTAGAAATTTACTTCCCGGTAAACTGAGGTTTTCTTTTTTCTAAAAAGGCTGTAACACCTTCTACATAATCTTCTGTTCCAAAACATTCACCAAAGGCTTCAGCTTCTATTTGATATCCATCTTTTTTAGGATCATAAACAGCATCAACACATTCGACAATTTTGGCGAGTGTCAACGGACTTTTATTGACCATTTTTTTCAAGACAGCCTTGCACTTTTCCAAAAGTTCTTCAGCCGGAACCACATGATTGACCAATCCCATTTCATAAGCGCGATCAGCCTTTATCATTTGAGCATTCATTAAGAATTCGATTGCTCTGCCCTTCCCTATTAATTGAACCAAACGTTGTGTCCCACCATAGCCCGGAATAAGTCCAAGGTTTACCTCTGGCTGGCCAAAAATGGCTGCTTCACTCGCAATTCTCATATGACAAGCCATTGCTAGTTCGCAACCTCCTCCAAGTGCGAATCCATTGATCGCTGCGATGACTGGTTTGGGACAACATTCAATTTTACGAAACAATTCTTGGCCATTTCTAGCCATTGCAACAGCGTTTTCATTAGAAATTCCTTGGAATTCAGAAATATCTGCTCCTGCTACAAATGCTTTATCACCAGCACCTGTAAGAATGATTCCTTTTACAGCATCATTGCCGATGCCTTCGGTGATCAATTCATCGAGCTCTCCTAACAGTGGTTTGGAAAGCGCATTCAATTTCTTTGGTTGGTTGATGGTTAGGGTTAAGATTCCCAAGTCGTCAACTTCTTTCAATAAGTATTTCATTTTATAGTTTTTGGTTCGCATGCAATGCGAACTTACGAGTTTCGCATGCTATGTGAACTTACGGTTTTTGTTGTTCGCATTCGATGCGAACTTACAGGTTCGCATGCAATGCGAAGCTACAGAGCAGGTTGAAATATTCCAGTTAATTCTCTTACTTCTTTTATAGTTTGTCTTGTTACTGCTCTTGCTTTTTCAGACATTTCAAGCATCAATTTTGAAATTTTATCTGGATCAGCTTCTAATTCTGCTTTCTTACTTTTTATTTTATTAGTCAATTCCACAACAGTGTCAGCGACAGCCAATTTCAAATAGCCATATTTCAGCTCTCCTTTTTTGAATTCTGCCAAGAACTCGTCATGAGCTTTCATGTTGTCACAAGCTTTCAAAAGAGCAAACAAGTTGGCAACACCTGGACTCATTTCAATATCAGGGCCTTGAATTTCTCCCGAATCAGTGACAGCCGATTTTATTTTTTTCACGATGCTTTTCTCCTCTTCAAAAAGGCTAACAAAGTGTTTGGGTCCAAGACTACTACCCATTTTTTTTGTAGGATCTGCCAAAGAAAGCACTTTTGGTGTTTCGGTAAACAAGGCCTGTGGTTCGGGAAAATATTCTCCAAACTGATTGTTGAAACGAACGGCAATGTTTCTACTCAACTCCAAATGTTGTTCTTGATCTTTTCCTACTGGGACAGCATTTGCCTTGTAAACAAGAATGTCTGCAGCTTGCAAAACCGGATAACTGAACAGACCCAAAGAGATAAAACTGTCTTTCTGGCCACCAGAAATTTGAGCCGATTTATCCTTAAACTGTGTCATTCTAGTCAATTGGCCATAAGAGGCAACACAAGACAAAATCCAAGCAAGTTCAGAATGTTCAGGCACCATTGATTGCACAAACAAAGTGCATTTTTCAGGGTCAATGCCGCAAGCCAATAACTCAATAAAGCTGTTCAGGGTTTGCTTTTTTAAACTGGCAGGATCGTACGGCATAGTCATAGCATGCAAATCCACGATTCCGAAAAAACACTCATACTTGTCTTGTAAATCAATCCAATTTTTTACTGCTCCGAAGTAATTTCCTAAATGTGTTGATCCAGTTGGTTGTATACAAGATAAAACTCTCTTTGCCATTTTTAAATTTTAAATTTTTAGCATAGTTAATCTCCTTGAGAAATAACTGTCCCTAATATGGGTTTCAATTGTACAAAGTAATTAAGTCAAATTGTCTTGTTGCTTTGTATTGGTTACTTTGTACTTGTTAGTTTGTACTAAAGATTTCCAGAGTGAAATAAGTTTAGAAAGAACGATGCTTGGCTACCCACTCTGATATGTATTGAACAATTTCGCTGGTAGGCGTTCCAGGAGGAAACAATTCACCTACGCCCAATTTGCGCAACTTTTTCATATCATCTTTTGGAATGATTCCTCCACCTGTCAGTAAGACATCATCCATTTCCTTGTCTTTCATGAATTGGAAAACTCTAGGAAACACTGTCATATGAGCACCTGATAAAATGCTGACACCAATGGCATCCACATCTTCTTGAAGCGCAGTGTTGACCACCATTTCAGGAGTTTGACGAAGTCCTGTATAGATGACTTCCATTCCAGCATCTCTCAAAGCAGAAGCAATAATTTTGGCCCCTCGATCATGACCATCAAGGCCAACTTTGGCAACCAAAATCCGAAGAGGTCTGGCAGGTTTCTTAGACTTTTCTTTCTTACTCATCCTCGTTCTCAGGTTTTAAATTTATCAAATCTTTGTCTTTAATATCTTCCAGATTCAATTCGTTTTCTTCTATATCAGCTTCTGATTCCAAAGCACCTGCTTCCTCTTCTTCTTGTTTTTTATTAGCAATAAAATCTAAGTCGTCGCGGTCTACCAGCTTTTTGTCATCAACGTTTTCATTCAAAAAATCGTTGAGTTCAGAACTTGATCGGTTGCTCAAAATTTCTCCAAATTCATTTACAATCACTTCAAAACCTTCTAAGTCTTTGTGAACTTGTGGTTTCCCTTCTTGTGGTTTTTTCTTTGGCATTTTATTAGATTTTAAATTTTTCAAATTTAGTACGCCTTGCGGCTTTTGCTACGCTTCGCGCTTGGTACCTTCGGCTGCGCCATTTGTATTGGTACATCTGCCTTAGCTTTCAGCTAAGCTTGATTGTTGGTAAACTTAATCGCCTTTCCACATTCTATTTGAAACAGCAGGGCATTTACATTAACAACAAGCTTTTAAACAGCTGCTTGCATTTCATCAAATGTTTTTTGAGCAGATTCGAATCTTTTAGCGACTTCTTCTTTGCCCAAAATTTCAGCAATTTCAAAAACAGATGGTCCTCCTTTTACTCCAGTAAGCATCAATCTAACTGGCAATAAAATGTTTCCAAAACTGAGGCCATGCTCTTCAATGAATCCTTTAATACAAGTTTCAATGTTTTCAGCTTTAAAAGAATCGAGGTTTACAATTTTATCGCACAATGTTTTCAAATGCTCTTTATTTTCCTCTTTCCATTTTGATCGAACTGTTTTTCCATCGTATTCTGAAGGTGTAGAAAAAAAGTATTTAGCCTGCTCCCAAAAATCTTGAGGGAAGGTCATTCTAGCCTTCATCATTTCAGTCAAAGCAATCAAGTTTTCGCGGCTAACTTCATAGCCTTCCGGTTTGCTTCTGATGATTAAATCTGCCAGATCTTCATTGTCCATTGCTCTTAAATATTCCTCATTGTACCATTGGGCTTTTGAGAAATCAAATCGCACACCTGCTTTCGTTACTCTTTCCAACGAAAAATTAGCTATCAATTGTTCCCGATCAAGGATTTCTTTATCATCTCCGGGATTCCAGCCTTGAAAAGCAAGGAAATTCGTGAATGCATCAGGGATGAAACCCATTTCACGATAACCATTTGAAGACTGATCCGTGGTTGGATGATCAAAAGCCAATGGGAAAACTGGAAAGCCCAATTTATCCCCTGTTCTTTTACTCAATTTACCTTTCCCATCAGGATTCAACATCAATGGTAAATGGGCAAAAGAAGGCATTTCATCGTCCCAACCAAAAGCCTTGTACAATAAAACGTGCAATGGTGTGGAAGGCAACCATTCCTCACCGCGAATAACGTGAGTGATTTCCATTAAGTGATCATCCACTACATTCGCAAGATGGTAGGTAGGCATTCCATCTGATTTAAACAATACTTTATCGTCTAATTGATTGGTGTTGAATTCAACAGTGCCTCGAACCTCGTCTTTAACAAATACAGTTTCGTTTTCAGGCAATTTAAATCGAACAACATATTTGCCTGAATCGAGAAAAGATTTTGTTTCTTCAGCTGAGACAGTCAAAGAATTCTTCATTTCCCCTCTGGTAATCGCATTGTATTGCTGAATAGAAGAACCTGACGCCTGTAATCTTTTTCTCATTGCATCAAGTTCATCTGGAGTATCAAAGGCGTAATAAGCATTTCCGCTGTCGAGTAATTGTTGTGCATATTCCGGGTAAATATCCTTTCTGTCAGATTGTCGATATGGGCCGAAATCACCACCATAAGAAACTCCTTCATCTGGCTTTATGCTGAGGTAATTCAAACATTCTATGATGTATTCTTCAGTTCCTTCTACAAATCTCTTCTGATCAGTATCTTCAATTCTTAGCACCAAAGTACCCTCCTGTTTTTTAGCAAACAAATAGGCGTAAAGAGCTGTTCTAAGTCCTCCAATATGTTGGAAACCTGTTGGACTGGGTGCATATCTTGTTCTAACTTTCATTTTTTTATTTTTGCGGTGCAAATTTAGGCTTTTTTTGCTTAAAAGGGGCTTTGGTTTTGGGTCGCAGCCTCGCTTTGCTGGCTTTTATGGTATTGGATCGTGTCGAATCGCGCCCTGCGGGATCTTTTGGCTATTCAGAAAATAAGGTAAAATCGTAGGATGGGTGGTATATTAGTCGACTGATGCAATTTAAAGAAATATACGAAGCGCATAAAAACCTGGTTTTCAACTTGGCTTTACAGTATTGTCAGAATCCTCAAGATGCTGAGGAAATAACACAGGATGTATTTTTAAATGTGCATCAGAAATTTCATTCTTTCAACAATCAATCTGATATAAAAACATGGATTTACAGAATTTGCATCAATAAATCTCTGGATTTTATTAAAAAGAAAAACCGAAAGAAAAGGGCCTTTTTCTTTAAAGCTTTCAGTATTGATGATCAAAAAAATCATCTAAATGCCTCTGATTTTAACCATCCGGGAGTAGAATTGGAACAAAAGGAGGCTATAAAAGGTATTTTTAAGGCAATCAATCAACTTGTTGATCGGCAGAAGAGTGTCATTATTTTACTCAAAATTGAACAATTGTCGGTTAAAGAGGCGTCTGAAATTCTAGAAATTAGCTCTAAAGCTGTAGAATCGCTTTTTCAACGAGCCAAGAAAAATCTAGAAAAACTGCTCGATAACACAAAGAAACCCGAAGGAAAATGAATAAATCATCGTCTAATAATCAAATGGAAGATTCGTTCGACAAATTGAAAAGTATTAAAAGAGTTGCTGCACCCGATAATCTTTATAATAAGATATTGTCTAAAACAGATGATCAGAAAGTTATTCCTATGAAATGGATAAACATTGCTGCTGCCCTATTTTTCTTTTTGTTGGTAAGTGAAATTTATCTAATTTCAGAAAACAAATTCACTTCCAGAGAGGACAGCCAAATAGATTTGGTTACCCTCCCAAACAATATGCTTTATCATGAATAAAAGCAAATTTTATATTTTTATCATCATTGGGCTTCTCCTATCCAATATTTTATTGGTTGGAAATTTAATGTTCAAAAAGAAGCATCGAAAATTTCACAAAGACAATCCGAAAAACCTCATTATTAAAAAGTTAGGTTTTGATGAAAATCAAATTGTCGATTATGAAAAACTTATTGTTGAACACAGAGAATTTGTTATAAAAGCCGATGAACAAATCATTTCGCTGAAACAAGAGTTGCACAAACAATTACTCGAATCAAACAACGAGAAAAAAGTATTGGAATTGAGCAATGAAATTGGAAAATTGCATCAGCAAATTGAAATGATTCATTACAAACATTTTAGCGATATAAAAAACTTATGCAAAGCAGGTCAAAAAGAAAAGTTTGAAGAAATGATTTTTGATTTAGAAAAAATATTCGCACCACTACCAAATCTACCACCCCCACATTAAAAAACGCATGAAGGG
>CALBCY010000310.1 GCA_937927195.1 uncultured Chitinophagales bacterium
CGGTTGGGTCAGCCCAAGATGACGGATGGTTCGTGGTTCGTAGTGGTTTGTGGTTCTGGTGGTTCACATGACTGGAACGCCAGCCCGGTGGAATGCCAGCGCAGTTGGGTCAAGCCCAAGATGACGGATGGTTCGTGGTTCGTGGTGGTTTGTAACTGGTGGTTCACGTGACTGGTGCGCCAGCCCGGTTTGGTCAAGCCAAAGAGGACGGATGGTTCGTGGTTTGTGTTTCGTGGTGGTTTTTCTATTTTAAAAGATGTTTTGTTTAATACTAAGTTCAAAATCTAGTATCTATTGGCTATTCATAAAATCGATGGCTTTACTCTTATTTATTTTTGAATTTCACGCTGGCTACAGAACTGTTTTTTATTGATCAAGTTGACACAAAAATATATTTATTTTCTTCAACTTATAACTTGTCAATGGCTTTTTGCACAAAAGATTTAACTTTGTTTGGTGTTGTTTTATGGAGCAGTAGCTCTTTACAGTTGTTACAATCTAAAAAGTTTTTTAGTTCCTTGCTTAAGGCCAATGAGAATGCTTCTAAATCTTCAAGTTCAGGTTCTAGTGCGAGGTGTTTGATGTGTAAAACGGATTCTTTTCTGTCGTTTTTGCAATCCATTCGAGCAACGAAATTTCCTTGCCATAAAATGGGTAGTGAAAAATATCCATACTTCCTCTTTTCTTTGGGCACATAACATTCAATCAGATAATCAAAATCAAAAAGTTCCTTCATCCGTTTTCTTTGAATAAGCAAATTGTCAAAGGGTGAAAGTATTTTCAATTTATTTTTTGCTAGACGTTTGTCCAATAAATTTAGGGAATTGGGCAAAACAAAATAACTGCTTCCTGCTACATCAATTTCCAACAAGTCTGAATCAGCAACCATCTCCTTTAGACATTTCTCTACTTCCGATTTTACATTTCTTCGCAAGTAAACAATTTCACGCAGCTTAGCCAATCCATTGGCTCGTAGAAAACTTTTGATTAAGAAGCGGGCATTTTCTTGCGGACTTGGCATTGAATCATCTATCGAGGCAGGCAAAACCCTTTCGGTCAAATCATATACTTTGTGAAATTTTTTGCGATAGGGAATCATGAGTTCTCCTTGCATAAAAAGATTCTCCAAAGCACGTTTAGCTGGTTTACTCGTCCATTCGGCAAGCTTCTTGCCTTTGAATTCGAAATCTTTTGCCATCAATGGGCCTTCTTCTCTGATGCGCTTTAAAATTGATTTCATCAATTTTTTATCCTTTTCGTACCAATGGCTTTGGACTCCTTTTTTAATGGCTGCTTTTCTCGGCAGGCTGAATCTAAAATCGCACATTGGCAAATACGAAGCTGCATGCGCCCAATATTCGAAAACTTTCTTGCTTGCGAGAAGTTCTTCGAGCTGAGATTTCTTATAGCGAGGATTGCGTGCCCACATCGTGTGATGATGCGCTCTTTCCACAACTGAAATAGTATCTATCTGGACATACGACAAATTTTCAATAGCTTCCAAACTGGATTCTAAAGCAGAGCTGGCCTTTTTGGTTGAAAGGATTTGCTGTGAATGCAAAACCAATTTTCTAGCTTGATGGATGTTTAATTTTTCGAGCTTTTTGGACATGCTTTTTGGGAATGCTTGAATGAGTAAATGTGTGTTCCTTAATTCAAAGATTCAAATTTACCTGAGACATCGGAAGCAATCTTGAATCTGCCAATGCAGCTGATCTGTGCCCACTCGTTTTAAGATAGGCTTCGTTTCGAGCAAATTCCATAAACTTGTCCACTGATTGATGTTCGACCAATAAAACCGCATCCCATTTTTCGTCTTGAGGGCCGATCAAAAAATGTTTGCTTTTTCCAAAGAAGATCACTTTCCCACCAGCCTTTGCCAAATGCGGCATTGTATGTTTCATGTATACATTGTAAGCTGCTTGTCCTGAAATTTCATTTTCAGGTTTTATGTCCTCAAAGGTGCTGTAATCTGCTACCTTTCGATAGCTAAGCATATTCAACATAACAATTGGACCTTTTTGATGAAAGTCCATGTAAAATTGTTTGCCTGATTCTGGACTGGGATTGATGTAATTCATGGTTTTATTATTAAGCAACTGGGTTTATGGGATCCTTTTATTTACAAAATTGGGATGGCTTCTTTTATTGAAATTTAATTGACAGCAGCAATGATATGGCTCAAAATTATTTTATCGATAAGACACAAATATGAAAACCCTAACATCACATTCTCGCCAATGCAGAAGGCAAGTCCATTGCTCTTCGCCATGCCGCAACTTGTCCGAGGTGATTGGATTCATGTATGATGCACATATAGTAAAGCAGGTCTCCAAGTGTTGGTAGAAATTTAGACAATCGCCATTCAACAGGTTCAATCCATTTGGAGTCCTTTAGTTCAAGAATCAATTTCTCCACACGATTATGTTGGTTCTCCAATTCATTTAAGAGCTCTTCTTTCTTTGGATATAAGGCTGTGTTGGAATCTGGCAACCTTGGATCGCCTGGACCATTTCTTTGAAATAAATCTTCCCATTTGGGATCAAAAACATATTGGCCTCCAAGGGATCGAGCAGTCATTGCCGCTCCAGATATCAAATGTCCAATGCTGAAAGCGGGATGATTTTCTAATCCTTTAGAAGGTGAATGAGTCATCAGTTTTTCTTCGACATCCACTACGAGATCTTTGGCATAGTGAAGGTTAAGTGCGTAGGCATTGATTAAGTTTTTTTTCATTGACTCAATTTTAATAGTTGGTTCTTCAATAGTCTATTTCCACTTGGGTCTTCGGCATTAGTTTTCTACACATTTTTTTAAATTTCTTGACATACTCTTTGCTGAACTTATTGTCATATAGAAGGAGTTCCTCCAAATTTTTCAATTCAAATATTTCATCAGGAACTTCCTTTAAATTGCAACCGGCAAAACTTAATTGCTTTAGGTTTTGTAGCAGCCCAATTTCTTTTGGAATAGAATTAAAAGAATGATCAGTTAGGTATAGAATTTCTAGATTGGTGAAATCGCCAATGCTGGAGCTTAAGCTGTCAATGTTTTCACCATGAATTTCCGCATTAATTATCAAAGATCTTACTTTTATTGGATTTGCAAAAGCATCTTTTAGGGAACAACATTCTATACAGCTGCTTGCTTTTTTGGCTGCTAGCTCTAAAGCTTCCTTAGGCAAAATTTGCTTCATAAAATCTAAACTTTCTGGCTTGTATTCAATAAATTTCCAGCTAGGATCAGTATTGCTTTGAATGGCAAAAGCCTTGGTAATAACATTGATGTCTATTTTACTCCCCGTTTCATCTAAGTTTACATTTTCCTCACCGTGCGTCAATTTCAGCATTTCCATGGTAAATTCGATGACATCAATTAAGTTCGTTGAATCATTTGCCTCTTCTGGTTTATATTGCTCGACGTCCATTGACATAAAGAATCTATAATCAATAACCGCAAATCTAGAATCATCTATTATTATTTCAGCTGAAATACTGTCAATTTTTTCTTCATAAAAAGTGATTCCACCCAATTCTTTTTCCATTGACTCTTCCATGGTCTGAATCAGAATATCTTTTGGAACCAATTCAAACAATTTTGGATACATGTAATCAACTATTCTCACAACATCCTTTTCTTTCGTCGCATCAAAAAACTCTAAAAAAGTCTTTTCAATTGCTGCTTTGTGGTCGGTCTTTTCTTTTTTGACATCTTGTGAAACAGCAGGAAGACCAATGAGGGTCAAAAAGAAAAAGCTAAAAAAAAATTTGAGTGTTACTTGCATGAATCCAAGATAAGATTTTTTGATAGAAAAATGATGGAAAATATGATTGGATTATTCCAAAATGAACTGGCCTGAAATGTGGACTCAGTGTTGGTCGATAGATAGTTGGTTGATGGATTGTTGGTCGATGGAAGTTTTCCCAAATGAGCTGAGAATTTTTAATTCTTAGAATTGTTTCTTACAATTCCTTTTGTTTTGGATGGCACTCCAGCTTGTCTGTCAGGATGCTGTCTGTTAATGAATTTTTCCAATCCCTTTTTAGTTTCTGGGTCAAATATAGAATCCAGAAATTTCCCCGCTTCTATTTTTAATCCATCATCCAGTGTTTCTCCAAATCCTCTAAGAGCCGCTTCCTTATCAGTTCGCAAAGCGGGTTGTGGAAGACTGCAAATATAAGCAGCCATTTCCATTGCTTTTTCCAATGATTTTCCTTTGGGAAGGATTTCATTTGTTTAATTAGAACAAATTTGATCTTGCTGACCTATAAAATCTGAATGGTTTTTTAGCTGTAACTAGCGAACAAGGAGTCGATATTTATGGGGGCTTTTATACTAAGATTTACTAACGGTGAAATAGAATGTTGATCCTGCATTGGGTTCTGTATCCAACCAAATATTGCCTCCGTGTTGAAGGACAATTTGCTTAGAAGTGCTCAGTCCAATACCAGAGCCATTGTAGTATCTTTCTGGGTTCAATTTTTCGAAAAGGTCAAATATTTTATCAGTGTATTCCTTTTCCATTCCGATTCCATTGTCTTTGATCGAAAATAAATATTCCGCATTGTTTTCGATCCCATAAATTTCTATTTCTGGATTGATTTCTTTTCGACTGAATTTTAATGCATTGCTAAGAAGGTTGAAAAACAATTGTTTCATTTTAGCTAAGTCAGCAAAAATATACTTGGGCAAATCTTTCACATCAATATTTGCGTTTGTTTTAGAAATTTCACCATTCAACAAATTTAGAACATCATTGATCAATTCTCTTATTTCAATCTTTTGACGTTTAACAGGATTAGAATTGGTTCTAGAATATTCTGAAATACTGTCAATTAAACTGTTCATTTGATTGCCGCCTTTTAAAATAAAATCAATGATTTCCAGTTGGCCACTATTCAAGTTATTTTCCTCCCCATTTTTGAGAAGTTCGGTAAATGCGATGATGGTTCGAAGTGGTGCCTTTAAATCGTGAGAAGTTCTGAAGGTGAAGTTTTCTAATTCATTTTTTGAGTTAATGTATTTTAAAAGTTCAGTATTTTTATTGTTGAGCTTTTGGTTTTTTTCTTCTAATAATTGTATTCTTGCAATTAAGTCTTTCTCATTGGTTTGACTAAGGGCTATACTTTCCATAAATGTGCTGAATTTATTAATGACCAAATTATATTTCTTCAATTCAATCAGAGAAAAAGGTGTGTGGTTTCTTCCCATAACAAACAATTTGTTATCACCGACGAAATAGAAACAATATTCTGAGCATTTTTCTTGAAAATTTTGCTGTATTTCATTAAAATAGCTGCTCTTATTGTCGACAATAAAGTGTTTGCTGGATGAAATAAAATTGAAAAAGGAATTAGAGATTGAAATTTTCTTGTCATCCAAATCAGGCATGCTGCATAAGCATTCCATATCCTGTTGGTCGATTAATTTATACAAGGCCAAAAACGAGAGATCAAGCTGTTTTCTCAAACCTTTTAAAAATCCGATCGAAATTTCATTGGTATCAAAGGAATCTCCAATTGATAAGGATAAATCATATAGTGAAGAAAGGGACTCAACTAAATCTAAATTATTTGTGTTCATTGTATTTTGCATACCTGCATTGTTTTTCCAATCCAAAAAATTCAATTTTGAAGACAATTAGGTTGGGTAAATCAAGCAGTAAGTAAGTATTGTAATAACAGAGGTATCTGAAAAGGGAAGAATACTAAGTTTTACGGTAAAAAATGAATTTAGATGTCATTCTCCTTTCATTTTGAGCCTATATTGAGATGATTAGGAGTGATTGAGACATAATAGACAAGAATGATATATGAAAATCAATCGATTGTGTAAAATAATGAGATTACAAGAATTTATCAACATTCGAGTTCTCTATCAAAATAATCATTGCAGAATGCATAGATTGTCCTTTTCAAGTGCGCAAGTTTAAGAAAACAAATAACAAAATGGACAAAAAGACAATAAGCTTATTTTTCACTCTTTTATTTTGTCATCTAACTCAATTTCAGTTGTAAAGGAAAAATGCTCATTTTGAGCGACACGTTCAAATCCAAACTCCAAGAACAATTCGCATCTTATTTCAAACAAATTATCATCTAGTTTTTTGAAGACCAGTTCTTTGATGTCACAAGGATTGTGTGCTTGCCCCAAGTAAATAGAAATTTCAGAAGCATCTTCAGGAGTGCTCGATATATTTAACCCATCCAGGTTCGCAGGATCTTCCAAGCCCAAGTCTAACCACTCTATTACTATTTGCGTATTGACAGGCTGAGGTTCATCTAATTGGGAGTTAAAAGGTTTTAGAGGTATATGAATGCGGTGAAAAAGTGTTTTTTCTAGCCCAATGTGTTTGTTCTCAAACCAGTACATTTCCATATTACCTTTCATTGCCGTAGCATGAGTTTGCATATCTATCTTAAGCATGGTATCAATAATCTTGTTCTGAAATTAATATTAGAAATCGAAATCCCAATTTCAATATAAAATTAGTAAAAATGTTTGTTCCATGTATCTTATGGCAATCTTTGATTCAATAAAATTTCATTTGACAATGAGATTGAAATTGGTAGGAAATTTGATAAAACAGTATGGTTAAAGTAGAAAACTGTTGTGGTGATTCACTAACAGGTGCACATAGTAATTATTACAACTTTCAAGCCACTCAGTTTATTTAAAACATCAAAAAATCTATCATCACTTCCTTCCTCTAATTTCATCAGTTTTTCTTCCGCTTGATCACGATCTTCACCCTCGGAATACCGAATGTCCTCTTCTAATTTCTCGTATTCCTTTTGGAGTTGAGCTGATACTTTTGCAAGTTCTTTGACAATCGTTTTTACTTCATTACTTTCCTCGTGTATATATAAATCGTTGCTACAAAACAAGCCTCCAAAGGAGCATCTTTCCAGCGATTTATTGTTCATCCATAAGCTGTCGGCAAGTTGGTGTTGACTGGAAATACCGATGGCATAAGATTGATCAATCAAACCAATGATCTTAAAGGTTTTGACCATAGCAGTATCAATGCTTTTTTTGTTGAGAATGGTATAGATTGCGTGCGCTCCTCCATCAAAATCTTCGTAATTGTATTTTATTCTGCTTTGAAAATAAGTCATTTCACCCAAGCTATCCACATATTGATTTTTTAATATCAAATGATAATTTTCCTCAAGAAACATTTGATAAGGTAGAGTTTGATCTTTTCTATAAACAAAAGAGAGGTAATTGTAAGCATGAATTTCACTCCCATCATCCATTTCAATCATAAACTCTATGTGATGACCATTGTATTCGGCAAATACATTGGCTGGCAAGAATAGCAAGAAAAGAAGAACCAAGTTGCTTAGAATGATCTTCAAAAGATTACAGGTTTTTTTGTGCATATAGACTTGCGTTTAAACTTGAATTTTACAAATTCATAATTTCATTTCATTATTGCCGCATTGATAAAATCTTGAAATTTTTGTTTTAAACCCAATTGGGTATAAGGCGATAATTGGATCATCAAAACATAAGCCAGATCATTTTCTGTATCTATTTTAAAAAAGGTTCCTGCTGCCCCACCCCAACCAAATACTGGAAGCAAGTCATTTGCTGAGTTTCCATTAATCCCAAACCCCAGTCCAAAACTTGCTGCCCCACCAACTAGATTCAGTTCATCCTGATACTTTCGAACATCAATTAGTTGGTCGCTGAGCATGGTCTTTATCGTTTCTTCCTTTAAAATTTCTTGATCAGCAACTTTTCCCTTGTTTAAAAGCATTTGACAAAACTTCAAATAATCATAAGTTGTTGAAACCATTCCACCTCCACCATTATAAAGCGTTACTGGTCTTGTGTATCGATTGTCAACAGCCGTTTCGCTTATGGTCAATCCTTCCTCTTCGTTCCAACCATAGCCAACAGTGAAACGATCAACTTTTTCTTCCGAAACATGAAAATGTGTGTCTAGCATATCAAGGGGTTTAAGGATGTTTTCTTTTAAATACTCATCCAATGACTTTCCAGAGATCACTTCAATTAAATAGCCACAAATATTTGTAGACAATCCATATTTCCAGTTGGTTCCCGGTTCAAATTGTAGCGGGATTCTGCTCAGTTTTTCAACAAATTCCTTGTTGTTGACAGAGGAGTTTAAATCCATTTCAGCATAATTCCGAGTCAGTTCCTCATAAGGAGTTCTCCCATAACTAAAGCCAGAAGTATGGCGCAGCAAATCAGCAATTAGGATTTTTCGTTCTGCGGGCAACGCTGCTGTATCTGAAAAAACAAACATATGCTCAAACTCAGGAATGAACTTATACAATGGATCATTCAGCTCAAATTTTCCTTGTTCATACAATTGCATCAAGGCAACTGAAACGATGGGTTTGGTCATTGAAAAGATTCTAAAAATACTTTGATCATCAAGCATTTTATTTTCTTCAATATCAGAATATCCGTAAGTATCAAAATGCAATAACTTTCCTTTTCGAATAATGGCTGTTTGAATTCCTGCCAGTTGACGTTCATCCACCAATTGATGAAAGTATTGATCCATCTTAGCCAATGAATCGCTTGAAAGTCCCAATTCTTCTGCTTGCTGAACTTCCAATTCCAGGAACTGTGATTGGGCAAAAAATGGTTGTAGAGAAAAGAGAAATAAAAAGAAAATTGAATTGACTGTTTTCATTGGCTTTGACATTTATCTGGAATGTTAATTTAAGGATTTTTTGTTTAGAAAAGGCAAACCATAGTTTTTTAGCATTTGGCCTTTGGCTTTTTGGGAAGGCCCTTGGCTATTAGCTATTGGCCATTGGCTTTTTTAGACCTCGTCTTTTAACAAAAAATCCTGGCTCGGATAATTGGACATTACCGAGCCAGGTGATTATGAAGATAAAAAATGAAAACGCAAATTAACAAACCGAGGACATAGCTGTAGCAAATTAAAAAATCATGGATTTATTGATTTAACTGATCTGCTTATCCAAAAAGGTTTTATCAATTTTTTTGCCAAAGCAATTGAACAACACAATTATTTTCGTCTTCAATATTCCAGATTAAAACATCCCCGTTTAGGCTGGCATCGACTAC
This sequence comes from uncultured Chitinophagales bacterium, assembly GCA_937927195.1. Lineage (GTDB taxonomy): Bacteria > Bacteroidota > Bacteroidia > Chitinophagales > UBA2359 > JAHDGP01. The sequence goes on from CALBCY010000310.1 coordinate 9,076, forward strand.
TTCACAATCTTCGAAGAAAGGCAAACAGCATTCAGAAACCCAAGTGTTTTTTTCTTCTGTATTTCCCAATTTCCCTGTTGAACTGTCTGTGAAAGAAGCTATGGTTCCTGCAGAACTGTTAAAAATCACCTCTTGATCATAGGAGCCATCAAACTTAATTTCAAGCTGGCCACTGATACAAAATTCAGAGCCAGCGATTTTGATATCCATACAGTCATTGCTTGTTGATTTCAAATTATCGTTTTGATTGTTAGATTCAATATCGCAATCCAATATTGAATAACTAATTAGTGCATACACTCCTTGCAATTGATCGATGTCATCAATGCAACAACTAGATAAAACCAAGAGGAAGCTAAAGACCATCATACTTAAATATTTCATTTGATTAGATTTTAGGTTTTTAAAATTAATTCTACATCAAATGTAAATGGCTTTGGGAGGGCATGCATTGACTTTAGTTAAGAAATGCTTTTTGTGAGGGAAGGCGATTGGCTGTTGGCTGTTAGCTGTTTGATGATGCCGAATGACTTTGGAGTTTTGTATTACAAATTAGTCAAAGGCCTTTGCTATTTAGTTTGAGGATTTGAGCACTGGACAAATTAAAGCTATTCTTTGATATTGTCACCAAAGTAAAACAGGGAATTTTGTATTAATGGTTAATACTTCCATTTATAGCTTTAAAGACGGTTCACTCAGCTTTTGGTGATAACACCAAAAGTAAGCGGTGATGACACCAAAAGTAAGCGGTGATGACACCAAAAGTAAGCGGTGATGACACCAAAAGTAAGCAGTGATAACACCAAATTAAGCGGTGATAACACCAAAAGTAAGCAGTGATAACACCAAAAGTAAGCGGTGATGACACCAAAAGTAAGCGGTGATGACACCAAAAGTAAGCGGTGATGACACCAAATTAAGCAGTGATAACACCAAATTAAGCGG
>CALBCY010000311.1 GCA_937927195.1 uncultured Chitinophagales bacterium
ACTTAGAACTGCCATCTCCTCCAGAATTCCGACATAATAATCCCCCCAGAAACAGCCAGATTTAGTGATTCGGTTTTCCCATACTTTGGAATTTCAATTTTATGATGGTTTTCCTTTTCTCTTAACAATTCTGATGAAATGCCTCTGGCTTCATTACCTAAAATTAGGAAAGAGCCTTCCTTAATTTCAGTTTCGTAAAGATTTTTGCCTCCTAATGCAGCTAAATAAACTGGTTTTTCGGGATATTCATCCAAGAGGTCGGAAAGATCCGTATACAAGACATTGATCCTTGCCAAAGAACCAGTAGTAGATTGGACAACTTTGGGATTGAAACAATCAACGCTGTCTCGTGAACAGATTAATTGATCTAAACCAAACCAATCTGCAAGACGGATTAGGGTTCCGAGGTTACCTGGGTCTCTGACCTGATCCAATAAAAGAGTGGTATGTTTGTCTAATGCTTCTTTATTAAAAGGAACATTGTTAATTTCAACGATTGCTAAAATCCCTTGAGGAGATTGTTGGTTACTAATTTGATTAAATGATTGCTCATCGCATGTAACTATTTTATCAGAAACAGAGTCAAATAGACTCGACAGCGGCTTCTGGTTCGTAATAAAATCCTTAGTATGATAAATTCGTTTTATTTTTGAGGGAAAATCGAGGTACTCTTCAATTGCATGAATACCTTCCACAATGTAGGCACTATTTTGACTGCGGAATTTTTTGATTCTTAAAGCTCGAATAAATTTAATATCACTTTTTGAAATACTCATCTTCAATATCTAAAATGTGGGCAAACTGCTTAGGATGCAAAGGGCTTATTAGCTTTTTTATTCTAAGTCTGCTTTTAAACAGTTGCAATGTAACGCGATTATTGGAGGATGACGAAATTCTATATGATAAAGTTGAAATCGATTTTGAATCTAAACAAGACGTTAAAAAATCGAGTCAATTAAAAGAATCTTTGAAAGGGGTTGGAAAACCAAGCCCCAACAATAAATGGTTGGGAGTTTTTAGGTTCAATCTCTGGGCCTACTTCAATGGGGATGAATCGAAAGGAGGAATCTCTTCCTGGCTGGCACGACAAGGAGAAGAACCTGTTTTATTGGACTCAATTTTGGTTCAAACCAATTGTGAAAGAATGAACAAATATTTGTTCAATCAAGGGTACTATTATTCCGAAGTAGAATACAAAACCAAAATTCGAGGTAAAAAGGCCAAAGTTACTTATGTGGCAAATTTGGGCAAACAGTACAGAATAGATTCAGTCTTTTACTCTCCCGTCGATTCTGCTGAAATTGATTTGATTGTCGAAATTAACAAGTCCAGATCTTTTATAAAGTCGGGACTGGCTTTTAACACAGATTTGTTTCAGGAAGAGCGAGCCAGGATTAGCAATAAAATGAAGCAGAATGGATATTTCGCTTTCGACGAAAAGTATGTCACTTTTCGAGTGGACAGTTCTGGAAACGATCAAAAAATCAGTGTTTTTGTAGACATTGCCAAACCAACAGATGGTGAACATGAAAAATACATCATGGATGATATTTACGTCATCAATGATTTCAATGCAAGTTTAGATGGTCAAAAAGTAGATACCATTTCTCAAAATGATTTTATCTATATCAGTGACGGAAAAGAATTCAAACCAATCACCATTCTTGACAAGATAGCTTTGAAAAAAGGCGCCTACTATTCTTCCTTCGATCACCAACTGAGTTTTAGGAACCTATTGGATATGGGGGTTTTCAAATTTGTCAATATTCGATTTGAAGAACACAAAGATAGTCTTGATCGAAATCTATTGACTTGCTTCATCTATTTAACTCCATTGAAGAAAATGAAGATCTCGATTGAGACGGAGGTCAACAACAAATTCACAGATACCCCAGCGAGTAACAGCTCTTTAGGAACAGCGCTTACAGGTACTTATATGAATCGAAATTTATTTCGGGGCAGCGAATTGTTTACCATTAATCTTTATGCCGGGCTCGAATTTAACATCTTCAATGACGCAGACAACGAACTGCCAATTATTAACAACATCAATATATCTGGAACAGCCAAGTTAGCGATTCCCAAATTGATGGTTCCTTTTCCTAAACGTTGGCTCCGATCTACTTGGCAGCAAGCGGCCAAACAGAATAAAGTGAAATCTACTTTCGCTTTCACAGAAGAATTTAGGAGATGGGTTAATTTCTACAGTCTCAATATTACTGAATTCAGTTTTGGATATGACTGGAAATCTGAAAACAGAGCAAGACATATTTTAACACCTGCTTCATTTGTCTATTCATTTATCTACAATCAAGAGGAAGAGTTTTTAAAATATTTGGATGATGATCTTAGGATTCAAAAAAGTTTTGAAGATAAACTAATTATCGGCGGTAGCTATAGTTACATCAATACCAACAATAGAATTAGCAATAAAGCCTATCAAAGTCGATACAAAAGGAAGAGTTACTTCTTCAAAGGAGACATAGACCTTACGGGAAATGTAATGTCCTTGCTAGAAAAGGCATTGATTGGGACTAATTTGATTAAAGACGATTTTTCAACAGCTTTCGGTGGTTTGGATTACTCTCAATTTTTAAGACTTCAAGCTGATTACCGTCAATATTGGACACGTGGCAATGAAAGTTTGGTCGGAAGGGTCTATGGTGGAATTGGTATTCCTTATGGTAATTCAACAGTTCTCCCTTTTATAAGGCAATTCTTTTCGGGAGGCTCAACAGGCCTTCGTGCCTTTAGAGCAAGGGGTATTGGTCCAGGATATTATGATCCCGAAAACCCCGACAGAAATGTCGAATCGATTGACACCACGCTTAACAACATTAACTTTTATCGTACAGGAGATATAAAATTGGAAGCCAACCTCGAATATCGTTTTCCGATCTATTGGTTTTTAAAGGGTGCTTTTTTTGTAGATGCTGGTAATGTTTGGACCATTAGAGATGATAGTTTGAAAATTGGTGAGCAATTTACACTTAAATCCTTCTGGAATGAAATTGGGATAGGCGCAGGTTTTGGTTTACGCTTTGATTTTTCTTTCTTTGTGCTTCGATTTGATTTGGCGACGCCACTTTATGTTCCATTTTATGATCCTGGAAATCGATGGACCTTGGATAAATTTAGTGGAGCCAATTGGCAAGACCAAGCTTGGAGAAGAAAGAACTTGATTTTCCAATTGGGTATCGGTTATCCTTTTTAAAAGAGCGTTTGTAATGAAATTGAAGTCTGAAGAATCCGTTGAATTGATCTGTTAATCTTGCATCTGTTTTTTAGTAACAGACAAGTGTTGGCTTTCCTTTGGTGTTATTGCCATAGGACACAGTCAAATTTATAAAACGAGTCAAAGCTGCTTAATTAAAAATGTCTTTTGCTAAGACCAAAAGAAAGCACATAAGACTAAGGTAATGCTGTTTTTTGATTGGAGAAAATGTCTATTACACAGATCTAAAATCTAATACTTAATAATAATATTTACCTATGAAGTTGGATACATTGAAGAGTTTGTTAGAAATTGACTCCCCTTCAGGTTTTACAGAAAAAGCCTGTCAATACATTTCTGAAGTTTATCAGTCTTATGGATATGAAACAGAACTAAATAACAAAGGTGCTTTGAAATGTAAATTGGGTGAAAATCCAATATTGGCATTGTCAGCTCATACTGATACCCTTGGTGCAATGGTAAAGGAAGTTCAGAACGACGGAACTTTGAGAATCTCAAATTTGGGCGGACTGAAATTGCAATCAGTCGAAGGAGAATATGTAAGAATTTACACAGCAAGTGGGAAGGTGTATTCTGGAATCTTTCGAATTGACAATCCTGCAGTTCACAACAATCGTGAGATAGCAACTCTGCCCCGGAAGTATGACAACATGCACATTGATTTGGATGAAATTGTTGAAAACGAAAAAGATGTTTCAAAGCTGGGAATAGAAGTTGGCGATTTTGTTTGTTTTGAAGTAAATTATCAAGAAACCAAAAGTGGTTTTGTTAAGTCCCGCTTTCTAGACAATAAATCAGGCTGCTACATATTGATGGAATTAGCCAAACATTATAAGGGAAAAAACATTCCTGTTGAATTGGTGATTACCTCTCACGAAGAGGTAGGCCATGGTGGATCAACTGGCTTTTCTCCTTCTATGGAAGAGTTGTTGGTACTTGATATGGCCGTTGTTGGCGAAGGCTGTGCAGGAAAAGAAACCCATTGTTCTGTTTGTGCCAAAGACTCAACTGGACCCTATGATTTTGGATTTAGAACAAGATTGGTCGCATTGGCCAAAGAGCAAAAAATTCCATACAAGGTAGACATCTACCCATACTATGGTTCTGATGGTTCCGCTGCACTTCGTGCCGGTTACGATGCTAAAGTTGCATTGATTGGCCCGGGAGTATCGGCATCACACGGATCAGAGCGAACGCACAGAAATGGCATAAAGGCAACATTGGATTTGTGCATCGCTTATATTGATGACAGGTTTGGATTGTAAATGGTACGCTACGCTATTGGTACGCTTGCTTCGCGCGCTATTGGTACGCTTGCTTCGCATGCGCTATTGGTACGCTTGCTTCGCATGTGCTGTTAGAGGAGACAGTGCAAATGAATACCTTTTGGTATAGAAAGTACAATTTAGGGATAAGCATAATTACAATCAAATCAAATACAATCAAATCGGATCGGCAGCAGATGCTGACTTATTAATCTGTAATCTATTACTCTAACATCTAATATCTGTCCTATGGAATTTCAAGATAAAATAATACTAATAACCGGAGCTGGTTCTGGCATTGGAAGAGAGGCCGCCACCTTGTTTGCTGCTGAAGGAGGAAAGATTGTTGTTTCGGACATCAACGAAGAAGGCGGAACGGAAACGGTTAATCAAATAGAAAAAAGTGGGGGACAAGCTCATTTTATAAAGACCGATGTTTCTAAATTTGAAGAAGTTCAATCTTTAACAGAACTAACGGTCGAAAAATTTGGCCGAATCGATATTGCTATAAACAATGCAGGAATTAGCGGATTGCCTGCTAAGACTCCTGATACAACTTTGAGTAATTGGGAAAATGTTATGTCTGTAAATGCATCAAGTGTTTTTTATGGAATGAAATGTCAAATTCCCCAAATGCTTAAGCAGGGTGGAGGAGTGATATTGAATACATCTTCCATTGCAGGATTGAGAGGTTTGCCCAATAGCCTCCCTTATGTTGCGAGTAAGCATGCAGTGGTTGGCATGACGAAAACTGCTGCAATGGAATATGCCAAAAAGGGCATTCGAATCAATGCGATTTGCCCGGTATTTACAGTCACTGGTTTATTTAAACCTGAAATGATGGATCAAATTTCAGCAGGATTGTCAGAAAAGTTAAAACAGAATCTACCAATGAAAAGGTTTGCAGAACCTACAGAAATTGCCAATGCAATGTTATGGCTTTGCTCAGATAAAGCCAGCTTCGTAACAGGAATGGCGATGCCGGTCGATGGAGGTCTGACTGCGTGAAATGGGGGGGGGTACGCTTCGCTGTTGGTACGCTTCGGCTTCGCATTGCTGTTGGTACGGCTTCATTTGTCTTCGACAAATTTTGCCTGTTGGACTCGAGAATTAAACTTATTCTTAAACTTCGACTACAACTTAAATCCTTCGTGCCTTTGCGCCTTCGTGTTCATATTCCATAAACCATCCGAATCAATGAATTTTTAAACTTCGACTTCAACTTAAATCCTTCGTGCCTTTGTGCCTTCGTGTTCATA
>CALBCY010000312.1 GCA_937927195.1 uncultured Chitinophagales bacterium
TCATAAGACCAAAAGTTAAGCGTCATAAGACCAAAAGCAAGCGTCATAAGACCAAAAGCAAGCGTCATAAGACCAAAAGTTAAGCGTCATAAGACCAAAAGCAAGCGTCATAAGACCAAAAGCAAGCGTCATAAGACCAAAAGTAAGCGTCATAAGACCAAAAGCAAGCGTCATAAGACCAAAAGCAAGCGTCATAAGCCAAAAGCAAGCATCATAACACCAAAAGCAAGCGTCATAAGCCAAAAGTAAGCGTCATAGGACCAAAATAAAGCTGTTTTTTGATTTGAGAAAATGTCTAATACTCAAAACTATTACAAAGATCTTGAATCAATTTTTAAGAGATAAGGCAAACAGATTTTCGTCATAAGATCAAAGCACAAGAAACCAAAAACAGTAAATCTTGGAGGAGTTTATAGGAATCAACAAATGAGAAGAAACTTACCAGGCATCCGTTGCTTCTCTATGCGGCGACTCTTTGCAATATTAATTTGCATGGTACATCGGAAGTAACTTTTACATTGTGACTGACAAAGAGTGGAATTTCTAAAAAATCGCCTGGTTTCAAATAGTGAACATTGTCTCCGATGCTAATTTCACAAGCACCTTCAACAATAAGGAAACGCTCGAAGTCTTGGGTATGAGTCTCTGGTGGTGCACCATATTTTAGCCAAACTATGGCAGTCATCACTTCTGGTGTATAGCCTATAATTTTGGCATGAAATGCATCAAAATCTTCTGGCAAATTTGCATCTTTACGGTCTAACCAATCGGCATAATCTTCAAGAGAAGACGCTTCATTTAGAGCAGGAGGGAATGTTTCGACTTCTCCAGCTTGTAAGCGTTCTGTATAATCAATTATAGCAAAGACAAATGGCTTTACAGTTACAGGAGGAGCAATGGCATTTTTTAAAGCAGCTTCCTCTAAGGCATCAGAAATGAGGCGAATTTCTTCTTTGATTTCTTTGTATTGAATGGCCAGTTGCTCTATTTTCATAGATTCCTCATTGCTCGCTTGCCCTAAAACATACAGCTCCAAAATACCTGATTCTATGTATTCCCTTACACTATCCATTTTCACGCTTGGTTTGAATGAATTGTTTAAGCTCTTTTCTTAGCTTTTTTTGAACGGTTTCTTTAGGAATATTTAATTCTTGCACAACTTCGTCGATGGTAAATCCTCTAAAATAAATAAGCTCTAGGAACGGATGAGGATTGGTTTTTAATATTTCTTTTATTTGTTTGGCTCTAACAAGAAAGTTAATGTTAATTGAATCAAAAGCTATTTGTTTCGCAATTTTATAAATCCAGATAAACAAAGTCTCCTTCTCTGAATCAAAATTTTTAATCTCAGAAAATATCTTCACAAATACTTCTTGCAAAAGGTCTTCAGCTAGCTGCGGATCTTCAACAATCTTTAGCAAAATGCCAAAGATAGATGCCGAATAAACATCATATAAGACCGAAAATGTTTTTTTATCCCCCTCCTGAAGGAGACCAATCATTTCTTTACTTATTGAACGTTTTGCGAAGTTTTGTGACATTAAGTATTTCGTAACTAAACAATTTAATCAAAAATACTTCTTTTTTTATACTTATACCTGATAATGAAAAGAAGTTTTCCTGATATTCTTCTATGCATCGAATGCCAACTTCTCAATAAACTCAAGGATTACAATATTAACGGATCAGGTAGCTAAAAGGAAAGGAACAAAAGAAGTTCTTTTAAACAAAAGTAAATCCAAAGGTGATATTCATTACGTATGTTTTTACAATGTTAGTAAATGTAAAACGATTCATGAGGATATTTTCACAAACATTTGAATTAATCTTTTGAAGCACAGAAACCTATCCGAAAAGGAGATCGTTCTGCTATTGAGTCAGAAAAATGTAAAAGCAATTGAAATAATTTATGATAAGTATTCAGAAGTTTTATTCGGCGTCATCTTGCAAATTGTTCGAGACAAAAGAATGGCTGAAGAAGTATTGCAAACTACTTTTTTAAAGGCTTGGATAAATTCTCACAAGTACAATCCTAGTAAAGGCAAACTATTTACCTGGTTGTTAAATATTGCAAGGAATGCAAGTATAGACAAAAGAAGAAGTCGAGATTATATATACTCAAAAAAGACAAGCCCACTAGAAGAGCATTTTAGGCAAATGGACAATTCACAACATTCTGTTCATTTAAAAACTGATTTTATTGATCTTGCAAAGTTCTATGCTAAGTTAGACCCTTCAGAAAAAAAAATAATTGAGCTTGTTTATTTCAAAGGGTTTACACATACTGAAGCTGCTAAAAAATTAAAGTTGCCATTAGGCACCCTAAAGACTAAACTAAGAAAAGCAATTCATTCATTGAGAAAGTGGATGTTAATTTTTTAATGAATTTACAGAAATACATAGAATCAGGAATTTTAGAATTATACATGGCCGGCGGCCTTAACAAAAAAGAAATGTCCACTGTAAAAGAACTAATGGCTCAATACCCAGAAATAGAAAGAGAGGTTGCTGAGATAGAATTTATTTTGATTCAATACTTTCAAAATATTTCCCTGTTGAGGTTTACCCCAACATTAAAGGCTGGCTTATACGGCATCATTGTAAAAAAAACAAACTAAAATAGCAACTTGCTTACCCACTATTTTATAGAGTATCCGTCTGTGGAAAATGCGAATCCTTTATTTCCAGCTTGACCAATCATGACAGCTTGGATCAATGGTTTGACCTTTGAGTTTCTAGAGAACAACTCTACTATGAAATTTGCGCCAGCTCCACCAGTCTCATCCTCTCTTTCAATAACATAATTTACAGTTCCCATAGGTTGAATACTGATTGTGTTATCGAGAAACTTACGAACGAGTTTCCCCTCTGTATTAAAATAGTCGATTTTGGAGATAAAAATGGAATCTGCGTAACTTGTATTTCTGATGCTCAAAGTAGCAGCCAACAAAGTTTTTTGATTGTTGGCATCTGCATAAATATCTGAATATATTGGAACGTAAATAACCTCTTCAAAAGTCATTTTATTCAAGTTAACTTCTGTCCTTATTTCATGAGACTTCAGTTCGTCTTCTCCTTTTTTATCGATGTTGGGATCTGATTGAATACAAGCCGAAAAACAAAACACCATCAATAAGAAATATAAAAACGGATAAGTTGTGCGATTGTTCATTTAATGATTAGTTTAAGAAAGGTTACAATCCCAAAAATTCATGAATGAAAAACATTTAAAACGAATCTTCAGGTTTAATAATATATAACAAAGCAAAAAGAAAATTGTTAAATTATTTTTGCTTTTTTATATTCAATAAATTTCACAAATCAGATTCTAAATTTTAATGTTCATCAACATTGGGCCTTTTCAAAACCACTATATTGATTTACAGATCTGAAATTTAGTGCCTATAAATCAACATAAAAATAGAATAAATGATTGAACTATACTACAAAAATAAGGAGCTTAATAAAATAGCTTCGATAAATGAAATTTTATGGAATGAACAAGATTTGTTTAATGTACGTGTTATTGATTTTACAGAAGAGGAAGTAAATAAAATATCCAACAAATTTGGCCTTGACACCAAAATCTTCAATCAAATAGAAGACATAGAAATCAGCTCACATTACTTAAAATCTGATGATCAAGTATCCTTTAACTTTTCAATACCCAATTATAATTCAACCGACCTTTTTACAGATGAACCAATGGTGATTATCATTAAAAACGAAGTGGTTTTTTATTTTTTATCCGCCAAAATTGATAGCAACTTTTTGAATTTAAGCAGAACCCAATATGATTCCGTAAGTATCAATTTCAACTCTCACATAGAGCATTTTTTGTTTCAATTGGGAATAATTTCAGACTACTATGCAGATTTGACCGAATTGATCGCATCAGAAATAAAAAAGTTATACGAAAGCCTCGTAAAGTCCAAATCTTTTAAAGCGGATGACTTGGATCTAATAATGAAATTAAATTTTAACAATCATAAAATAAGAGAATCCATCAGTAGCTTTCAAAGAATACTAAATCTGCTAATCCGCTCAAAATTTGAGAAAAAAAGAATCAAAGAAAAATTGAATTTGGAAATAGAAGATGTTGCAGTAGTCAAAGATCACATTCAATACAATTTTGAAAGGTTGGATGATCTCAAGGAAAACATTGCAAGTAAAATTGATTTAGAACAAAATAAAATATTTCGCACATTGACCATCTTGACTGTCTGTATTTCACTACCGACCTTAATAGCTGGAATCTATGGCATGAATTTCACCAACATTCCAGAACTTCAATGGAACAGAGGCTATCCACTTGCATTGGGGTTAATGCTTACTAGCTTTCTTTTAGCGATTCTTTATTTCAAGAAAAAAAAGTGGATAAAATAAACCTGTTCAGCTGACCCGCTTTTTGTGTGTTTTTTAACATGAAATTTTGAAAGGTTAATCATCCTGCTTATTTCACCAAGTCATTCTTTAAAAAGGTTTGTCGACCTTCGGTTTTTATTTATACTCCTTCTCCTTTGGCTAAAGCGACTTATGTATTTGCCCATTTAGTTTATTCCAATGAGAACTAACTACATATGTTAAATTTATTAAGTCTTGTCCCCTCAAAAGGAATTACTTCTAATAAAAAATAATCATCTGTGTTACTTTCATAAAAAAAGCATACTAAAACATTTGTAATAGAATTGCAGATTTTTCTAAACAAAAGTCTCAGGTTAAACTTTGAGATTAAACAACAACCTATTTTAAATAAAAAAACTCGATCATGAAAATATTTCATATTAAATGCTCACTAGCAATATTGATATTGAGCTTTTCGCTTAGTACTTATGCACAAGTAAGTGGCCTAAGCTATACAATATCTCCCTTGGCAGAAAGAAACTGGTTCTCTGATGAATCGGGGCTTAAAGATGGCTATTTAGCTGGAGGTCAGTTAGGTTTTGGATTCGGCCAATATGTTGAATTAGGTGCCAACTATGTTCAAGGATTCAATTTAAAAACTGACATCAACAGTTTTGGTTTTGATGTTCCTATGGGTATGGACACATTGTACATACCAAGAGACATTAACTTGAGAAGATACGGAGGAGAACTAAAATTGAATTTAAGCAGATCTGCTTTGCTTCCTTATATAAGCTTAGGGACTGGAATTCAAGAAATTAGTGGCGATTCGATTAGCAATAACAAACAAATTTATTACTCTACAGGTATTGGCGTGAAGTTTACTGCTGCGAACCGCTATACAATTGGAATTGAAGGAATAAGAACGGCTTATAGTGACAATCCTATTGTTACATTATTGAACAATTCGGACAGAGAGTTATTTGATGTAGATGTAATTGGTTCAGAAACACAAGGAATGGCTGCGTATGCTTTAAGAGCTTCTTTGGTTGTATATCTCGGAGGAAGAAAACCAGGTCAACTTACAGATTTGGACAAAGCTTATTATGATAACTTTTCAGGAGGATTCAGAGGTTTAAGCATTCCTATTGAGCCAACTGTTATGAAGATGAATTTCCACGAAGATCTTTCTTTTAGAGACACTTGGATGTTTGGTGGTTCCGCTGGTATCAACATCGGTCCATTGGTTGGAGTAAGAGGTTTTTACTGGAGAGCAATGAAAGATGGTTCAGCAACAGAATTTGACAATTTGTCAATGTATGGTGGTGAGGCGAGATTTAAATTGAACGAAGGCAAAGGTTTCACCCCTTGGATTACAATTGGTGGTGGACAAATAAATGCAGGGGACGATTACAAAGGTAATTCGGATGAAATTTTAATCGAAGATAAGCCATTTGCAATGGGTGGTTTAGGTTTGGATTTACCTTTCTCGAAATATATAAAATTGACGGGTTATGTAAGATCTATCTTAACAACTACGCAAAGCCCAGAAGACGTTTACCAGCCTGATGACCTAAAGAATTCATTGTCTTATGGAGCTAGTATCAACTTCGTATTAGGCGGAACTAAAAAAGTAAAGAAAGTATTAATGTCTGACCAACAAATGTTGATGGACAGTTATGCATTGACTTCTCAAGCAAAAAATGATTCAGCAACTGCTATACTTTCTCGTCAATATGATGATAAAATAGCAGAATTGGAAGAACGTTTAGCTGAAGCAGTTGAGAACAAAGACATTGAAGCTGTTAAAGAAATTAATGAGCAGAAAGCATTGGCTGAAGAGGTTAAAGAAACCATAAAAGAATTTTCTCAACCAGAAAATCCGCAGCCAGCAGTAGTTCCAACTCCTGCACCTGCAACTGCACCTGGTTCAATTTATTCTCCAAACATCATGAGCAATCCTGGTGGATCTGAAATCAGAATGACTCCAGCAGAATTCCAATTGTTATTGAGAGAGATCCTAGACGGTGTAAAAAAAAATGAAGTAGGAAGCACTATGCAACAAGGATTGGGAAACAATTCCCAATCCTCTTCTTCAATTGATGATGCGATGGGCGATTTCAGAACGGAGCAAAAATTGGAAGACCTAGACAGAGCCATCCAAGACTTGCAAAGTGATCAAAAATCAATGGCTCAAGTTCAAAGTGATTTAAAATCCAATGAAAGTGATATAGCAGATGATTTGGAAAATTTATTGAACACATACAATGACAAAATCGGCGATCTTCAAAAAGGATTGGACAAACAAAATGACCGATACGAAAAATTGTTAGACAATCAAGCTGAAATTGAAGCTGGGTTAAAATCTGCAGATGGTAAAGTTGTTGTCAAATCAATTGACTCTCAAAAATTGAACAATGAAATTGAAGATACCAATAACAGAATTGATGAATTACAGTCAACTATTTTAGAGGCTTTTGGTGAAATAAAAGATGAAATAAAAGAGACCAACAACAATATTGAAAAGTCTGAAAGTGCTGGTAAGTCTGATGATGTAAATGATTCTAAAAGAACAAACAAAGTCAACCTTGCTGACAAGGTGAAAAGCAACAAAGAAAAGGACGAAGAGAATGCCTACAAAAAAGACAAGGTTGACAATTCTGAATTTTCAAATAGAAACAATGTTAAGGCCTCAGATGAATACAACAACCGTGAAGGATTTTTTGGGAAACTTAAATACAATGGTATGTCAGGTTTTGCTGGATTCGGAATCGGAGGAAGTGCAACTTTTAATGTTGGATACAGATTGCATTATGCAATTGGTGACAGTTCAAAACTAGAGTTTATGCCAGAAACATTCTTTGGTCTGGGTTCTCCTTCTTCTTTTGGTTTGATGGCGAATGTAACTTATGCTTTGCCAATTCTTAAAAAAGTAGAGGCTGTAAAACCTTATATTGGTTTAGGATTGGGTTTAATGAAAGTAAGCACAGATTTAGACGAAGACAAATTAAAAGGAGCTTACAACTTTATTGCTGGAACCTATTTGAATGTTTGGAAAGGAGATTTGTATGTGGATTACACAGCACGAAACTTATTTAAATACAATCAACTAATTGTTGGATATAGATTTCCATTTTAGTAATCTAGTTTAAAGATTAAAAAATTCACTTAAAACAAACAATAGACTTTTATATACTCAATTTTAGTTGAAAAAAGTCTGGTTACGATTTTCAAAATTAAGTAGTCGTACACTAGTAATCAAGTGAAATAATATTTGGGGCAGCTTTTATTAGCTGCCCTTTTTTTTGTATCCTTAAGGAAGCAATTTGACTTCCTTCTGCATATAGTTTTTTTTTATTTCATTCCAGAATATAAAAATAAGCCTCTTGTTTTCGACTGAATCAATTTTCAATTGATTATATTAAAGCTGTATTATAATATTAATACACCTTAGAAATTTAGGAATTTCTAGGCTACTAATTGTATAATATTTCCTGTTATAATTAAATGAAAATATGGAATCACCTTGGAATAAAATGCTCGATCGACTGTCAAATTGGATTGACATTGCTATTTTAAACTTGCCTAACCTGCTTATTGCAATTCTAATTTTTGTGATTTCATTTTGGCTGTCTAAAAACTTACAAAATTGGTCCAATAGATTTCTAAAGAGGTTTATCAAACAAGTATCGATTAGAGGCTTAATATCCAATGTAGCCTCGATAGTAGTTGTTGCTTTGGGCCTTTTTCTTGCACTAGGTGTTCTTAATCTAGACGAAGTTTTAAGTTCTCTTTTGGCTGGAGCTGGCGTTGCTGGTCTAGCCATTGGTCTTGCATTACAAGGAACCCTCTCAAATACTTTTTCAGGAATATTTTTGGCGATAAAAGATGTGTTAAATGTGGGTGATTGGATAGAAACCAATGGTTACTCAGGTAGAGTATTAGAAATAGATTTAAGGAATACAAAGATTAAAGAGGCAGACAATAACATTGTGGTCATTCCAAACAAAATGGTCTTAGAGAATCCCTTTAAAAATTTTGGCCTCACAAACCGAATCAGAACAAGCATAGAATGTGGCGTCTCTTATGAAGAGAATTTAAGAGAGGTAAAGGAACTCAGCGTTAAAACAATTGCAAAACTTTATCCTCCACAAAACGCAGAAAACATTGAATTTCACTATCTAAGCTTTGGGGACAGTTCTATTAATTTCCAAATACGTTTTTGGGTAAATGCAACAGCTAACCTTAGTTCTGTTGAAGCCAAAAGTGAAGCCATCATTGCAATTAAAGAAGCATTTGACAAAAACAATATAGACATTCCCTACCCTATTAGAACTGTACTTTCTAAAGAAAAGTACACATGAAAAAACAAAAAGGCTGAACTATTTTTTTTACTTAATGAAAATTCAATTTTAATCACTACATATTTAATCCCCACATAATTTTTTTTTTGATTTGGTTAGTTAATCAATGCGCTTATGAGAAACCTTAGCAAACTCTTTTCTCGATAAAATTTACTTGATCAAGGGATCAATTTCTATTTAAAATATTTTAAGGTGGTATAAAAGAGGGAAACCTCCTTAAAGAGATTTCCCTAATAAACAATAACACAAAACGCTATTATCTAGCAAAAACCCCTAAAACGATATATGTCGTTGGATCAGTTGTTGTAATGGCTTGCAAAGGATCATGTATCACAAAAAAGCCATCATAAGTTGAAGTGATTTCTGTAAATGACATATCAGACACATTCGTTTGCCCAACCATGTCTCCATTGCCCATTATAGGTGCGGCAAAGACGCCTCCATTAGGTGCCTCAATGTATGGTGTTCCATTCTCTGTAGTTGCAGGATCAGCCATATCATGTGCATGAGTATGGTAGGTTTCACCATCCATTGTATTCATAATTCTAACTGTAACTCTCGACTTAGAATCCATTAATTCATCTACTTGAATTGTAGCAGCTAAAGTATTGGAATGGTCACCTGAATAAGCAAAGGTTTCTGCAACTTGACCAGTATTGAAATCATAGCTAAATGTTAAAGAAGAAAGGTTTGTGGCCGCTTGCGCTCTTGCAAATCCACCAACTACCAAATAAGTGGAAATATCAGTCGTACTGATACTTTGCAATGGATCATGAACAACAAAGAATCCAGAATAATTGTTGGTTAACTCATCGTAAGACATGGTCGACTCTTGAGTCACTGTTACTGAACTACTTCCCGCTTCTATCATTTGTACAAAAACATCTGCATTGGGCGACTCATTATAGGGTGTCCCATTCGGAGTGGTTGCAGCATCTGCAGCATCGTGTGCGTGCATGTGATAGGTTGCACCAATGATTGCATTCGTCAAGGTAACAGATATCATTGTATTACCATTCTCCATTTCATCCAACTTCATAGAGGCAGAAAAGTCTGTAGGATGAAAACCACCATATGGAGCAGATGGAACAGCTTGGCCATTGTGCAATTCGTAGTTAAAAGTATCTGATTCCAGAACCACCATCATTGGCTCATCATCAGAACAAGATGTTACTAACAAAATAGAAAAAAATGAAAACAAAACAACCTTAAGGTTAAGGCTCAATCTTTTTGAAAAAATCATAATATGCGTTTTATGTTAAAAATAAATACGCAATATTTACGTCAATCACGGTACTTTTGGATTGAGTTGATTTATATAAAATAATACCTCATTCGTCTTTAAGCATATTGAGTTTCCTTTTTTCTATCTAAGCTATTTCCATTTTTTTTATTTTAATTTTTTTCGGTTAAATAACTTTCATGCCTAAATTTTGCAAAATAACATCAAGCCATTAGTAGCGATGTATGAAAACCATGCTTTTATACGATTTGAACCATTAAATGTCGTTCATAAATGATTACAATGGGATTCCAGATTTATATTTTTCAATCAATCTTAACAAACACTTCAACCAAGCTGAAATTCAGATATTGCGCAGGCATTTCTCCATCAATCCTTTTACAATTTAACATGAAGGAGATTTTTTTCAACTTAGTAAATCCAAAACACCTCTTTACTACGTATATTTTATAGTTAATATCAAGTCGTTTGTTAATCGAAATAATACAAACAATCCTTTCTTTTAGTTTTTAATAGTTTTTAAACATTTTAAAAGCAATTTCAATGGGGAAAAAATCAAGAAATAAAAACAAGCAGTTTAAAAACGCTGAAGCTTCAATGCAATCTTCCGTCCGTTTACATAAGCCATCTTTTATTCTAAGAGCAAAAATTGCTATTCTCCAACCTACAAATCTAATCTTGATCAAATTTTTTGCTTTAATGATTGCATTTTATGCATTATGGGCAAGCAAATTTTTCCAAGAAAATATAATTAAATATATTTCAATAGCTTATGCAAAAACTGGATCAATTGTGCTTAACATTTTGGGTTACAAAACAATGACGGCAGAAGACATTATTAGAAACGATGTATTTTCCATTAGCATTAAAAATGGTTGTGACGGAGTAGAGGGACTGGCTATATTTTTATGTGCTGTTCTTATTTTTCCTACAAAATTTTCTAACAAAATTAAGGGCATGTTTGCTGGAGCAATTTTCTTAATTGCATTAAATTTATTTCGCATCGTTAACCTATACATTATAGGAATTCATTTTCCATCTATTTTTGATGTAATGCATGAAAGTGTTTGGCAAGTATTATTCATCGTTTTGAGTTTAATGGCACTATTGGTATTCATCAGTTGGGATAGAAAAAATGAGAACCTAAAAACTTCAATAGTATGAATTTATCTCCAAGCTTTTGGATGAAAAGACTGATCATTTTTTCTTTGATCTTTTTATGCATTCTTTTTTGGGCTTATGCAGGCGCTGGAAAAATAATCATAAGTAATTTTTATCAAAGTCAAGCCAGCTATTGGTTTAGCAATTTTGGAAACAATGGTGAAGTAAATTTCAAGAAAGATAAAAACAAAGCAAGTGATTATGACCTAATGGTTGTAATGACTAGTAAGACTCAAAAGAAGAATGCCATAGATGAAGCAAGAGCATTGGGCAAGCAGGAAACGCAAATTGCTCCACTGCAATTTCCTATCAACTCTTGGTCTGTTGCGGGCTTATTTTTTGCATTTTTTATTGCCTTACTTATAGCAGCACCACTATCAATTAAAGCAAAACTGGTTGGCTTTGCATTCGGTTTGCCCATCCTTTATCTTTTTGTCCTATTCAAGTTGTGGGTTTCCTTACTTTTGAAATTTTCTCGTTTTAACTCAAAGTTTCAAGTAGGCTTAGAGAATGTAAATTTGGTCAATTGGTTTGACTCTTTTTACAATATAATCAAGTATCCTTACTTCGGTCTGATGTTTAGTTTGATTGTTTTCCTAGCATATTTTTTTACGAATCAAGAAAAAAAGAAAGACGTTTTTAACAAAATGGCTAATACCTAAAATTTGATTATATTAAAATTTAAATTGAAATGTTTATCTGATCTAATCTTGTTCTTTTTGACTATATTAGCTACCGTTGTTAAAGCCTCAACAATTTCTACTTACATAAATCAAACACAAATAAACCATTAACAATAAATCAGAAATAGAAAAACTGGTCAAGCTTCTTCAAGAGGGAGACAAAAAAGCTTTTGCCGAAATCTACGATAAGTACGCTGCTAGCTTATATGGGATTTGTATTTCTATTGTACAAAACGAGGAAGTCGCAAATGATGTCCTACAAGAGAGTTTTGTGAAAATATGGCAAAAAGCCTCCTCTTACAATTCCAATAAAGGCAGCTTCTTTACTTGGATGTTAAATGTTACACGAAACTGCGCAATCGATAATTTAAGAAAAAATAAAAAACACAGGTCAAACTCTAATCAGCAATTCATCGTAGATATAGGTAAAGAATCAAATCTCGAAAATAAAATGGATGTTCAAAAGATACTTAAGCACTTAAGCAAGGATCAAATTGAAATCATCCAAAAATTGTATTTCATGGGAGCTACCCAAGCTGAGGTTTCTAAAGATTTGAATTTACCACTGGGTACGGTAAAATCGAGAGCAAGAGCTGCCATAAAAGTTTTAAGAAAATTCTATAATCCTTTATTGTCTTTTGTAATTATGATAAGAACTATAATTTAAATTTGGATGTAAACAAATACATATCGTCCGGTATTCTAGAAGAATATGTTTTAGGTGCAGTCTCTACGCAAGAAAAAAAAGAGGTTGATTGTCTTAGCCATATCTATCCTGAAATAAGAACTGAGCTTGATCAACTTGAAATAGTGATTGAGAACTTCTCTAATGATATTGCTGTAAATCCTCCCACCCGATTGAAAACAAGCATACTAGATGAAATTGATAAAACTCCACAATTTGAAGATCAAATAGCAGATCAAAAAATGAAAGTCGTTCGCAATGAACAAAAGCATCTTGGCTCTCCAGATTCTGAAACAAATAAAACTATTGCAATCCCAAAGGATGGTTCGACAAGTTCTAGATTCCCGTGGTTAGCTGCAGCTTCTATAATTGGATTGTTGCTGGTTAGTTCTTTTCAATACTTTAACAACAACTCTACAAAACAAGATTTAGCCCTTGCCATCGAAGACAAAAAAAACCAAGAAACTGAATTGGCTTCTCTTAAAAAGTCAATCAATGATTTGACCAATGAGTCGAATTTACTAAATAAAATCAAAGACCCGAGTACTAGAACTTTAACGCTAAAAGGAACAGACAATTATCCAAACGGAATTGCAAGGGTATTTTGGAATGAAAAAACGGATGAAGTATTTTTCCAAAGTTTAGATATTCCTACCGCACCATCAAATAAACAATATCAATTGTGGGCCATAGTAGATGGCACTCCGGTTGATATAGGTTTACTTTCTCTCCAAGGAGAACTAGTAGATATTCAGCAAATGAAAGCTGTAAAAAATGCAGGCGCTTTTGCTGTCACCCTAGAAAAAATAGGCGGCAGTCCCAGCCCAAATCTTGAAGCCATGTATTTATTTGTAGACATGAGTGCTTCTTAAAACCAGTTTAAAGTCTGTTTAAAAAAAACTCTTCCCAAAGTAATGCTCATTCTGGTGATACTAAACATTAGATTTTGTAGAAGCGTTTAGCAGACCTTAGATTTTAAAAACAGTGCCAATACCCATTACAATCTTTACTCGCCACAATGTCATTTCAACGCAGGACAAATCTTCTAATTGGAAGGATGAAATTCTTCTTAGCCCTGTCTATTCAGATACGAACAAATAATTTTCCTAGCGATCGAAAGGACAGTTTTTTGTGTAAACACCATAGCCGTCAGGTTATTTTTTTGTTCATCAAAACACTTTTATCATTATTCATTTAGTCCTATTATAAAAAAAACCGAAGAATTGAAATACATCAATTCTCCGGGAAATAATTAAAATTGTTTTAAAGTTAATTTTCTACTCCTTGTAAATTCAAACTCAATCTTGGTCATTTTCCAATAAACACAAATGGATCAAGTACATAAATATCGGTCCAGCAATCGATCCTCCAATAAGATCTGTCAAAGAAATATATCCATATTGAAGGATACTGAAACCACCAAGAACTACAACTAAACCGATGGTCAACACCGCTGCTTGATTCAAATGCTTGGCAGAAAAAGGATAAAACTGCGACTGTTTCCAATTAATAGATGCAGTGATATTGTTTGCGGTTTGAAGCCTACTCGAAATTTGAAACAACAATACAAAATTTAAAGCCAATAAAGCCAAAATAATCAATCCCCATTCAGACATTGTGGGGACAGCTGCAGCCACAACACAGGCTCCACAAGTGTTCATGATTAAAACAGAATCGCTTCCATTGCTCCAGGTTGAAAAATAACCTGCATCAGGTGCATGATAAAAACTGGCTTCAAAAATACCCGAACCTGTTTCCGTAGTAGCAACGCTACTTAAAACATTTCCATTTGCATCTAGCAAACCCGTTCCAGAACTCAAGGACCAAACCAATCCTGCCGGACCAGTAATGATTACAGTTTCAAAAATTAAATCAATTGAATTGTCCATATCCAAATCAATATTGTTTGGATTTAAACAATTACATGGATCGCTAATGGAAAAGCCCACAGCTAAATTCAAAACACCAGTGCAATCACATTTATCATCAATTGCATCATCAATGGTACTTACATTACCATCATCACAAAGGTCATTTTGATAAAGACATTCGGAAGAATCAATTGCAGAAGGGTCATAATTACAGGCAGTCTGATCATTGCAATTTGCTTGTCCAAAGATTGAAATAGAACATAGCAAAATCACTAATGAAAAAAATAATTTTTTCATTTCATAAAATTTAGGAATTACAAACTGGATACCCCTAATGGAAGATTAAGATATAAATGTATGAAAATAAAAGTTTTAAATCCAAGGAAATCATATTTCTTGAATCAAAAAAATTAAATCTGTACTGCAAAAGTCAATTGTTAAAATTTAATCAGAATTTCTCTTGGTACTAAATCCAAAATTGAATTCACTGCGTATGTTTTTTATTACATTTTAATTAACTAAATCCAGACAAATGAGATTCAAGAAAACTTTACTAGAAAGAAAATCTTTGCGTCTATCTACATTAATCTTTCTGTTTTTTGCGATGGGTATAAGTAATACACTATACTCCTCCAGTCACAGGGAAGCACCGTTGATAGCCAACGATCCATTAGCTGACAATACAGACTTGTATGCCTTTCGAAGCCCGGAAGATCCAAACTCTGTAACCATCATAGCCAATTACATTCCAGGACAATTGCCGCAGGCAGGACCAAACTGGTATACATTTGGTGAAAACATTCGATATGAAATTCACATCGATAATGATGTTTCTACTACTGGGGATGACATTATTTATCGTGCTACTTTTAGCCAGATAAATGAAGATCCTACTACATTTTTCAACATTAGATTAGGAGCTGAAAACCTCAAAACCACCTATACTTTAGAGCGCAGTATTGATGGAGGAGCAAGCTTCCAAGACATTGTTACTGATGGCGTCGTTCCTCCACCGAATATTGGACCTCGTTCGATTGAAGGACCTGTTGGTCTTGGAGTAATGTCTTATGACGATTTAATCGGATCGGCCATCACTACTGCCAGTACTGGTGAGAAAGTTTATTGTGGACCTGCTGAAGATCCATTCTTTGTTGACCTAGGCGCAGTATTCGATTTGGGCAATATGCCAAGACAAGGAGAAGCTGCAAGAGACGGTTTAGCAGGATACAATGTTCATTCAATTGCAATCCAAGTTCCTATTTCAACGCTTCAAAAAGAAGGAAAAGATGTTTCTGAAGCCGCTGATATTTTAGATGGCGATTTTGTAATTGGTGTTTGGGCTTCTGCCAGCAGACCAGCTATGCGAACTTTGCAAGCGGACGGTTCTGCACCTGTTGATGCAGGTGATTGGGTTCAAGTTTCAAGAATTGGAATGCCTTTAACAAACGAAGCTGTCATTCCTATAGGTTCTAAAGATTATTGGAACTTCTTAACTCCTTACAATGAAGATCCAGCATATTTCGCAAGTTTCTACAATCCAGAATTGGGTCTTTACATGGACGATGCTGCTTTTGGTGGTGCGGTTCCTTCTTTCAGCCCATTGAGAATTCAAAAAGCTTCTTTAGCTGGTCTTGTTGGACCCACTTTCCCAGGTTTTGATTTTAGCAACGGAGCAGACGGTTTATTTATACTAAAAGGTGATCCTTTGGTTGCAGGTACTGCATTGGATGATGCTGTTTTTGGTACACTATTATTGCCTGCTGCTGCAAGTCCACGTTCAGTGGATTTATGGCCTGCATTTCATACAGGAGTTCCCAACTTTCCACCTTATCAATTGGCTGTTGCAGCCAAAGGCGGCAATCCATTGAACGCAGGAAAACCTTTTATCAACAATTTCCTACCAAATGGTGGAGACATGTTGCGTTTAAACATGGCGGTGCCTGTTACACCGAGAAATTCTCCTGACTTTAGCCCACTTGGATTAATTCAAGCAGCAGTTGTTGGTTTAACAGTTCCAGCTTTTGCCGGAAACACTGATATTGAATTTATACCTAATATGGATGGGTTCCCTAACGGTCGTCGTTTAGAGGATGATGTTACTAGAATTGAATTGCAAGCTGTTGCTGGAGCTGTTTTGGCTGCTGTTGGTTTATGGTACGACGATTATGATGTAACGGATCCTTCTGCTTCTCCTGTTACTTCAGATTTGCTTGGTGTTATTACCTACTCTACTGGAGTTGACAACAACGATGTTCCATTTAAAGCTACCTTCCCATATTTAGGAAGTCCATTTAGAGGAACCGAGGTGAGCAATCCAAACGAAGCTTTGGCTGATCAACAAGGAAATTCTGGTTTGTATGTATCCAATACAGCCAACCCGGGAATCAATATCTATCAACCTGCTCTTTCTGACATCAATATGGAAGTGAGCATTAATACTGATCAAGCAGACGGAAACGGTGTTGTTGTTGACGAAGCAAGCAATACAATGTATCAGTTATCAAGAACTGATAAATCAATAAAAGTATTCAACTATGCGGATGCAGCTAAAGGGAATGCGCTTCCAGTTAGCACATTTACTGATCCAGGAATGGTCAGTGGGCGTGAAATCGCTTACGATGCAGCCAATGATATTTTATACGTTGCTGATCATGATGCAGCCGTAAGCGCTATTTTGGCTTACCACAATGCTTCTACTTTAAGTGGAACGGTTAGTCCAACAAGAATCTTAAGTTTGAATGGTCGTCCTTGGGGAATCAGCTATGATGCTGCCAATGACAGAATGTATGTTGCCAAAGACATTACAGACATGTTCCAAACTTATGACAACATTTCCGCTGCAGCTTCTGGGAGCTTAATGCCAACTTTTGAAGCGTCTTTAGCTGGAATGGTTAGAGTGCATGGCATTCACTACAATGCAGCTTCTGATATTTTATTTGTAACTGAAATTACTGATGCATCTGGAGGAAACTTTGATACAGATGGTGGTATCCACATTATTGAAGGTGCTACAGCTGTAGTTGCTGGAACGATGACCACCGTAACTGCTGATAGAATAATTGCTGGACCAATGACTTTATTGGGTAATCCGGTTGATGTTGATTACAATGCATCGAATGGAACAATCTTCATTGCAGAAAAAACCAAAGGTGGTTTTGTTTTAGCTTTTGATATCAATGACATGGGAGATGTTACTCCTAAGGTTGCGAGAAAATATGCAGTTCCTGAAGATATTTATTATTCAGCAAGTAGCAATAAATTATATGCTTCCAATACTGCCAACCCAGGGGTTGCAGTATTCCAAGATGCTTTCTCTAGTTGGATTATGGCTCCTCAAATGATTGCTTCTGGTCAGGCAGATGGTAATGGAATTGCTTACGATGAAACAAATGGTTATGTAACTCAATTGTCTAGAGCTGATATGAGTGTAAAAGTATTTGATGAAATGGGCAACCTGGTTACTCAATTTACAGATGCTGCCATTACAAGTGGACGTGAAATCGCATTGGACAAAATTAACAACATTTTGTATGTCGCTAGTAACAGTGATAGTAAAATTTTGGCTTATGACAATCCATATATGCTTAGTGGAGTAGTTAGTGCAAGTAGAACTTTGAACTTAAACGGCCAACCTTGGGGAATTACTTATGACCCAGCAGGAGATCGTTTATTTGTGGCAAAAGATCTGACCGACGCATTCCAAGTTTACAACAACCCAGCATCTTTGGATGGTACG
>CALBCY010000313.1 GCA_937927195.1 uncultured Chitinophagales bacterium
AAAATATTTCATTAGCGAGTTTATTTTTTTTAGGATTTAAGGAGGTTCTTTTACGTTAAAAAATGACATAAGTCCTTGATTTTTAGTCCTTTTGATCAAGCAAAAGGACAAGCGAAAAGAGACAAATCATTCAAAATCATACTTCCTATTTTAAGGAAGAGCAACCTTAAAATTAAATGATTATTTCTATTTTCGAAATGCAAAAATATTGGCTTTTTAAAATCGAACTCAGGTTAGTACATTGGCAATTAAGTTTCGTTCTATTTTTGGGATCTATTTTTAGGATCTATTTTTAGGGAGTTATTTTTAGGGAGTTATTTTTTGATCAATAGAGGCGGCAAAAACGGTTGATGCCTTAGCACAATGCATATTTTGTCAACAAAGTGTGATCTAAAAAGAGCAGGAAAAAGCAACAGAATTTATTTTTCTGTGTGCTTAGGAGCTGGTAGGCATTAAAACAAAGTAGGCAAATTCAGATAAGCTTGAAAAAACATAATCAGGTTCAGCCTCCATATAGGGGATGTTTTTTTCGTTTCTGATAAAAACGCTGACCATTCCCAAGTTCTTGGCAAAAGCGATGTCTGAGGGAGAATCACCAACCATTATTGATTTTTGAAAGTCTATTTCAGGAAAGTCTTCTTTTGCCTGATGGGCCATTTTGGTTGCTGGCTTGCGACATTCGCAATTGAGGAAGCTAAAATGAGGACAATGATAAATTTTATCAATTTCACCACCTACCGCACCAACTTCTGCTCGAAGAAGGTTGTGTATTTCACGCAGCTCCTTTTCTGTGATGATTCCTTTATCTATGCATTGCTGATTCGTAACAACGATGATTCTCTGAAAAAATGCTCTTAAGCGCATTATGGCCTCTTTAGCGCCATCTGTATAATTGAACTCCTCCCAGGAAGTTACATAATCATCTTCAATCTTAACGTTGATTACACCATCTCTATCTAGAAATAGTGTCCAATTATTATCAAATTCCTGTCTCCTCATTTCCATAAATTGCTTGCTCGACCAATTCTATAATAATATGCCCAATTGTAATATGGGCCTCTTGAATTCTGGAGGTTATGGTTGAAGGAACCAAAATATGTATTCCTTCAAGATCTTTTAAACGGCCTCCATTCATTCCGCTTAAAACAATTATTTTCATTTTTTTTTCTATTGCTTTTTCAGCAGCACGAAAAACATTTTCCGAATTGCCTGATGTTGATATCGCCATTAAAACATCTCCCTCTTTCCCCAATGCTTGGACGGCTCTTGAAAATATTTCATTGAAACCATAATCATTGCTCACACAAGTGATATGGGATGCATCTGTCAATGCAATAGCTGGTAGTGGTGGTCTTTCTAAAAAGTACTTTCCTGTAAATTCTTCTGCAATATGCATTGCATCACAGGTTGATCCACCATTTCCACACAACAATAATTTGTTGCCAGATTCAAAAACACTTTTAAGTAGTAATGCAGCTTTATAGATATTGTCGATGATCCGATCATCTTGCAATATTTGTTTCTTTACATCAACGGATTCTTTGAAAAGAATTTTAATTTTCTCTTTTTCAGAGAGTTCCATCAGCCCCTTTTTTTGGTAAAATCAAATCGATGGTATCAATGAAAAACACATAAATTTCCTCTGGACAAATTCCACCAATGTTTTTTTGTAATGAAATGGTTCTGTTTTGAGCTGGGCCTGATATCAAACTAAACATCGAAGGCATTTGCTCATATTTCGATTCCAACTTTTGCTTGGCTTCCTCAAAGTCACTAACCACTTGATCAACTGTTGCGATCACCAACCATGTTTTCGGAAATACCGCTAAATTTCTTCCTGCCTCCATGGCCGAAGAAATCAAAATACTTCCATTGTTGCCAACAATGGCCTCACAGACTGTCAAACCTGCATTGGCCCTATCCAATAAATGACCAATTTTACAATTCCGAAAACCGACCTTTTTGAAATACTCAATTAGATCTTTATTCCAGCAATGTATATTGCGCCATGATTTTTTATCGCTAAGCTGTTGGAGATAAGAATAAAACTGAAGAAAATCATCACAATAGACAAACTTACCACCATTCTCACTAAACTGCTCTGCAAATAAGATGTCCGGGGACTCCTTTGATACGTTAAATGCTGAGTTGTTCATATCAAGATCAGAAAAAGGGACAGCAGTTTTTTTTGCCAATCCTTTTCTGATCTTTTCTAAAACAATATTACGGGTATCATTTACCATAACTACCAGTGGTTTAAATTTATAAAAAAGCCCAATCCAAGTAATCTAAGATTGGGCTTTTTTTTGTAATAAAAAAATCACTTTTTCAAAACTCTAAAAATGAGATTTTTCAACCTTTGTTGGTCTGAATATCCTCGTCTACGTCAGTTTGAGCCTTTGGTGAACCAATTCCTGCGGCTCTTTCCTGCGGTGGCATTTCACTAGGACGTATGCCTATCAAACGTTCTAAATCTGATTTAAATAAAATTTCTGTCTTTAATAATTCTTTGGCGATCATTTCCAATTCTGATTGTTTGTCTTTCAACAAATCTTTAGTTTTAGCATAAGCAAGTTTAATCATCGATCTAACTTCCTCATCAATCATTTTACTAGTTTCCTCAGAATATGGCTTTTTGAAATTATATTCTCCGTTGGTGTCATTGAAAGAAACGTTTCCAACTTTTTCGCTCATTCCGTAAACACTGACCATTCCGTAGGCCATTTGCGTGATCCTTTCCAAATCATTTTGTGCGCCAGTAGAAACCTTGCCAAAAATAATATCTTCAGCAACTCTTCCTCCTAGCAACATGCACATTTGATCATTCAATTCATCAGCATTGTAAAGGAATCTTTCCTTTGGAATGTATTGAGCATATCCACCTGCCATTCCCCTTGGAACGATGGTAACTTTTAACAAGGGATCTGCATGCTCTAAATACCAGCCACAAATTGCATGACCTGCTTCATGGTAAGCAATGATTTCTCGCTCATCTGGTGAAATGATTCTGCTCTTTCTTTCCAATCCACCAATGTGACGATCAATTGCATCCTGAAAATCTTTATCCGTAATGGCTTTCTTTCCTTTTCTTGCAGCAATCAAAGCCGCCTCATTACAAACATTGGCGACGTCTGCTCCAACAAATCCCGGAGTTTGAGCAGCCAGTTTCCAAATATCAATGTCATCAACAACCTTCAGTGGTTTGATGTGAACTTTGAAAATAGCCTCACGTCCTTTAATATCTGGACGATCAATAACAATCTGACGATCAAAACGACCTGGTCTTAGCAATGCGCTGTCCAGAACATCGGGACGGTTTGTTGCAGCGATCATGATGATTCCTTTTTTCGAACTGAATCCGTCCATTTCAACCAACAGCTGATTCAGTGTGTTTTCACGCTCATCATTTCCTTGAACCATGCCTTTTCCTCTAGCACGACCAATTGCATCAATTTCATCGATGAAGATGATACATGGTGCTTTTTCCCTTGCCTGCTTGAAAAGATCTCTCACTCTTGAAGCTCCTACCCCAACAAACATTTCAACAAAGTCTGAACCTGAAATACTGAAGAAAGGCACTTTTGCCTCTCCAGCCATCGCTTTAGCCATCAAGGTTTTACCTGTTCCCGGAGGTCCAACCAACAATGCTCCTTTTGGTATTTTACCACCAAGAGCGGTGTACTTGCTGGGATGTTTAAGGAAATCTACAATTTCAACAACCTCTTCTTTGGCTTCTTCCAATCCTGCTACATCATTAAATGTAACACTGACCGAAGTATCCTTATCGAATAAAGTTGCTTTTGATTTACCAATATTGAAAATTTGACCACCAGCACCGCCCATTGATCCGCTCACTCTTCTCATGATGAACAACCATATTAAAACGATGATAATTAAAGGCAGCAAGTAGCTAAGAAAACCTCCACGCCAATCGGTTCGGTCTACCATTTCTACTTTTACAGCATTTTGAGGATTGGCCTCCAATTGCCCATTTAAATCATTCCTGAATCCATCCATTGACAATATGGTGAATTTTTTGTGTGGTCCTTTGGCTGAAGTGGCAGCCTCGTCCGTTTCACTGGCCAAAGCTTTTTCATTCAAATAAACCTCTACAAAATCTTTATTGACGATGTTGATCTTTTCAACTTTCCCTTGCTTTAGGTAATTGTTGAAAAAAGCTGTTTCGTTAATTTCTTCACCAGGAGTGGTCATACCTGGAATAAATTGAATTCCAAGAACAACTAAAATGAACAATCCATAAATCCAATAGTAATTGAATTTTGACTTTTTAGGTCCATTTTTGTCTTTTTCTTCTTGTTCTGACATCTATTATTTTTCTATTAAATTTTATTTTATTCTAATTATCTGTTATACGAATAAGTAAACCTAAACGATTACATCACCCTCATCCGAATATCTGGTGACTTTCGCATCACCCCACAATTCTTCCAATTGGTAAAATTCGCGGCGGTCTTTTAGGAAAATATGAATGACAACATTCACATAATCAACCAAAACCCATTCAGAATTTGTTTTTCCTTCCGAACTTAATGGTCGGTCGTCAAACTCCTTCTTGATCCTTTCGACTATATTTTCACCAATAGATTTAACCTGAGTTGTAGAGGTTCCATGACATATAACGAAATAATCGCAAAATGCGTCAGTTAATTCTCTCAAGTCCATTACAACAACATCCTTACCTTTGGTATCCAAAATTGAGTCAACGACTGCTTCAGATAATTGGGTAGATGTTATTTTTTCCGTGTTTTGTTTTGTCTTTGCTTCCAAAAATTTTAATATTGAATTATTGTACAAATTTAAACCAATTCTTTGACTATTAGTAACACTCTTTTTATTGGAAAGGTTCTTTACTATATAGATAAAGTGGATTCGACCAATATATTTCTTCAGGAACTCTTAAAAAATGATAAAATTTCTGATGGAACGCTCGTATATGCGGGCCATCAGACAGCTGGCAAAGGTCAAAGAGGCAATTCTTGGCTAGATGAAGCCAATTCAAATTTATCCATGAGTATTTTCCTAAAATGTCATTTTTTGAGAATGGATCATCAATTTTTCCTCAGTATGGCCATTTCTTTGGGCATAGTTGACTTTTTAGATAAAATTGAAAATCTGCCTGCAAGCATAAAATGGCCGAATGATATTTACCTCGAAAATAAAAAAGCAGGTGGAATTCTCATCGAAAACAACAGTTTAGGATCTTACATCAATGAATCAATAATTGGCATCGGTCTCAATGTCAACCAGCTTAAATTTGACGAAAACATTCCCAATCCAACCTCTCTTGCTTTACACAGTAATAAAAAGTATAAAATTGAAGATTTGGTTCAAGAATTAACATCATTTATAGAAAAGCGATTCCTACAACTCAAAAATGGGAAGCTAGGTGAATTAAAATCAGATTACCATTCCAAATTATACCGATACAAAAAAGAGGCCTTTTACATAATCGATGGCAAATACCAAGAAGGCATTATTCTCGGTGTAGATGATTACGGCAAATTAATGCTTGACCTAAAAGGTGAAATAAAATTCTTTGACATCAAAGAAATAGTTTTTGCCTGGTAGTTTTTTGAAAGCCGTTGATAGCCGTTGAAAGCTTTTGGCTTTTGGCTCTTAGCCTTTGGCATTGGATTGTCGCTTTCATTTGGTGTTTTCTCCAAATGCCATACTTCAATTTCCGTACTAACTTCACATTCTCACAAGTTTCTGGCTGCAAACCTGACCATCTTTATTTATCCCATTGATGAAATATATTTCATGGTCAAAAGTTGAACAATCAATTTGAACTGATCTTCAATTTGCAATCTTCTCAAGCACATAACAATATAAAATAGCAGTATGAAACAACACTATAAAACACTATGAAACAACAGTATGAAACAGTAGGAACATAGTAAAATGTCGTTTATTCCAATCGCACTTCAATATGGCCCAATTTTGCACCGGTAAACTTCCATAAATCTAAATCGGTGTTTTGGACAGTACGGTCTAAGTTGCCATCTGTATTGCTGTAAGTCTGGTTAATTGCGGGGGCCAACCTCCACAAATCAGCATCGGTGTTTTGAATGATTCCATCTCCATTAAAATCTCCTGCAAACATGGCATAATTACCATCACTCAAAAGCTTCAGCTGGTTATTTCCAGCAGCCTGATTGACATCATTGGTAAAATCATAATCGGTGTTTGGCTCAGCTATTATAGGGATAGAACTGATGATGTCTAAATGATTCCTATGCCTTACTACAAAATAATAGGCTTCCCCAAAGGATAGCAAGTTAAATCCAACCCCGGAAACACCATCTACATCGACAATGACGCCATTGTCCAATAGAATCGCAGCTCTTTGCTCTACCAATGTTGTTTGGCCCGTGGTGCTTCCCAAAGTTCCAGATCTGGCTTCTACAATTACCCAGTCAACAGCGTTGTTTGGAAGTGCATTCAAGAATTCTGCTCCGCTGTAATCGAATGGTGTTGTGTCGTATGGATGTTCTGTAGGAATCAATTCGCTCAAGTCTTTTTTCATTAGACCAGTTGAAGGATTGTAAGGTCCTTCCAAGAAAACCTTTCCAAGAAACTTAACTGATTCTCCAACTTCGATCAGGTTACATGTTGCTCCACCCGATCCACAATCATTCACCACGTCGATGCACACAACATAGGTTCCTGGAAAATCGTAAGTGTGGCTTGTGTTGAAACTAGTACTACTGTCTCCGTCTCCAAATGCCCAAGAAATTTCAGCTGTCGTCATTACGTTTAAGGTTACATTAAAATCAACGGTTAGATCATCGAAACTAGGTTCGTTGAAGGTATAATAAGGCAATGAACCTTGCTGAACAAAAAAGCTTGGAGAATTATCAGAAGAACAAAGTGAAGGATCTATGTTTTTAAAATAAGCAGAATAATTTCCCGCAAGACTGACTTGAAGATTCAAACCATTCTGACCTGAAAGATCAACAGCATTTCTTTGCCATTGGATTTCAAAACCACTTGGTACTGAAGAGCTAATCTCAAGGCTTATCACATCTCCCGGACAAACAGTATTGGTATTGGGTGTCAATACAACTGGAGCATCTGGTGCTGAAGCACAAGCTATTAACTCAACATCCTCAAGACTGTGACTGCGACTTGTATTGAATGGACATTGCAAAGCGTTTAGTATTTCACGCTCTTCCAATGTGGCACCATACTCCTGAATAACGGCAACAATGTACATTTTACTTTCATCATAATCACTTGGAACGTTATAGGTATATTGATGATTTATTTGAGTACCACTTTGAACGTTGTTTGAAATCACACCAGATGTTCCCCACAAACCACCCAGCATTTCACGAACAACATACTTGTGATTGTAATTACTAATCGTACCAGGCCCAATACTAGAGTTATAGTTTGTTTGAGGATAACCCGTCAAATCATCTTCGACTACATAGCAGTTTACGCGATAATCACCGTTCGGCAATGCTGCTAAAAAGTTGCCACTTAAATCTACTGTCAAATCTCTGCTTCCAGAATCGAATGTAGTACTTGCACTCATTTGGACCGCTGCATTTACGCCTAAACGATCTGCTGCTTTTTGAGTCCAGAAGCTGCTTGAAAAATAAGTTGATGAAATAACGGATGAAGTGGCTGTTGATGGAAGTGCTGCCCTGTCAAACAATCCCTTCGGTTGGCCTCCACCGTAGTTGCTTACCATTTCGCTGGCAGCTGGAAAAACCAAATCTGTAGATTTATACAAAACAACAGGAATGTAAGCATCAGGATTTTCTTCAACAATTTCCTCCAAAATCACTTGTCCTGTTGGACAATTCCCACACCAAGTTGCTGCCATTTTTTCGAATAAAATTTGCTTCTCTGTAATTTGCAACAATCTTTGAATATTGTGATCCTTTTGGTTGTCAGAATCGGCTGTCTGAGTCAGGCCGTTGATCATAGATATTCTAAAATCTATGTCATAAGAATCAAGTTCATTTATCAAAATAGAACTCGGCACTTCAAAAAATTGAAAGCTGCTGGAGGGTGAAATATTCAATCCTGTAAACTGATGAGATTCCTCGGTTGCTCCATTTACTGACCAAGCAATGGTAAATTCTGAAATAGTTTCTGTTCCATTGTTGTAAACTGTAAATGCTGGATTGTACTCACCTGGTGGCAGAAAACGATCCATTTCAATTTCATGAAATGCCAAATCTGCTGCTGCATTTAAAGAGATCATTTGGAAAGCTAAAAGGAGGCAAACAAGTATTCTTTTCATAATTCACAAAATTTTAATCCCTTGATCTTAGCTAAGGAATTTGATTTTTACAAAAAAGATTAATTCAAATGTTTAATAAAATTGCTATAAAATTAACTAAAATACAAGAGTTGGAATGTCGTAATAAACACTTTGAGATATTGGACAGTAAGAATTATCACTAATATCCTTTGGAATTCTTTATGGGCTTTGTAATTTTCACCATAGATTCGCGCAGATTCGCGCAGAACAATCTAATTCAACAAACTTGGAAGTAAGTTATTTAAAACATACCGAAATTGATGAGGACCAATGGGATCATTTGATTTTGAATTCGCCTCAAGGAAATGTTTATGGCTTGTCTTGGTTTTTGGACGCCGTTGCCCCGGAATGGAATGCATTGATCCATAGTAATAAAGCTGGCGATTATTTAACAGTAATGCCTTTGCCTGCCAATACAAAATGGAGCATACGATCTGTTTACACCCCAATTATAGCACAGCAATTGGGCCTTTTTTCTTGTGAACAATTGAATCAGCAAATATTTAACAGCTTTATAGATGCAATTCCAGATGAGTTTAAGAAAATACGATTGGCCATCAATCAACATAATAATTACTCTATAAAAGGCTATAATAAAATTGCTTATCCCAATTTCATTTTACCATTGGATAAAAGTTATGATGAAATTTCAAAGAAGTACAATTCTAATACCAGTCGAAATGTAAAGAAAGTTAAAAGAGAAAACATTAAAATCAGTCCTAACATTTCACCTGAAAGCTGCGTAAAATTGTTCAAAGAAAACAAAGGAAGTCAGTTAAATTTCAATGAAGAATTTTACTTTGGAATAGTTAGAATAATGTACCAATCGATTCATCGCGGATTTGGCAAGATTTATGGTGTATATGATGAGCGGAACCAATTGATGGCCAGTGCCTTTTTTGTTTTTGCTGCTGGTAAAATATATTATTTGTTTCCTGCAAGCAATTCAGAAGGTAGAAAAAAGAATGCTATGTTTTTGTTGATAGACTCGATTATCGAAGAATATGCAGAAACGGAGCAAACGCTGGATTTTGAGGGTTCCGCAGTTGAAGGTGTCGCTAGATTTTACAAAGGATTTGGGGCTGTTAAAATCGAATATTGGCATATTGAAAAAAATGATTTGCCGTTCTATTTAAACTGGCCATTTAAATTTTATTCTAAGCTAAAAGGGCGTTGAATAATCAGAGAGCGAAAATCTTTGTTTTGATAAAAAAGCTGTCTGATTCGAAATTTTCAAAAAGGAAGGAAATATTTAACATTTAACTAAATTTCGGAAAATCAATGCCTTCTGGTTAAATACCCTATTGAATTGAAAGATGGCTTACACTTTAGCCATAATTTTATAGGTGTATTAGAGCATTTTTCATATAATTTATGCATATTAGTATAGAAATAAGAAGATTCACATGATATTGAAAAATACAATTAAATTTTTAGCTACGGTTCTTATGTTTTTGGCCTTTCTTCCCAGTCAGGCACAGGACATACATTTCTCGCAGTTTTATGCTTCTCCCATGACCTTGAACCCTGCAATGACAGGTTTTATGAACAATTGTCATAGGGTTGCCCTTAATTACAGGAATCAATATCCTCAGTTATATTCTTACAGTACTTTTGCAGTTTCTTATGATGCTGCATTGATGCGTGGGATGATGAGAAATGATTTTGCAGGAGCAGGAATTACCTTTTACAATGACCGTCAGGGAGATGGTGCATTGAACAACATGCAAATCTTAGGCTCTTTGGCTTATCACAAAGCAATAGACCCGAATGGGAAAGTGCTTATTTCTGTTGGAGTTCAAGGTGGTTGGATTACAAAAAGTATCAATTTTCAGGATTTGGTATTTGAATCTCAATTGGATGGAAATGAATTCAATCCAATGTTACCAAATGGTGAGGCAATCGAAAGCAATCAATTCAGTTATTTTGATTTGAGAGCTGGAGCGATGTTATCCGGTAGAATCAACAAGAACGTAGGAATTTACGGTGGTGCTGGATATTTCCACATATTTGAGCCAGTTGAGACTTTCCTTGGAGATGCGACCAATACTTTGGGCGCTCGTTTGGTTGCCCATTTGGGTGCTGATATCCGTGCAACTCGTTCTATTAGTATTGCTCCTAACTTTATCTTCATGACACAGTCAGCTGCAAGAGAGATTGTTGTTGGATCTAATTTTGGCTATCATTTTGCCGGAGCTAGTAAGGACAGTGATGGAACAGCTGTTTACTTGGGTGCATCCTACAGAATTGGTGACAATGTCATTGCTTTGATAGGTGCAGAATTCAACAATTTAAAAATCGGAATCTCTTATGATATCAACTTATCTACCTTAAAGACCGCTTCATTGGGTCAAGGTGGTATTGAATTATCTGTTGGATATGAATTGGGTTGTAACTCAACTGGAAGAAGAGGTTATCCGCCAGTAAGTTGTCCAAGGTTCTAAGAATAAAAAATTACAAAAAATATATTGAGCGGCCTTCATCTTAAGATGGAGGCCGCTTTTTTTGTAATGGGCGCAAGCGTGCAGTGCCTTGGCGCGTACACCCATTCCATTTCTTTCCCGTATATTTAAGGATGAATCAGAATACGACCAATCCCTTGATCCAGATATTGATGTTGCTTGGATTTGTTTTCCTCGGTTTGTTTCTTTTTGGCATTATTGCTTTTGGTTTGTCCTCCATGGCAGGTATTGATATGGACGCCTTGAGTTCAGGAGACATGAGTCAGGTGACGAACATGAATGGAATGAAAGTCATACAGCTTATATCAAGTTTCATGATATTTGCTTTCCCTGCCGTAATGTTTGCGATGATTAAGAGCAATAATATCAATCTTGAATTGAATCATTCAGTAAATCTGAAGCCAATCATTCTTTCTGGCTTGATCATTCTTAGTTCTTATCCATTGATTGCCATTTTAGTAAAATTGAATCACAGCATTCCTTTTCCGGAATCATTGGCCTGGTTAGAGACCTGGGTAAAAAATTCTGAAGCACAAACAGCGGAATTGATGACTAAATTCCTCGAAATGAATAGCATTGGGGATCTGCTATTGAATTTGCTGGTCATTGCGGTGGGTGCAGCCATTACAGAAGAATTACTTTTCCGAGGAGTGATTCAGCAGGTATTTCAAAGATGGTTTTCCAATCCACACATTGCCATAATTTTGACTGGTGCCATATTTAGTGCCATCCACTTTCAGTTCTATGGATTTTTTGCAAGATGGGCTTTGGGAATCGTTCTGGGTTATTTATTTTATTGGAGTAAAAATTTATGGTATCCGATCATTGCTCATTTTCTAAACAATGGTGTGCAAGTATTTTTAGTTTATTTGGGTGCAATGGATGCTCAGGACATAGAAACGAGCACGGTTGAACTGGATTATAAGATTTGGTTGGCTGCTTTGGCTTCAGGCGTAATTTTCTTTTTCCTGAACAAAATGTATTACAACTCAGTTAAGAAAGAAGCGGGCCATCTGAAGATTTAACAAAGAGCCTTTGCAATGTTGCAATACAACTGCTCAATATTCATTTCATTATTCGTTATTCATTATTGGCTTGAAGCAATGATTAGATAAAAATGTATTTAATAAAATATGACAAATAATTGGGTTAAAATTTTTAGCGATGTTTATCTTTATAAGATTCAGATAGTTCAATCCATTTTAGCTGAACATGGAATAGAAAGTGTGTATATTAACAAGCAAGATTCTGCCTATGTCGTTATGATGGCTGAGATTGAGTTATATTCGCTTAAAAGGGAAGCCTTAAAAGCTGTTAATTTAATTAAAGAAATTGATTTTGAAGAGAATCAGGGAACGGATGAAGATTAATTTCTGTTCTGAAGGTTTGAAATAGGTTGTTGAGATAACATTTAATAACAAAAACCAACATTTGCCAAAATTTAATAAGGATATAGGTACTAGAATAAGCACAGGCTTGATGTTTATTGGAGCGATTCTGATAGGAACATTGTTTAGTGTTTACGGTGTATGGATTTTATTCGGCCTGATTAATTTATGCACCATCGTTGAATATCAAGGATTGGTTTCTAAATTGCCAGGCAATCATCCACGAGATTTGGTTTATGAAAGAGTTTTTAATGCAATTATGGCCACTTTGGTCTATTTGCTTTTGACAGCCGTTGTTTTTCAATGGTTAAATGTGAAGTTTCTGATACTCTTGCTTCCATTGCTGCTTGTATTTTTCATCAAGAGTCTTTTTTCCAGCTCAGAGACGCCCTTAAGCGGCCTATCATACAATCTTATGGGAATTGTATGGATTACCTTCTCCTCTGCTGTTTTTGTGCCATTATCGATCGTTGATGGGGATTTTAATCCTTATAAACTGATTGGGTTTATATTTATAGTTTGGGCAAGCGATAGTTTTGCCTATTTAATAGGTTCCTTGTTTGGTAAAACACCTCTATTTCCAAGAATTTCACCAAAAAAGACTTGGGAAGGAACGCTTGGAGGTTTTGCTGGCAGTATTTTATTTGCTTTTATTTTTTCACTCTTGATTCCCGACTGGTCTTTTATAAAATGGGCAATGGTTGCGACAATGGCGAGTAGTTTAGGTACCATTGGAGATTTAATAGAGTCTCAACTTAAAAGAA
Organism: uncultured Chitinophagales bacterium; assembly: GCA_937927195.1. Taxonomy (GTDB): domain Bacteria; phylum Bacteroidota; class Bacteroidia; order Chitinophagales; family UBA2359; genus JAHDGP01. Next base: position 12,914 of record CALBCY010000313.1, read on the forward strand.
CAGCCAAGGTAAAGGATTCGGGAACGATCTTTCCTGGCCACGGTGGATTTTTAGATCGGTTCGATGCTTTGCTTTTCTCAGCGCCATTTGTATTTTCATTTGTATATTTGTATTAACAACTAGTCAAAAGTGGCCAATATGTGGTCATTTGAGTTTAAAAGCAAGACAACGATACAACAACATCCAGAAATGCTTTACTAAAAATATTCAAATTTTGTTAAAGTGTTTTGTCTTTATTTCATAGAAATCGTAAACTGGGTTAATTACATTTAAAATAAATGTTAAAATACAATCCAAGTTAAGCTTTCTCTTTTTAATTTCGGTTTGTATTTTCAAACAGGAAAATTTTGAATTGCATAAACTTTTTAAGAGTTGTGTGGTTTTTACCAAAAAGCACTAGATGTATTACATACATAAAGAAGGACGTAGGATATTACTTGCTTTGGGATTTATATTAATGGTAATCAACTTTTTACTATTTTATTTTGTTCCAGAGTTCAGTACGCTTAGATGGATTGTCGGATTAAGTTCGGCAGTGGTACTCACTTTTGTTATGGCTTTTTTCAGAATACCAAAAGCCAAACTTTACATGGAAGACGATCAGCTAATTATAGCTCCTGCTGACGGCAAAATCGTAGCCATTGAAGAAGTTGAAGAAACAGAATATTTTAAAGACAAGAGATTGCAAGTTTCAATTTTCATGTCTCCTGCCAATGTTCACGTAAACCTTGCTCCTATCGGGGGCAAAGTGAAATACAGCCAATATCATCCTGGGAACTACTTAGTTGCCTGGCATCCAAAATCATCAGAGAAGAATGAGCGTTTTACAACGGTTATCGAGGATGATGAACAAGAGTTTGAAGTAATGGTGAGGCAAATTGCTGGTAAAGTGGCAAGAAAAATCACCAATTACCTTGAAGAAGGCGAAAACATCCTTCAATGCAATGAATTAGGTTTCATCAAATTTGGGTCAAGAGTAGATATTTTCCTTCCAATTGGAACAGACGTTCAAGTTAAGTTAAAACAGAAAGTAACGGGTGGTAAGACAATTCTTGCTGCTAAGAAGAGGTCTTAAGAAGTTACGGCTATGCTATTTGTGCGGTGCTGCTGGGCACCTGTTGGTATGCTCGGCCTGCGGCCATTGCGGTTGGTACGACTGTAAATACCTTCGGTCTTTTTTGCCTGTTGGAACTGTCATTCGGCTTATTGGTATCGCATGGTGAACCGATTCTGATTCACCATTACCATTACTTTAGTCCGTCTTAAACAATCAATTTTGACTGTTGGCTGTTTTCATGTGGAGGGGGCGCGATGAATCGCGTTGCCACAACACAAATAGGCAATTTTACGTTTATCATTTATTCATTCCCGGATAGTCTGGCACATTTCTATCAAAATGCCATTTGTATCTTTTGGGTGGATAAAACAAATGAGTTTATTGTCAGCTCCTTTTTTGGGCTTTTCGTTTAGTAGTCTAAAACCTTTCGATTTTAGTTCTTCCATTCTTTTTTCTATATCGTCTACTTCAAAAGCGATGTGATGAAGTCCTTCGCCTCTTTTTGCTATGAATTTGCTGATGGGACTGTCTTCTGTAGTTGCTTCTAAAAGCTCTAATTTCACATTATTGCCATCATAAAAGGCAGTTTTGACACCTTCTGATTCCACTTCCTCCACCTTGTAACAGGTTGATCCTAATAGAATTTGAAAAAGGGGATCAGAGTCTGTGATGCTTTTAACTGCAATTCCTATGTGCTCCAATTTATCAAACATATTTCTTTGGTTTTAAAGTTTTAAGTACTTATTATTTAGATAAATCGATTTTTTTTCGTATTAGTCACTTGGTGACTAGTACGAAAAATTCAGGTAAAATTGGGAACTATGCCGATTTTTATTTTTTTATCAAATTTTAGATATTGATAAGTTGCAAAAATTATAGCATGTTTTGAACAACCTTACTGTCTGTTAACTGTAAACATTTTGTGCAGAAAAAATTATTGAGGACTTCCATAACCTCGAAAGTAAACGGTAGATGAATCCCAGTCAAATATAATAAAATGTGTTCCTTGAGTGCTAAAGTCATTGAAAACCTTGGGTTTCACAAAACAAGATTTATTTGCAAGATCAACAGGACCCCATCCTGAGCTAAAATATTGATCATAATTTTCAAGCAAGGTGAAATGTTTCCTTACTGTTTCACAGTCCTCAATGAGTCCATATTTTTGCTTGCTCATCAATTCTACAAATTTGTCATCCGCCTTAAATTTTATAAAATAATTGTAATTTCTTTCGCAAGTTCCCCCACCCTCTAGGTTCATTGAATTTATTTTTTTCCCAAAATCCATAAGCAGAGATTTGGTCATGTGCTGTAAATCAAATTGACAAGTAGAATTATCACAGGAAGACAAGCAAATTGCAATTGCGAATAAAAGGACAATAAAAATTGATTTGTTTTTTATCATAAAACTATCTATTCAAGGCCTAATCTATTCAATAATACAGATTTAGGGATAAAATTGTTAGATGTATATTACAATAAATTTATGCAATAATTTCGTTTTTCCTGATATGTCGAGCCGAAAATTCAAGTGAATTGAATTGTTTAGAATATTTCAAATTTTTATTTCACTCAAAATCAGCCAATCAAATAAAAATGAGAATACTTGATACAATCATCAATAAACCTTTTTAACTTAGTACACTGTCAACTAAAACTTGTCCGTTTTAAATATTTCTTTTGAAATTACTCTGCTTTAGAAACTCTTTAAATAGCTAGGCTATTCGCATCCTTTCTTCATTGATTAATTCCAAAATAAATTATTAAAATTCAAACAATACTTATTTGACTTTGTCCTTAGGAATGTTTGAAGTAATAATAAATACTAGTGCTCCTCCAAGGGCAAATTTCAACCTTAATCCAAATCTACTGATCATATGAGATATTCATTTTTACTTGTCTTTTTACTCTTTTTTATTGTGGGATGTTCCGGAACAAGACCTGACAATATTGGATTAAAGACTGGGAAGTTTATTGACTGCCCTGAATCACCAAATTGTGTGAGCACTTTTGCAAATACAGAAGATGCCAAGATGGATCCGATTTCATTTTCGGGTTCAGCACAGGAAGCAAAAGCAAAACTTTTACAAATTCTTTCTGATACCAAACGCACCAATATAATTGTCGATCAAGACAATTATTTACACGTGGAATTTACAAGTGCCTTTTTTAGGTTTGTGGATGATGTGGAATTCTTTATTGATGACAAATCAAAAAAGATCCATTTTAGGTCCGCATCCAGGTTGGGATATTCTGATTTAGGAGCCAATCGAAAAAGGATGGATGCCATTGTTTCTGCTTGGTAGATTTGGCTTTCCGATTTCCGATTTCCGATTTCCGATTTCCGATTTTGAAGATAATCCGTTTGATTTTAACTAGAGGAGATAAAATGGAGTCGAGCTCAGTTAGATTAAAATAGCACAGGAAAGAATAAGACGAATAGGGCTAATGGTTTATTTAGATTCTCTCAATCGGCAAATGAACAGATTGGAGGAGAGAATCGGGTCTATTGGAAGAGCATGACTGGAAGAGCATGGCAAAACATATAAGATAAAAAAAAGGCTGCGATCAATATTTGATCGCAGCCTTTTTTATTTTTGTTGTTTTCATTTTACCCAGACCGTCAGAATCGACTGCGGCTAGATTTTAAAGAACTTAAGAGTATTCCGATGCCACCGACAAATAAAACCAAGATAACGATGAGATCGAAAGCAGACAGGTTTCTAAAGTGGAAATGGATGTTGGTAACTACTCCAAATATGAGCATAATCAAGGAGGCGAGCGTTAAAAACCAGCCTAGATAGCTATTAGATTTATAAAAGATCAATCCCAGCCCAAAGATAAATGGGATGAGGACGAATCCAGAAGTAATGGTGTAATTTCCGAAACTCAATGGTGATCCCATCATACCGCCTCCACGGCCCATTCCCATTCCGCCGACAGAACCGACAGAAATATTATTTAACAATAGGTAGATTCCACCAATGGCCATAACCATTCCTAAGAAGAAACGACCGAAGCCGCCTTCAGAACCACCAGCACCAAATTCTCTGGTGCCGTATTTTTTTTCAGCGTATTTGTTCATTGCATTAAATTTTAATTCTACAACTATTCTTCTTCCGAAGTGGGGTCTTGAATTTCATCTTTAATTTGATCAGAAACAGAAGCCTCAACAATTTCAGTTTCAACTTTTTCTACTTGTTGTACGGATTCCGTAGTCAAATTGGTTTCAGAAGTTGGCGATTCTTCCACAACGGTTTCAGTAGCTGAGACGTTGGTTTCTTCAGCAGGTTTCACATTGTCCTCAATTTTCACATTTTTTTGCTCTTCTACTTTCGCAACTTCTTCTACCTTTGGTGCCTCCGCTACTTCCGCTACTTCTTCTACCTTTGGTGCTTCCACTACTTTCGCAACTTCTTCCACCTTTGGTGCTTCCGCTACTTTCGCTACTTCTTCTACCTTTGGTGCCTCTGCCACTTTCGCAACCTCTTCTACCTTTGGTGCCTCCGCTACTTTCGCAACTTCTTCTACCTTTGGTGCCTCCGCTACTTTCGCTACTTCTTCTACCTTTGGTGCCTCCGCTACTTTCTCAACTTCTTCCACCTTTGGTGCCTCCGCTACTTTCGCAACTTCTTCTACCTTTGGTGCTTCCGCTACTTTCGCAACTTCTTCTACCTTTGGTGCTTCATCCCAACTAGGAGTTTCTGCTACTTTGGCATCTTGTTCCACCTTAGGAGTTTCTGCTACTACAGGTTTTTCCTTGCTCTTCTTTCCTTTGTGCTCTTTTTTAGAATTTGCATTCCCATCTTTAGGTTCTTGCTTGTCAGTTTTTGAATCCGCCTTTTTATCTTTTACTTTCGGTTCTGCTTTTGAAGCATCGGCATTTGCTTTTTCAAGTTGACTTTTAAGACCTGCTAGGGTGTCAAGCATATCTTTCAGCTTGACTTCTTTTGATTCAATCCTGGCTTCAATCATTTTTGCCTTCGCTTCTCTAAGTTGCATTTCAAGCTTTCCAGCATTGGTGCTATTGGCCCGATCTTTTTGGAAAGCCACTGAGTCTCTGTCGTGCTTAATTGACTTTTCCATTCGGTCAATCGCATCGCTCAATCCTTTGACTCTAGCCCCCAATCTGCTTTGAGCTTGACTGCCACGTTTGGCCTTAATAAACTCGAAAGTCTTATTCAATTTTGCCCAAATGTCATTTCTTCCTGACTTAGATAAACGAACAGTTTTAAAGTCCTTTTGAAAGTTTTTCAAGTGGTTAAACAAACCAGCAGGGTTTTCCCCCTTTTCTGCTCTCTCTTTAATTGATTCAAGAAACTCATTGCATCTAACTTGATTGGCTTTGGCTTCTTCGTTGAATTTTTGCGCACCAACTTCCATGAGTCCTTTCATGGTATTGAAACTGTCATTCAATATTTTACGAAGCTTCCCAAACTGATCTTTGTTAATGAGTCGTTCTTCATTATGAGACATTACTTTTTGGTTATAGCTTTTCGCCATTTCCCAAAGAGACTTGTCATATTCTTTAGATTCATTTACTTGCTCCTGAAGTGCTACAATTTCATCTCGCAACATTTCATAAAGACGAATAGAAAGAATTTTCACTCTCCATTCAGCCTCAGCTCTAATGACCAATTGAGTATCATCTGCCTTTATATTTTCAGGAAGCAAATCATTTTCGGTTACATCTCTTTCTTCGAAGGAACTGAAATCAGGGAATTTCATTTGATCAATTTCATCCCAATCTGCAAACATTTTCTCTACAAATGCTTCGTCAAGTTTTGAACGATCAAATGTCCAAATATCAACTTTTGCTTCTTTTGCACGAAGGCGCAAAACCGTCAAAATCTTTTGATTATTCTCGTCAGCACCCCAAAAAACTAAATTATCTTTCATCACATTTTTTATCTAGGCGTTTTCAAATCCGCGTTTATTCGGCGAAATTACTTCTTTAGTCCTTAAAATCAGGCATTTCCGACGTAATATCCGAAGAATTATCCCTAAAACTATCGTGTTTTGACTGGTTAAGAATGATTTCAGCCGCAAATTCAATCAGTATTCAGATTATTAGTCTGTTAATCTGCCTGTTTTTGAACAGTATTGCTTAAAGAAACCGCCAGTAAACGGACATTGCTTAAGGGACGGCTTTATCTACGCAAAAAGACTGGTTTTGATTTGATTATCATAAACTTATGTAAAATTCTACAAAATAAAAAAGCCTCAATGCAATTGCAAAGAGGCTTTTAATTAGAAATTATCTAATCAAAATTGGATTATTTTTTATTCAAGGTCCAATCGTATTCGTAATATTCGATTGAATAGTGTTCAGGCACTGCCTCTTTTCTTTGTCTGTTTACATAAGCCCAAACATCTCGATCAGTTCCTCCAAAATCTACCATGTACCATTCAAATATCTTTGAATAAGCAACTGTTTCTGTTTCTGTGTCTATTTGGACGAAGCTTGGATTGTTAAGTGCCATTCTTGTTCTTTCGCCCAATAATTTGTGATAATTTTCTGGGGTAAAAGCCTGAGAAGCCAATGGAGGACAACCAATTGCGCCACAAACCAAAGCAAAATGAATTCTTGAATCACCATATTTTGGGCGAATCAGGTCATTTTCTAAACTGTTGAGTGTCATAGATTCTCCAGCTACCAAAAATTTGGTTTTATCGAAAAAGCCATCTACATCCATTGGAGAAGTTATTGGGTAGTTTTCAACTATTTGAGAAACAACTAGAATGTTGTAAGCATTGAGGTAAAATGAAAAACCATAACGAAGGTCTTTTACCTCGTGATTGCCAATCTTTTCTACCAGATAATTCAACTCTTTGGATGATTCTTTCAATGCGGCATAATCGACTTTGCCGTCCATTACATATTTTGCCAAAAGCTCGTTGTAAACAACATTAAAATCTCCACCTTGAGCATTTAAAGAACTTTGGATGCCCCCAAAGGAAGCTAGAAAAACCATTATAATACTGAGAACTCTCATCAAATTAATTTTACACAAATTTACAATTAAATTCACCTAAAAAAATGTAGCAGCCACTACATTTCTGGCTTATTGGACAGTAAAATTACTTATTGGTTTAATACGATTTAAACCATAAAATGTCGCACATAAATGATTAAAATTAATCAAATGCCTTCGTTGAAAAGCCTCGCTTTAGCTATGGCTAGAACT
>CALBCY010000314.1 GCA_937927195.1 uncultured Chitinophagales bacterium
AAGTAATTGTAGAAGCAAGTATTTTCCGGACAAGTTTCATAAGCTATGCAAGAGCCATCATCTTGGGTGGCCAATGCATTGTAGTTTGAAGCACATGGATCGGTGCAACCAATGTCTAAACCGCAATTCGGTATTGGGGTATAAATGCATTCGCATGTTACAGGATCAATTCCGTCCTCTGTACAATCGTCCTCATCGCCAGGACAATCATAATCGATGAAAGATGTTTCGCAAGAACATGTTTGAGGATCCCAGCTGTATATTTCAAAACAAGTACTTTCCGGACAAGTGTCATATGCTAAGCAGGAGCCATTGTCTTGTGTGGCATTGCTATCGAAGTTTGGTGCACAAGGGTCGGTGCAGCCCAAGGTAGAAACTAAGGCACAGTTGAAATCACTCATGTCAACGGTGTAAACTCCAGCACAGCCATCAACATCTGCAAGATTGTTTACTGTCAGAATGAAAGTGTTGGCTGTCGTATCTATTGCATAAGGGCTGTCGCTGCCAGCGTTTCCGGCATCGTCTGTCCAACTAGTAGAGAATCCATCGCAGTTGGTTTGCCAGGTAATGGTACAACTTTCAGGATCGGCATCAATGTCTACATCAATTGCTGGATAAATAATTATTCCATACCCAACAGAATAAGTGTTGATGCAATCATTGTCTTCATTTTCTAATTCATAGTTTGCACTATAACCTATATTGAGTGGTTCGCAAAATTCATTTGTTAAAACCACATTTGTAGGATCTGCTACAATTTCACCATTTGGTCCAGTCCAGGTTGCTGTTGAAATTCCTGGTAAATCTATGCCATCTAACAAATTAATTGTAGCACCTGAACAAACCTGAGCGAAAGCGTCCACAACAGTTGATTGATTCACACAACATTCGCCTACATTGTTTATTTCAACTCCGAGACATTCAGCAATACAAGCATTCATATAATTCAATCCATCTGTTCCACAAACAGGTTCCATCACATCTGGACAATTACAAGTAGGTGTACATTCAAAATTGCTAAGATCAACGGTATAAGTTCTTCCACAATTTTCAAAGCCTACTTGTGAAATATTTAATTCAAATGAGTTGGCATCTGAATCTATTAAGTAATTCGGACCATTTCCACTTGTGCCTTGATCATCTGCCCAATTGTAGTTGAAGTTGTCGCAATTGATGCTCCAAACCAAACTACAAGTTGCAGGGTCTACCTCAATTTCAGCCTCTATCTGTGGATAGACAGTTAGGCTTAAACTTATTTCATAAATAGTTGAGCAATCATTGTCATCATTTGGAATTTCAATGCTGCTGCTGAAGCCTACTTGCATTGTTTCGCAAGTGCTGTTTGTCAGCACTACATTTGTTGGATCGGCAACGATACCGTCTGGGCCGTTCCAAACTGCTGTTTCAATGTTTGGAACATCGAAGCCCAATAAACTGAAGCTTTGACCAGAGCAAATATCATCAACACCGTCAACAGCAATTACTTGATCAGAACAACAAGGTCCATCGTTTACAATTTCAGCACCAGCACAAGCTGCCCAACAAGGGTTTGAATAAGTGTTGCCATCGCTTCCGCATACAATGTTAACTTCTGTTGTACAAACGCAACCCGACTCACAATCAAATGCGGCCAATGCAGTAGAGAATACTTGTTCTTTGCATCCAGGGTTTATTTCTGGTGAAATATCAGAATTAACAACATAAATATTTAAAACATTGGCAGCTAGGTTCAAGTCATAAACACTTCCTGTTCCAGCATTGCCTGCATCATCTTCCCAGTTGACTGCAAAGTTGTCACATTCAGTCGTCCATGTTAATGAACATTCTTCAGGATTGAACACGGTTTCAATTTCAAGGCTAGGATAAATACTTATTCCATAGCCGAGATCATAATTGGTAGAACAATCGTCGTTTTCATTTTCCACCGTCCAAGTGGCGATAAAGCCAAGTTGGATCACTTCACAAGTTGTATTTGTCAATTGAACATTTGTAGGATCAATGTTTCCATTTGGTCCCGTCCAAATAGCCGATTCAATTCCCGGCAAATCAAGACTGTTCAATAAATTGATCGTTTCTCCATTGCAACCAAAGTGAACAGCATCAACAGCGATTCCTTGGTCAAGGCAGCAATTTCCTTCATAGGCAATTTCAACTCCTGCACAATCTGCAAAACAAGCATTTGGATAATTGTTGCCATCTACTCCACAAACTGGATCTAATATTTCAGGGCAAACACAAGGTGTAAAAATTAAATCACCAGGAAGCGGATAAGTATCGCCACACTGGTCTTCGGGTAAGGTAAAGCCACCAACCGAACATACATAATCCCCTTCGCAAGTGAAAATTAGACTTGCAGCATCTGCAGCAATACATTCTTGAGCAACCTCAACATAAATGTATTGTTGGCCATTTTGAATGAAAGTATATATTCCTGTCACACAAGGATCAGCCAATTGGAATTCGAGCCAAGGTAAATCTTCAATAGAAATATTATCATTGCATATTGTTCCTGTGTTCTGACATTGGGCCACATTTAACACGACTGTTTTGGCCGCAACATCTGCCAACAAAACATCATAGACATAGATTGTATACGAACCATCAGCATCGGCATCAGAAACATTGCCAGTGTAAACAACTGGAACTCCGTTTTGAGTGAAAATAGTATTTGGCCCATCAGGTCCAATATTGTAAACATCGTAGATGCCAAATTCGAATTCTGCACCACCTTCTACACTTAGAACAATAGAAAATGTTCCATCGTCATTACAAACTGGTTCAGCAATTGTAACAATCAAATCGTTGTTAGGAGTACAATCACCAATTGTCCAAGTTGTTATTCCTGCACATTCCGCTTCGCATGGATTTGCATAGGTAACTCCATCTGATCCACAAACAGGATTGTCAACTGTAGCACAATCGCAAAGAATATTACAAGCTTGAAATTCTACAAGAGGAATGTTTATTTCACCACTTGAGCAAGCAAATTCAAAATTAACTCCTGGGTTGGAGATCGTTAAGAATAAGTTTTGTGCTCCTTGATTATAAGAATAGCTGTTGCCAGCACCTGTTCCATTTGGTCCATCCGTTCCATCTGACCATGCAGAGGTGAATAAATCTGGGCAATTTGTTGACCAGTTAATCGTGCAATTTGAAGGAATTAATTCAGTTTCAACTTCAATCGATGGGTAAATTTCCGCAACCATGTTTATGATGAAATTATCCATACATCCTTCTTCGTTTTCAAAGCTATAAGTTCCAGTGAAAAGAACAGTTACTGTTTCACATGAAAGGTTGCTGCCTGTTACTGCAGTCGGATCTTCTATGATGTTTCCGTTTTCATCTGTCCAATCGTATAATTCAATATTGACAATGTCTAGGCTTGTGAAATCCAGTACTCCGCCATTGCAAGTTCTTGCTGTAACTGGGAAGCTTGTATTGTTGTCAACACAACATGGGCCATTGTTGGCTATTCCAACACCTACACATACAGCAAGGCATGAATTGTCATAAACATTGCCATCAGTTCCACAGACAGGATCTATTACTGCAGGGCAATTGCAAGAAGCAGAACAATCAATCACAATGTTTAGCTCAGATACAACAGTACAATGAGCATCTGTTAGGGTGAAATTGTATTCACCATCTGCAATTACTTGACCATTTACATATGAATTGCCGTCTTGGTCGAAAATATTGAAACCATCATACGAACAATCAGGCAAGCCATCATTTAAGAAGGCATTGATGTTTGCAATGCCATTTACAGGATCACAATCTGAAAATAAGTAACCTTCAATTGGGCATGGTGCCAAATCGCAGCAAAGTAAGTCCAATGATATTTCATCGCTTTCAAAACTACAACCATTGCCATCAGTTACAACGAAAGTGAAAGGATAAGGACCACTGTAATTAGATAAATCCATTCCAGCAAAAGCCTCTTGGCCATTACCGAAAGCATAAGTGTAAGAGCCATTTCCACCAGTTGCTGCGATTACCAATTCGTTGGTACAACCACATTGTCCACCACAACCGTAATCAATTGTTGCGAAAGCCAAGTCAGCACATGCTTCGTCACATGGGCCGTCATAAGCGATTCCTACACCAGCGCAAGTTGCAAAACAAGGATTGTTGTAGGTGTTGCCATCTGTACCGCAAACTGGTGCGACAATATCAGAGCAATTGCAATCATTGCATGGGCCGTCTGTCCATGAAGTCAAACCAAATGAGCCAGCATCACATGGACCGGCATAAGTATTTCCATCACATCCACAAATAGGATCACCTATATCAGCACAATCAACTAAATAGTAATATTCTTCAATTAATTGTTCTTGGCAGTCAGCCATTCTTGCACATTTTACATTGTAAAATGCAATCACCTCATTGGTCTCAGGACAAACTGGTGGATTTTGTTCAGGATAAAATCCTTGGTAAACGATGATGTCTCCCACATTGTATCCCAAATCAGCAATATTAGAATTGAATATTACACTGCCTCCAAAAAAGTCTTCAATCCCCAATCCATTCGTACAGGGTGCAGTGTTTTCTATAATTGTTCCTATAGAGTTATAAAGACAATCATCGCAATTCCAAAGTGTTCCAAGTAATATTGGGTTTCCTTCGAAAAATTCAGGGAAAGTATTGATGCAATCACCTCCAGTAAATCCACCATCAATGCAAACCAAGTTTCCGTCAATATCATAAACGAAACTTTGAACGTCTGAACATTGTGATTCAGTCCCAGGGCCAATGATGAAATAGGCTTCATTGTTCAAACAGTATTGTCTAACCTCATAGTCGCAAAGGCAATTGAACTCGTCTGAAAAAACATTGCTTATTTCCTGAGCCAACCAAGGAAGTTCACTGATTGGGTCATTTATTGCGCAAGAGCTTGCATTGGTTACACATGGACCTTGTGAGGCTACCTCTACACCAGCGCAAGATGCAAAACATGCATTGCTGTATGTATTACCGTCAACTCCACAGACAGGTGCATATTCAGTTGTGCAAATACATAATGTTTCTTCACAGCCTGGGTCTTCAACTGGGATGATGTAATCATTGCCACAACCCGTTTCAGCATCTATAGGATACACATCGTAAAATTGTTCACCACTTTGGAAAGTGATAAAAGCTTCAACACCACTTGTTCCCGTAACTTGATTTCCTAAGTAATCTGTTCCAATGATATAGGATCCAGTTCCTCCATAAGCAGTAACTCCAACAGTAAATAAATTGTCTTCTGTACAAGTCGGAGCAGTTGTAATATCGTACTCTGGTGCTGAAATGTAATTGATCATGAAACAGTTACTCAATTCGAAACAACCACTACTTTGGGTGAATTGATTAAAATCTGTTGTTTCAAAATCTGGCATATTGTTGAGGTCAAAAGAAACATGATAATAACAAGATTGAATATTAAAAGCAATGTTGTCCTGAAGAACTGTCATCGTTCCTGCTGGATCAACTTGAATATATACCGATTCATAAATTCCTTGGTTGTCTCCATTGTTTTCTAATGAGATAACACCAAAGCCACATAGTTCAGGATCAGAGGTGATTTCACCAGCATCTGCCAAGCATTCCACTGGTGGATTGCATTCCCAAATTAATTCAGAATTAAGATCAGCCAATCCGTAATCAACGAAACAATTAACTCCAAGTTCACCACCACTTCCAGCACAAAGAAATTCCCCACTACAAGTGTAAAGTGCATCTTCAGCATCAAGTGGACATTCGTTGAAATTTGTTGTGTTTGGTGTAATTAGAATATAAGGCATTTCACCGCCAGTATACAGATAAATTTGATTGGTGAAACAACAGTCTGCATTGTCTATTACGGCTTGTAACCATGCTTGATCAAGTGGATCAGGGCATGGATTGGTCTGGCCACAAGCACCAGCCGTCCATGAACTTACTCCATTATTTTCAGCATAACATGGATTGTTATATGTTTCATCATTGCAACCACAAACAGGAGCATATTCCTGTGTGCATTGTGCATTTAAATCTATGTTGTTTGCATTTACACAGTCTCCATCTACAACATGCATATAGATTGTCTGTTCAAAACAGATCAATCCTTCGACTCCATAACAATCAGCTGGAATAGTGCTGTTGGTTGTATAACATGCCTGATAAGTATATTGATCGTCTCCTACGAAGAATTGAGTAGGAACATAAAGAAGATCTCCAGAGCTTACCGAAACAGTTCCATTTGTAGGATGGGTAACAATTCCTAGATCGGCGTAAAGTGCCGTATATTGACCAAGTGGTGAAAGGCAAAATGGGTCCAATTCATCAACAGGATCAATGATAATTGAATTGCCTGAGTTAACATAAAATTCGTGTAATTGTACAGCTATTTCACAAGCGAAAAATGGTGGACAAGGATCTTCTGATTCATACACCCATAAGTTTTCTCCTTGTCCCGCTGAACCAGGCAATCCGTCGATGCAATCTGGTGGGGTAGGAGAGAAACCTCCTGCTGTACAAACCAAGTTGCCTTCGCAGTCATAGTAATTAGCCGGAAGGTCTGTTGGACAGGGATCGGTTGCAGATTCTGAATAAGGACTTGCTTTGAAATAAATGCTTCCATTGATTTCATGCATAGAAATACTTCCTACCGTACAGCCATTTGCATTTGCAATAATATCCTGTAACCAAGGAAGGCTTAATGGATCTTCAAGGCTGGCGCAAGGATTGATCGTTGCGCAATCAGAATCCACTTCCAATGTCCAGCTAACAGATTCAGATGGACAAGGAGGAGTACCTGGGCCACCAGGATAGGTTCTTGTAATTGTATAAGTTGTTGTTTCAGTTGGAAAAACAGCAAATCCTGTTTCAACAGTTGTTGTGTTTAAAACTGGGTCTATTGTTAGAATTCCACAATCTGTGCACATTGGTGGACAGTTATTGGGTCCTTGTGGTCCGATTGGTGGATCTGGTAGGGGTATTGTGTCACCAACACAAAATGGAATGGTTGATCCGCAATCTTGAACCTCTACCAAGTAGCTTGCAGATTCAGAAGGACAAGCAGGAGAACCTGGTCCGCCATAGTATATTCTGGTAACTGTATAGGTTGTATTGACATCAGGATTTACATAAAATCCGTCACCAGTTGCTACGGTACCTGTAACAGGTGAAATAGCTAAATCATAGCAATCCACACACATTGGTGGACAATCGCTGCCAACTGGTCCTTGGGGTCCAATAGGAGGTGCTGGTAAAAATACCTGAAGCCCGGAACAAGTTTGATAGTTTGATGGACAGTCACCTGAAACGTTTATGTAAATGACTTTTGAATAATAGTAACCATCAAAAAAGTCGGAGGTTAAAAGAATGACAGTATCCATTCCTACAAAGCCCGGATCTGGCGTATAATAATAGTGATATTGTCCTTGAAATGGTGATCCTTCTTCATTGACGAATTCACTGCTAAGGACACCATTCGATGGGGCTTGGTAAGGATAAGTTCCAGTTTCATCGCCTCCTTCAAATTCAGAGTGAATAAAATTGGCTGAATTTTGGCAGGCTTGAATTGGTTCACCTCCATCGCATTCCAGACCAACTTCAAAGCTAAACTGATCGTTACAACCATTGCCATCTAAAAGGGTAACGGTGTAATTTCCAGGTTCAAGATTGGTTCTTGTTGTGCTTTCAATCGAACCAAATGGTCCATCGAACCAAGTGGCAGTTACAGGTTCAACACCATACAATGTTCCTAAGGTAATGGACCCGCCATCAGAACATGTTGCTGGAACTATTTCTGTTTCGAAACTCAATAAAGTAGGTGGTTCATTTAAGGTGCTTACTAAGAATTGTTGGCTAGATGAACAGCCGTTTGCATCTTCAATAACTGCATAATAATTAAAGCTTGGAGGATCTCCAAGGATTATTCCATTGTAAAAACCTGTCAAACCGTTAATTGAATTAGGACCTGAATCGAGTAGGTTTCCGCTTCCATCGTACCAGTCAACTGTAATTGGCTCGTCGCCGGTTACTGTCCAGGAAATTGATCCATTCATTGAACCAATACAAGTCTCATCATTTATCTCTGTCTCAATGCTAGGACCGCCAATATCGTTTACAGAATAACAAGTAATGATTGTTGGATTTTGAAAACCAATATCCCCATCTGGAATGGCCGTTGCTTTTAAACAATAATAGCCAGAGTTTAAGTCTGTAAGATCTTCGCTTGTTTCAATTATTTGATCACTATTAAATTCAGGGCCATAGGCCCATTCGTATTGTACTGAAAAACCAGTAGTGTTGGTTATTGTCGTGATATTGATAGAGCCATTCATGTCTCCACAATCTGGAGGAGTAATTTCGGCTTCAATACTAAAAGGCGGAGCATAAGCAGGTTGAATCCATTTCAATTCTGAAACAGTAAAACCCATTTCATTGGCCCAATCAGCCATTTCAGGAAAGTTCATATCCTCTATAAAAGAGTAGTTGTCATGAGTAGCAATTTTTGCAGCCAAATCAGCTCCCGTACTTTCCCTCATTATATGACCGACAGCACAAGCTGTATTGAAATCATCAATGAAATAAGGTTGTAGAACTGAATGGTTTGTGTTTTGTGGAAAAAGTCCTTCATTCCAATATTCGAATAGAATGTCAAGGCCGCTGTTTCTGCTTTCTTTTTGTGAAAGGCTTAAACCTTCCGGTGTGTTTGCCCTCAAGTGGCTTTCAACCAATTTAAGATGCAGTTTGATCAACTGCTCATGATCATCAAAGTTTTGCTTGTTTTGAACAATAGAAAACTCTTCTGGATTTTTTTCTATCCAGAACTTGTTGAGTTCACATAATTGTTGATAAATTGTCTGTGATTGGTTAACTTCATTTTCGGAATTGCTGGCAAAACTAAAAATGGAACTCAATGAAAAAATAAGGATAAGAAGCGAAGTAGAGTTTCTCATATGGTGTTTATTAATATTTGATATTTAATATTTACCCAATAAAACGGAGGAAGATTAAGGGATTAACAAAAATGTTTTTGCTAATAGGTTCGGTGCTGTAATGTGGAGAT
Organism: uncultured Chitinophagales bacterium; assembly: GCA_937927195.1. Lineage (GTDB taxonomy): Bacteria > Bacteroidota > Bacteroidia > Chitinophagales > UBA2359 > JAHDGP01. Next base: position 9,038 of record CALBCY010000314.1, read on the forward strand.
AGCAATAGGATATTTAGAGAAAATGTATCCTAAAAATTGCTAACTAATAACGCGATTAACAAAAATAAGCCTTTTTTAAATCCAAAGCCAATACGATTTCTTGTATTTGTACCTGTTAATGCTATTAAAAAATACCATAAAGTATTTATAATCAGCAATTTGTGCTTATTTTTAATCAATTTTGTTCAAAAAAAACAGTATTAATTTTTTTAACAATGTTCCAATATTACACTTACTATACCTCTAATTTGCTGATAATGTTCCTTCTGTCTGCGAATTTGTGGGCTCAGCCTTATCTTCCTGGGGATGATTTGGTTTTTGTTGATACTGAAATACCGCGAGTTGATATTGAAATAGACCAATTGGATTTTCAGGCTATTTGGGAAAACATATGGAGTAACACGGAGTATCCCGCTACTTTTACCTTCACTAGTATGAATGGAATTGAGGTGGAAGAAAATGTCGGATTTCGTTTAAGGGGCAATACTTCTCGTGCCTCAGAGAAAAAATCTTTTAAGGTATCATTCAACTCTTTTGAATCGGGTCGCAAATTTCATGGTCTTGAAAAACTCAACTTGAACGGAGAGCACAATGATCCTTCTATTTTAAGGTCTAAAATATGTTGGGATTTGCTTTATAAAATGAATCTCGTTGCACCAAGATCCAATCACATCGAATTGTATATAAATGGAGATTATCATGGCTTGTATATAAACGTTGAGCACATTGACGAGGAGTTTGTGGAAAATAGATTTGGGAGTCATGCAGGGAATTTGTACAAATGTCTTTGGCCAGCAGATCTGAATTATAAGGGAAGCAATCCAGATCTTTACAAGGAGGAAAACAATGGAAGACGGACTTATAATTTAAAGACCAATACTGAAGAGGATGATTATACAGATCTTGCCAATTTTATTGATGTACTAAACAATGCATCAGATGAAGATTTGTTTTGTGAAATTCGTGAAATTTTCAACTTGGAAGAATACGCTAAATATATGGCAGTAGATATTTTTATTGCGAATTGGGACGGCCCATTGTACAATAAGAATAACTTTTATTTATACAACAATCCTGGAACCGGTAAATTTGAATACATTCCTTTCGATCTTGACAATACTTTGGGCGTTGACTTCTTAGGTGGAAATTTTGCTGAGCGATCCATTTACAATTGGTCCGGAAGTTCGAATTACCTACCGCTTTATGAACGCTTGATTGCTGTACCTGAATTCAAAGATTGGATGTCATTTTACTTTAGTATAATGTTGGATGAAATTGTTTCAGAGGATTCTTATTTTAATGAAATAAGCAATAGGGCAAATATGATTTCACCATTTGTTGAGGCAGATGAATTTTACCCTTTGGATTATGGTTTTAGTCATGACGATTTTCTCAATTGTATTTCCTCTGATATTGACTGGTGGCATGTCACCAACTCGATAGAAGATCATTTAACCGAAAGAGCCTTTTATGCAAATGAGCAGTTGGAAGTAAACGATGTTGTTCCAGTGGTGAAATATGATTTCCATTCTCTTGGATTTTTTGGCGAACCCATTCAATTTTGTGCTCAAGTGGAGGACGAAGAATTGGAAACTGTCAATTTGATTTATAAACTAGATGGGGGAGGGACGATGGAAATGACCATGAGCGATGATGGCTTGAATGGTGATGGCTTAGAAAATGACGGATACTTTTGTTGCGTTTTGAATGAAATGCAGTTTACTGAAATTGATTATCAGATTGAAGCGATCGATGTAAATGGCAACGGAACTTTATCTTCTTGCGATTTTAAGAATCTTCAAGTGATGGACCGACCAGTAGCTTTGTATATAAATGAACTGATGGCTTCTAATAATTCAACCATCGCAGATGAAAGTGGAGCATTTGAAGATTGGATAGAATTGTACAATGCTTCTGAATCAAGCATCGATTTGGGAGGGTACCATTTAAGTAATAAAATTGATAATCCCTTAAAGTGGGAATTGCCTGATGTTAATTTGGAACCTGGGGCATTTCTTTTGATCTGGGCAGATGATGATGAACAAGATGGAGCCTTGCATACTAATTTTAAATTGAACGCTCAAAGAGGGACCGTTTTGTTAAGCCATGAAAATGGAGATCTAATAGATAGAGTTGACTATAGAAATTTACTAAACAATCAAAGCATTGGATACTTTCCGGACGCCAATTCAGTTGCTACGAACTTAAGTCCTCCAAGTCCAATGTCTAGCAACCTTTCTTCAAATTGGTTGGTCGGTGGGCAATCCTTGGAGGCTTGGGCGATTAATGTTTTTCCAAATCCGAGCAAAGGAATAATAAATTTGCAATTGGACAATTCGAATAAGACTGAAATTTATTTCACAATAATGGATGTCAATAGTAAGCTAATAAAGGCTGGTTCGTTTAATTCAAACTCTTTAAGAATAAATGCATTGGTTGATTCTCCTGCAGGAATTTATTTTCTTGAACTGATGGTGGAGGGTGAAACACAAGTATTCAAATTGATAAATACAAAGTAGTGGGTAGTTAGTACAGAGCAAAAAGTTTATGTTCTGAGGCGGGTGTACCTTTTTTGAAAAATACAAATCAATATTTCTCTTATTCCAAGTAAAAAAACATGAAATGAAACAAGCTGATCCAAATGAACATGATCCCTTCGTTCCCAATTTTGATGAACTTTGGGATTATTCAAATCCAGAAAGTACTGAGAAGGTGTTTCTTGATTTATTGTCCGACTTAAAGCTGGTTAATCAAAGTAAATATTTGGAATTGAAGACACAACTAGCAAGAACCCAAAGCCTACAAAGGGCCTTTGAAAAGGCACATGCTATTTTAGAAGAGGTAAAGGAACAATTGGAAAATGGGAATTCTGGAAATGAACTGGTAATTCCTCGCATTAGATACCATTTGGAACTAGGAAGAACCTTTAATTCTAACAAAGAGAAAGAAAAAGCTAGTGTTGAATTTCAAAAAGCTTATGAATTGGCGATTGATATAAAGCATGATTTTTTTGCTGTTGACGCGGCCCATATGTTGGCCATCTCTGAGCCAGCTGATAAAAAACTGAATTGGAATTTGGAAGCCTTAAAGATTGCTGAAAAAAGTGAAAGTGCTAGAACAAGAAAATGGTGTGGGTCCCTATTAAATAATCTTGGATGGGATCATCATGGTCAAGGAGATTTTACGAAGGCGATGGACTATTTTAAAAGAGCCCTTCAGCACCATGAATCAGTCGGAAAACAAAGGGGAATTTTTATAGCCAAGTGGACCATCGGTCGTACCTTCCGATCTCTTGGAGAAATTGATAAAGCCATAGCGATTCAAAAGTCTTTGTTAAAAGAAATCGAAGAGAAACAATTGGAACAAGACGGTTACGTTTTTGAAGAACTGGCAGAATGTTATTTTATACAAAACAATTCAGCAGATGCGAAAAAGTATTTTGGCCTTGCCTATGATGTTCTATCTAAAGACATTTGGTTGAAAGCCAATGAACAGAAAAGACTTGAGAGGATGATGGAGCTTGCCAGGAAATGTTAAAAGCGGAATTTGCTGGTGATGTTTTGGCCTCTGAAGGGACTTTGTTGTATATAAGCTGTTGGCTGTTGGCTGTTGGCTGTTGGCTGAAAAAATCTACTAGTTACCAATAAATAGAAGCATGAATACTTTAATACTCGAAGAACCAAAAGTTGAAAGCAAGGAAGCTTTTTTTACTGAAATGTATTTGGATGTTTTTCCTTTACTGGCCAGGCACATTGCAGATCGTGGAGGCACAATAGAGGAGTCCAAGGATGTATTTCAAGATGCATTGATTGTCTTTTATAATAAAATGTCAAATTCTTCCTCCTTTGAAATAGAAAATAAAAATGGCTATGTATTGGGCATTGCCAAAAAACTTTGGCTAAAAAAATACAAATCAGTTTCGAATGCAAGATTGAGGAACAAAACTTTTGAACAAATAAGTAAGGAGAATGAAATAAAGAACGGACAAAAGCTTCTGGCTCATTTGGAACAAGCCGGACTTAAATGTTTGAACATACTTAAAGCATTTTACTATGACAAAATGCCTTTGAAAAACATAGCAGAAACTTTTGATTATTCTAGCGAGAGATCAGCGACGGTTCAAAAGTATAAGTGTTTGGAAAAGGTTAGAAATTCAATAAAAGAAAACAAGCTTGATTATGAGGACTTCATTGATTGAAATACAAAAAATAGAAGGGTTTATCCTTGGGACTCTACCTGCTGAAGAAGCCATCCTCCTAGAATCAAAAATGATCCTCGATATTGAATTCAAGCGCAATGTGGAAATTCAACAGGCTGTTATGAATGTCGTTCAAACTTATGGAAAGAATCAATCATCTGTGAAATTGAAAAAAGAAATTCAACAGGTAGAGCAGAAAGTGTTTTCGAATAGAAAATACAAATCTTGGAAAAACAGAATATTTCAATTCTTTAAGTGAATGTTCTAAGTGATTGTTAATGGAGCAGTCCTTATCTCAAATTTTCTTTTTTTTTGACCTATTTTAAATACTTTCAAGTAATAAGACAATAGTCAAGAAGTCTAAAAAACTACAAGCAAAAAATTCTCAATATTTCATAACGCATAATCTGCGAATGGTCATTTTATGCTCAAAATTAATTTTATGCAAGCAAGTTTAATTCCAATGGTCATTGACCGATCAGGCAGTGGTGAAAGGGCCTATGATATTTACAGTCTATTGTTGAAAGAGCGAATCATTTTTCTTGGAACGGCAATCGACTCCCAGATTGCCAATGTCATTGTTGCTCAACTGTTGTATTTGAACAGTCAAGATTCTAAGCGGCAAATTGATTTGTACATTAACAGTCCAGGTGGAAGTGTCTATGCCGGAATGGCAATTTATGATACGATGCAAATGATTTCGGCTCCAGTTTCAACAGTTGCAATTGGTTTTACAGGGAGTATGGCCACCTTTCTTTTAAGCGGTGGCGAGAAGGGGAGGCGACATGCATTGGCCCAGGCAACCATTCACAACCATCCTGCATCAGGAGGAGCAAGAGGATATACAGAGGATGTTCAAATCGCCACTTCTGAACAAGAACGTTTGCAAACACAGCTGTTTCAAATTTTAGGGAAAAACACTGGGCACAGTTGGCAAGAGATTGAATCATTTTTTCTTCGAGATAAATTTATGAATGCGAAAGAAGCTCTTGAGTTTGGACTCATCGATGAAGTGCTTGGCGATAGCAGCAATTTAATTAAATACAATAAAATTGCTCCAACGGTGAGTTTGTGGGAAGCTTGAAGACTTATGTGTCACTTTTTGTTTCAAAAATACACACCATCCTATGGCATGGCTCAAATCAAAAAATAGCTTTATTTTGGTCTTATGACGCTTACTTTTGGTCTTATGACCAAAAGGGCATTGTTTAATTAATTATACCCGTTATAATTAAGCATTTTTGCTTCGTTTCATAAAAGTTCACCAAGTCCTTTGGTGATAACACCAAAGGAAAGCAATGATTTGTCTAGTACCTCATTTGATTAAATTTTGTAATTTTCTGCCAGTTTAGCCAAGTCCTAAAATCTATCAAAAATGATTATTCAGAATTTCACTCCGTTCAATGGACAACATTGTGAAACGACAGCCACAGGCACACTCTTAAAACAAATTCAAATAGACCTATCCGAACCTTTGTTATTTGGAATTGGTGAAGGCTTAGGATATGTTTTTTGGAAAATGAAAACCATGGATTTCCCCTTTATAGGTGGGAGAGTTAAGACGGACAAGCTGACAGAAAATCTTTGTCGAAATTTAAACCTTAAACTTCAAATAAAGGAAACCTCCTCGATAAAAAAAGCCTGGAAAAATGTAAGTGAGCTTATTGACCAAGGAAAAGCAGTTGGCCTCAAATTGGATTGTTATCATTTGGATTATTTCACAAGTAAAATTCACTTCGCAGGTCATTATGCAGCCATGTATGGTTACGATGCTGAAAATGCCTATCTAGTGGATACCAATCAACAAGGTGGATTGGTTAAAACAAGTTTGAAAAATTTAGAGCTGGCTAGAAATGAAAAAGGGCCCATGTCTTCAAAAAACTTAAGTTATACCATTGAAAGATCAGATGAAAAAATCAACATAAAAAAAGCCATTCAATTTGCCATTCACAACAATGCCCTTGAATACCTAAACCCTCCCATTGCAAACTTATGCTATAAAGGCATTATCAAAACCAGCAAAGAAATCATCAAATGGTTTAACAATAGCAAAAACATTAAGTCCGAATTTCAAACATCTGCCATGCTCATGGAAAGGGCTGGAACTGGAGGAGCACTGTTCAGAAACCTTTATAGAGATTTCCTACAGGAAAGTGCCGAAATACTTGAATCAAAAGAATTGGAAAAAGAAGCTCTTGCATTCAAACAGATAGCAAAACAATGGACCACTATTTCAGAACTCTTCTACCTAACAGGAGAAACCCAGAAAGTCAAGCATTTGGAAACAGCAGCAAAACTACTAGTTGAAATATCTGAAATGGAAAGAGTAACTATGCAATCCCTTTTAAAATTGAAGATAGAATAGTCATTAACATTCTTTTACAAAATTTTCACTAAATAATTGCTATTTTGTATAGAGATCTATTTCCGAATTATGGATAATTCTATTATAAAATTTTTATTGTGAAATACCTAAGTTTATTCTTCATCTTACACATTTTCGTTATAATTTTTGAAATGCCAATCAATGGACAAACAACCGAAGAATGGGACAAATTACCCTTCAGTGAACTCTATCAATTTATAAATAAAACTCAAGAAGATTACAGCAGTTTATCACGTTTTTACCGCATACCCAATTCACCCGAAAGAGGCCAAAGATTAAAGGATTTCTTACTCGAATCCAAAGCAGAATTGCTGCAATTTCCCTATGAAGACCTATCGGTCAATGGACAAGTAGATTATCAATTAATTAAACGATATTTAGACGATAAAATTCATTCTTTTACGAGAAACTTACAAGAATATGAGGAACTCTCCGAATGGTTCCAATACGATGATGCTATTTATCAACTTGAAAAATTGAGAAGAAGAGGCAAGCAACTCAATGGGATGGAGATTGCCGCTCAATTGGACAAAACAACCAAACAAATAATCGAAAACAATAATAAACTAAGCAATTCCGAACCAAACTTTAAACAGTCCTTAACAAAAAGAGCGAAAAGGATAATTAGAGGTCATCAATTAGCCCTTAAAAGTGTATTCGAATTTTACGAGGGATACGATCCAGAATTTACTTGGTGGGTAGAAAAGCCAATGATTAAAATTGACAGTGCTTTGGAAGCCTATTCTCAAAATTTTGATAATTGCATCGATGAATCATTGCTTCCGCCAGATGATGGCTCAGGAATTATTGGCAGCCCCATCGGTAGAGCGGAATTGCTGCGACAGCTTGAATTTGAATTGATCCCCTACTCTCCTGAAAAATTGATTGAAATAGCCACCAAAGAATTTGAATTTTGTGACAAGGAAATGCTAAAGGCAAGCGCAGAAATGGGTTTTGGTAAAGATTGGAGAAACGCCTTGGAAAAAGTAAAGCAAAGCCATGTAGAACCTGGTCAGCAACCAGAAGAGATGCTCAAACTATACAATGAGTCTGTAGATTTTTTAAAATCAAAGGATCTTATCAGCATCCCGCCATTAGCAGAAGAAACTTGGAGAATGTCAATGATTTCACCAGAAAGACAATTGGTAAGTCCGTTTTTTTTAGGAGGTGAAATATTACAAATAGCTTATCCAACAGATGAAATGGATCATGAGCATAAAATGATGAGCATGCGTGGAAACAATCCTCACTTTTGTAGAGCGGTAGTTCACCATGAATTGATAGCAGGACATCACCTACAGCGATTCATGAATAACCGAAATAAGGATTATCGCCCAGGTTGGACACCCTTCTGGACTGAAGGTTGGGCTTTGTACTGGGAATTATTGCTGTATGAAATGGAATTTCCACAATCAGCAGAGGATCGTGTTGGCATGTTGTTTTGGAGAAAGCACAGATGTGCCAGAATAATTTTTTCAATCAACTACCATTTAGGAAAATGGACACCACAAGAATGCATTGACTATTTGGTTGACAGAGTTGGCCATGAACGAGCAAATGCCGAAGGTGAGATTAGAAGATCTTTCACTGGTGATTACGGACCATTGTACCAAATTGCTTATATGATTGGTGGGCTTCAATTTTATGAATTAAAAAAGGAGCTGGTTGATTCTGGTGAAATGACTTACAAAGAGTACCACGATGCTGTCTTAAAAGAAAACAACTTGCCTGTAGAGTTATTAAGGGCAATATTACTAAAACAAAAATTAAGTAAAGACTTTAAAACCAATTGGAAATTTTATGAAAGGTAGGCCCAAAATATGCTCTGTTCAGTTGTTAACATTTGATCATTTTAAAGCTCTTTGCCACTTAGCTTCATTGCATAAAAAAACAAACCAAAAGCCTTGAGTCCCTAAATCTCCATGATTAAAACCACATTATCCCCACCAAAATTGTGTCTCAAATGGCTATTTATCGTCAAAATTATATATCTTAGGTATGAAGCCAAGCTAAAAGCATACCCCAATATTAATGATTAACAATTTCCATTTGTTAAGCTTTCATAGATAACACTTTATAATTATAGATATATTTTAATGTTTAGACCTTAATTATTTAAAATAAACTACCACATTTATGAAATCCGACATTCTACAAATTATTGAAGGTATCGGGCCCAAATTTGAATCAATTCTCAATGAAAATGGGATCAATTCTTGGGCAAAATTGGCTTCAACCAGCACTGATCAATTAAAAGCAATTTTAGGAAAATACGGAGACCGTTATCAAGCAATTGATCCATCTACTTGGACAAAACAAGCTGAAATGGCCTCTAAAGCTGATTGGAAGGGATTAATTGCCTTTCAAAAAGAAGATGGTTCTGATGCAAAAGCTGAAAAAATTCTCCTTCAGGAAGGACTTTTACAAAGATCTTATGATAATGTATTGATGAAATCTTCTCATTTACAAGTGATTGAAGGCATTGGTCCTAAAATGGAAGAAGTATTAAATGAAAACGGAATATCAGATTGGAAAACATTGGCATCCAAATCTAGAGATAATCTAAAGGCCATTTTAGACAAATATGGCGACAAATACAAAATCATAGACCCTACAGATTGGCCGAGACAAGCAGCTTTCGCATCTAAAGGAAATTGGGATGGCTTGATTGCCTCTCAAAAAGAAGATGGTTCTGACGCCAAAGCTGAAAAAATGTTAGCCAGTGGAAATTATCCTAAAGCTAGCAAGCCTGTTGTAAGTACAACTTCATCCAGCAATTGGAGTAATGTTCAAATGAGCCACTCACACCTTCAAGTAATTGAAGGAATTGGTCCTAAAATGGAAGAAGTTCTAAAAGAAAATGGGATTTCTGATTGGGCTACTTTATCGTCAAAATCTTTCGGTGAGTTGAGAGGTATGTTGGACAAATATGGTGATAAATATAAAATTATTGATCCTTCTGACTGGGCAAGACAAGCCGGTTTTGCAGCCAAGGGAAACTGGGCGGGATTGATCGCTTCTCAAAAAGAAGATGGTTCTGATGCAAAGGCTGAAAAAATGCTCGAAAGCGGAAAATATCCAAAAGGCAGTGCAAAATCTTCAGTTAGCAGCAGTTTAGCAAATGGGTCTGGTAGCTCAGGAAGTAAAGATAACCTTCAACTCATAGAAGGAATTGGTCCTAAAATGGAAGAGGTTCTAAATGAAAATGGCATTCATAGCTTTTCAGATCTTGGGTCAAGATCAGCAGAGGACATTAAAAGCATTTTAGACAAATACGGCGGGAAATATAAAATTATTGATCCCACCTCTTGGATAGCAGAATCAAAAAGTGCAGCCAAGCAAGATTGGAAAGAATTGTTCCGTCTGCAAAAAGCAGATGGCTCAGAATCAAAAGCTGAAAAAATTCTTGGCGCAGCAGCAATTTCAAGCACAGGAGGATCTAGCTCGTTCACAAATATTAATATGAGCAATTCTCACCTTCAAGTAATTGAAGGGATCGGTCCAAAAATGGAAGAAGTCTTGCTAGAAAATGGAATCAGAAATTGGTCAACTTTGGCTTCAAAATCAAATGCTGATTTAAGAGCCATCCTAAACAAATACGGAGACAAATACAAAATCATTGATCCTTCCGATTGGCCAAGACAAGCAGGACATGCGGCAAAAAGTGATTGGACAGGATTGATAGCCTCGCAAAAAGAAGATGGTTCGGAATCAAAGGCTGAAAAAATGTTGATCAGTGGGAAATATCCAAAAGGTGGATCCACTACTTCATCAACTAGTTCAACTACCAAAATTGCAACAGCTGCAGGAATTGCAGGAATTGGATTGGCAACGACTTCAGGAGGAGATGATGAAAAAGCAAAAGAAGCGGCTAGATTGAAAGCCGAAGCGGAGGCAAAAGCCAAGGCAGACGCAGAAGCGGCTAGATTGAAAGCAGAAGCGGAGGCAAAAGCCAAGGCAGACGCAGAAGCGGCTAGATTGAAGGCAGAAGCGGAAGCAAAAGCAAAAGCAGATGCAGAAGCGGCTAGATTGAAGGCAGAAGCGGAAGCAAAAGCGAAGGCAGACGCAGAAGCTCTTAGATTGAAAACTGAAACAGACAACAAAGCCAAAGCGGCAGCAGCGGCAGCGGCGGCAGCAGCAGCGGCGGCGGCTAAATTAAAAGCAGAGGCTGATAAGAAGGCAAAAGAAGCGGAGGCTGCAAAGTTAAAAGCCGAAGCAGATGCAAAAGCAAAAGCAGATGCTGAAGCAGCTAGACTGAAAGCCGAAGCAGATGCAAAAGCCAAAGCAGATGCTGAAGCGGCTAGACTAAAAGCCGAAGCGGAGGCAAAAGCAAAAGCAGATGCAGAAGCGGCTAGACTGAAAGCTGAATCAGACAGAAAAGCAAAGGAAGCAGAAGCAGCTAGATTGAAAGCTGAATCAGATAGAAAAGCAAAAGAAGCAGAAGCGGCTAGACAAAAAGCCGATGCAGACAGAAAAGCAAAAGAAGCGGAAGCCAAAAGGTTAAAAGCTGAGGCGGATAAAAAGGCGGCAGCAGATAAAAAGAAAAAAGCGGCAGCAGCGGCAACAGCGGCAGCGGCAGTTACAGCTGGAGCTGTAAACTCTGGTAAGAGCAATTCAAAAAGCACAACTGTTAAGACGGAAAAGAAAGTTGTTAGTACTGGAGGATCAGGAACTAAATTGGAAGCCGGCGGCGGCGGAGGTGGAACGGCTGAAGCTTCTTCTTCTGGTTGCTTGAAGTGGTTGTTGGGACTAATACCATTGTTATTATTGGGATTACTAATTTGGTGGTTACTAGGCATGAAAGGATGTGGTGCTGATAAGGTAGCCCCTATTGCTGTAGCCAAAGACAAAGTAGTCGAAACAGTAAAAGAACCTATCAAAAAAGTCGAAGAGAAAATAGTAGAGAAGGTGGATACGAAAGCGGCAGATGCAAAAGCGAAGGCAGATGCAGATGCAAAAGCCAAAGCAGATGCTGAAGCAAAAAGAAAAGCCGATGCCGAAGCGAAAAGAAAAGCCGACGCTGCTAAAAAAGTTACAGCAACCAAAGCAACTGCTTTGTTCGCCGTTCCTGGAGGAGCTGCCAAATCAGTTACTAGACTGGGAAGTAATCCTCAATTCGGTAACTCATTCGGATTATCATCTGGACAATTCCACGGAAAATTAATGGACAGATACAACGCTAATTCAACCGACCGTAATTTCCTTAATTATGTTGCGCGCTCTATGGGCTGTGGCAGTTTTAAAGACATCAATGCTTCTCAGTTCTCGGAGGCCACGATTAATAAAGGACAAAAAGGAAACCTTGGATTCGGAGATTATCACGGTTATCAATATTCTCAAATGGATTTAAACGGAAAAGATCTAGAAGCATTCAAATTGACATGCAATGGAAAGAGCGTTTACTTCATGAAGACCTGCGGTAATATCTTTTACTTCTAATATGGAAGATTAAATTACAAAATGCTTTAAAAATGCAGCATCACTTTGTGGTGCTGCATTTTTTTTATTTTTTTTACAAAATAGATACCTGTAAACTGTTTTATTACTTTGTTTTACCTGGTACTATCTATTTCACAGTTTGTCCTTATTGTTATTTACTTCTCACTTTCCACTATCTACTTTGTACTTTAAGCCTTACCTTTGTCCTGTGAAGAAATTTATACTTACAATTCTATTTCATTTCATAGCAATTTCTTTATGTTTTGCTCAAAATGAAAATCAATACCTGATCGGTTTTGGTAAAGCCGACATTACTTTTGCTCCTAAAGATTTGGGATTGTTTGGTTTTGGTGTATACGATCAAAGACTCGAAAAAGAAGGCGACTTCACTTCTAAAATTTATAGCAGAGTTATCAGCATCAAAGAACCTGAATCAGGCAAACAAATATTTCTTCTACACGCCGACCTGGGAGCAATTTTTATGCCTTTGCGAAGAGGATTGGTAAGAAAGATTCGAGCATTACTTATTCCAGACTTCGACGATGCCGCGCTTATGATGACTGCTTCACATACCCATTGTGCCGCATCAGGCATGTCCGATTATCCTTTGTACATGATGTCGGCTCCAGGCTACAATCCCGAACTGATTGAATTCACAGTCGATGGAATGTATGAATCGATTGAGCAAGCCTTTAATGCTCAAACCAAAATGACCATTGAACTCAAAGAAGGATTTTTTGAGCCTGAAATCCCTGTTGCTTTCAATCGAGCATTAAAATCGCATAATAAAAATCCAGAAATTCAGACAAAATTTAAACGAAATGAAACTCATTTAGCCCTCAATAGAAACATGCCTCTTTTGAGTTTCAAAGATCAAAATGGCAACAATCGTGGATTTATAAACTGGTTCGGAGTGCATCCAATAGAAATGCTTGGTGACCACAATTTTATTGATGGAGCGAGTAAAGGTTATGCTGCTTCCTTTGCAGAGGATAAAATGAAAGAAAATGACATAGCGATTTTTGCTCAAAGTTCTGCTGGGGATGTAATGACCACAGATTTACACAATCCCAAATCCTTTGAAAAAGAAATGCAAACCATTTTGGATGATCCACACTATGACTGTCACAAATCAAGTTTAAAGCAAGCCAAATGGAATGGCAAAATTCAAGCAGAGAAAGCATTGAAAATCCAAGCTTTAAACGAAGGAATAACTGTTCAGGGTGAAATAGATTTTGAACTAATTTACGTTGATTTGACTAATGTCAAGGTAGATAAAAAGTATGCCAATGGTTTTGAAGATGCCAAAACAACTTCGCCTTGTTGGGGTGCGCCCTTTTTGTCAGGCAGCTTCTCATGGCACGATGGCAATTTCAATCGTTTATTGTTGTCAAGTTTTGCGTTGGTTAACAAATCTGTATTTTACTTGCGTTCTCCCTTTCTGAAATCTGAAACCAGGTTAAAGCGCAAAGCTTTATACCAAAGCCAAGAGCCAAAAAAGATTGTAATCAATGGAAGTGAGAAAAGCACATTCGGACTAAAATATGAAAATTACACTAAGAAAGTTTTTCCGCGATTCTTCTACGATAGCATCGCTTCGATGGACCCAAGCATTAAAGAAGTAACTCGACAATTAAAATTAGAAGCCTTAAATGAGCACAGTATTTTGCCAGAGATTTTACCAATTCAAATAGTTAGAATCGGAAATATTGCCATAGCTGGAATTCCAACCGAAATAACAACCATTGCTTACAACCGATTACAAAAAACCATCTTGGATGTTCTCAAAACAGATGGGATAGACGAGGTATTTATTTCATCCTATGCAAACGAATATGCAGGATACACAACCACCATTGAAGAGTACGTTGAGCAAAGATATGAGGCAGGACACACCCTCTACGGCAAACACCAGTTGGGCGCTTTTCAAACTGAATTCACAAAGTTGGCCTTAGAGTTTTGTAAAACCAAAAAGGAAAGAAATCTGAATTATGAAATTCAACCTCCCATTTTCTCAGCCAAAGAATTGGGAAGAAGAAGTAATTTGGAACCACTGAAATAAACCAGAAAATCATTGCCATATTCGCTAGAACATAATTGAAAATTTGTAGTAGGCGGATATAAATTTAGGCCTCCTGGCCTACCGATCTTTTAATCTTGCTACAAACAATCGTTTCGTGTATTCTTTCAGCAACAATTCCTAACAATGAAATGTATTTTATTTTCTAGCCCAATCTTGATTAGCCATCAAAATTACATTTCATCTAGGAACCAATCCTTTGATTTAGGCCATTCCACATATTTATGATCGAGTTCGACATGTGTCTTGATTCCCAAACCACCTTTAGGTTAGTATAATATAGACTATTTGATTATTTTGTGTTGTAATTGTAAAGCACAAGGCTTTCCAATTATTAAGCAACAACACAAGTATGAAAAACCTATACATCTCAGGAATCCCTTCTGATGAAGGACAAATTCAAAATCATCAAACTGAATTCAGTTTTTTCGAAACCATTCTTTCGGTAAAAATTTCACGACAAAGAAGTACCAATCAAAAGATAAAGTTAAATCACAAGACCAATGACATTGCCCACATAGTCTTTGAGGATGACACCGAATGGCTTGGTAATATAAATGATGTTCATGAAATTTTTGGAGATCAAAACATGGCCTCTCGCTCTGACAATGCTTATCATTTTCCAGAACACATTGAAATTCCAGACAACAACAGAGATGGACTTGTCAGAAAAATTTTAATAAAATTCTTTAATCTTTTTCGCCCTAAATCTCTTTCTAAAGTAAAGGAAAAACTAGCTCAGGAATCTGCTCTTTTACTAGCCAAACATTTCGATAAAAAACTAATGCCTGAACCTGGTCTTTTTCAGGTAAATGCTTCATTAGAATTTAACAACAAATCAACATACGCTCCCAAAGAAGGCAAGCAGCTTTTAATCATCCATGGAGCATTCTCAAGTACAAAAAGATCTTTTGAAGGATTAATATCAGAAAAGAAAGAAGTCTGGAACAGCATTTATGAAAATTACAATGGTGGAATTTGGGCTTATGACCATTACAGCCTGTCTGTTAGTCCGATGGAAAATGCCCTTGATCTCATCAAAAAAATAAAGGACAATTCCCAGCTTGATATTTTAAGCAGTTCAAGGGGAGGAATTGTAGCAGATATTTTAGCAAAATGTGACAGACGCAATGAAGTGGTTGGTTTCTCAGATCAGGAATTAAAATTAATGGCCAAGGAAGATGAGTTGACTCATTTGATTATGCTGACCATTAACAAAATTGCCCGAAAGAAAAACTTGAGCATTAATAAAATCATTCGGGTGGCTTGCCCAGCTAGTGGAACCACCCTGTTGTCCAGAAGACTAGATCATTTTCTCAATGCAATTTTGCACAGTGTTGGTCTAGCATTTGGTTCAAAGGGAAATGTTGTTTACAGTGAAATAAAATCCTTTCTTTTAGAAGTTCTCAATCAAAAACAAAATCCTCAATCCATTCCGGGACTTTGGGCAATGACCCCAGAATCTGTTTTTCAGAAAATTCTCAACAACCCGGAAAACCATTCGGAAAGTGAATTGTTCATCATTGACGGATCAGTTGTCTTGGGTCCAAATCCAGCCAAATCAATGGCTGTTATTCTAAGCAACTTGTTTTACTGGCAGGCCAATGATTTCATCGTCGATACACAGAGAATGTCCAAAGGAGTAAGACGAACAAAGGCTCCCAAGATATTTTCATCCAGCCACGACAACACCAGTCATTTCAACTATTTCAAAAATCAAGATTCTCGACAGGCCATCCAGAAAGCACTATTGGCCAAGGAGGACGAAGTTCCTGCAGGTTTCAAAATTGTCCATCAAGAGGTTTCAGATAGAGGGATTATCTTAAAATCTATTTCATACGGCGAAGCACATTCTGATAACATTTCAGGAAACAGACCCATTGCAATTTTAATCCCAGGAATTATGGGTTCCAACCTTTATGCTGGAGACGAAAAAATATGGCTCAACTTAGAAGCCATTCACAAAGGAAAAATTAGGAGCAAGCTAAAATACAATGACAAAACAGATGACAACTCCAATATAAAAGCCAAATCTTTGGTTGGTAAATATTATTCAAAGTTGCTGCTGCATCTCAAGCAAAATTACGATGTCTTAACTTTTGCTTACGATTGGCGTAAAAGTTTGGCCATAGCAGCTGAACAACTAAATGAAAAATTAAAGGACCTCGCTCGCCACAATCAACCAATAAAAATCATCGCACATTCCATGGGAGGCTTATTGGTGCGACAAGTGATTTTGGATTTCCCAACCGATTGGAAAAAATTCATTCAAAAGAAAGACAGCCGTTTCTTAATGCTCGGTACTCCTTGGTATGGTTCTTATGGCGTCATGCAGGTTTTCACTGGACAATCGTCCATGGTAAATTTACTTTCCAATCTGGATTTGGAAAATAGTAAATCTGCATTGATGGATGTGTTCAACAATTATGAAGGACTGTTTCAATTGCTTCCGATTGACAACAATGAAATTGAAAGTGAAAGCTTTTGGAAAAAAGTCAAGAATGTAGCTGGCGTACAAAAGGTAAATGCCAAGTTTAAGAAACAATTAGAGAACTTTGAAAAGTATAAATTCATTATTCAACACAAAGATTTTGACCTTAGCAAAAACTGTTTCTATATTGCTGGGCAGGACAAAATCACCCCCTTCGATTTCAAAATAGAAACGCGCTTTTTCCAAAAGCATTTGATCTATCTGGGAACTCAAGAAGGAGATGGCAGTGTAACCTGGGAAATGGGCATACCAAGAGAATTGCCGAAAAAAAACACCTTCTACGCTTTGACTGTGCATGGGGAATTGGCCAATGATGAAAAACTTTTCAAAGGAATTTCAGAAATTTTAAACGATGGAAACACCAATCAAATTTCAAAGAATCCAGCACTTGTTCGAAGCAAAAAATTAACCAGGGAAGTCTATGATGATTATGTTATTTCAAACAAACCTGAACAGTTAATTGATCAGATTTTTGGCATCAATCCACAAGCCTACCAACCAGTTGATGGTAAAATAAGTATTTCAGTAGGCGTAACTAACGGACATTTAAAAGTATCGGAATATCCTGTACTTGTAGGGCACTTCAATAAAGATGGGATTGTCAGTGCCGAGAAAGC
The DNA here is from genome assembly GCA_937927195.1 of uncultured Chitinophagales bacterium. Lineage (GTDB taxonomy): Bacteria > Bacteroidota > Bacteroidia > Chitinophagales > UBA2359 > JAHDGP01. Next base: position 26,249 of record CALBCY010000314.1, read on the forward strand.
CATAGATTATTGTTTGAATGGACGCTTGACTGAGCGGCATAGAATTGGCTATTACCCAGGCAAAGTTGGTGAAAGCGAAGTTGTATTTAACCTTAGAACAAATCCCAAAGGTGCCATTATTATCGGATTGGGAGAGGTGGGCAATTTAACTTCATACAAACTTTCCAAGTCTGTTCAAAATGCCATTCTCCGATATGCCATCTTTATGAGAGACAACTACAGCACTGAAGATGCTCAACATTACGCAACAGGTATAACTTCACTGCTCGTTGGTAGCGGCTATGGAATGTTGCAGATTGAAGATTCCATCAGGGGAATAATAACGGGAATCAGCAATGCCAATCAAATAATCAACAATTTGGGCAGTGAACTAAAACCAATTCAAAACCTGGAATTCATAGATTATTATGAAGAGTTAAGTCAAATTACTTATTACCGACTTTCCAATTTCATTAAATCCAATAAGGGTCTAAGCATCAGATTTAGTCATCCTGGAATTGCTAAAAAATACGGATCAAGAAAGAAACAACCAACCGATACGACCCAAAGTTGGTGGCACAATTTCAGTACTAAGTTTATCCAATCGGAAAATGAAGGCATCGCAGGATTGAATTTCACTTCCTCTTCAGGGCTTGCACGAATCGAAGAAAAAACTCATTACAATGGAATCAAACAGGTTGAAATTTTATTGAATGAAATAGAAGAAAGTACCAAATGGGATAAAAAGTTATCAAAAGCAATTTTTGAAATTTTAATCCCCAACAATTTCAAAGAAATCATTAGAAACCAAAACAACATCCTTTGGAAACTCGACAATCGTTCTGCTGAGTTTCCTTGGGAAATGTTCCATGATTTCAATTTTGGAGAAGATCCGACCTTTGTAAATTCAGGACTGATTAGACAATTGTATGCTGAAGATTATCGCGAGAACCCCAATCGAACCAAAAACAAACATGCCTTTATTGTTGGGGATCCCATTTACAATGTTGTTGGGCTTTCACAATTGCCTGCCGCTCAAACAGAAGCCAGAGGAATCCAACAATCACTTGAACAAAATGACTTTACAAGCCAACTTTTACTTGGAAGTAACTCTGCTGAAATCTTAAAAGAATTTTACAATACCAAATCCAAGATCATGCATTTTGCAGGACATGGATTGTACGAACCTGAGTTTAATCCTATCACGGGCGAAAAGAATAAAAACAGAAAAATTGGAATTGCCATTGGAGATGGAATGATCTTGGATGCTGGAATGTTTGAACAATTGAGTGACATCCCCGAATTTGTTTTCATCAACTGTTGTTATTCCGGTAAAATAAATGCCACGGATGAAAAGTATTTCACCAATCGATACAAACTAGCAGCCAATATCGGTGTTCAGTTAATCCGAATTGGAGTCAAAGCCGTTGTAATGACTGGCTGGGCCATTGACGATGCCACTGCAAATGAGTTTGCCCAAGTCTTTTATAACAATATGATGATTGGTCATGAATTTGGGAAAGCCGTACAACTGGCAAGAAAAGCTGCCTTTCAATTCTCAAATACAAATACTTGGGGAGCTTATCAATGCTATGGAGATCAATTTTATCAAATGGTAAAAAAGTCCGTAGGCTATAAAACAGAAGAGTATGTTATAAAAAACCAAGCTTACATTGATCTTGACAATTTGTTCTCGGAGATTGAACAATCAACAAAGTTGGAACCTGCCCAAATTGAAAAGCTTGAAAACATCATCGACAATGTTGAGCGGAACAATTTGATGGATTCCGTCATAGTAGAAAAACAAGCCAAAATCTTTTCCGAGTTAAACCTTTTCGATCAGGCTTTGGATAAATATGAATCATTGCTTGATTGGGAAAAAGCCGAATTTTCTGTCAAAGCCTTAGAATCTTATATCAATCTTCTTTCGAAAAAATTAGTTAACTCAACAGAACCAGTAACAGAAATTGAAATCAACAAATTGCTCAATCGTGCAAAGGAAATTCTTCAGATTGGCAAAACTCAAGAGCGACTGATCATAATGGGGAATGCCTATAAAAGAGCAGCGCAAGTCTCAACTGAAGATGCTCAAATTAGCCATTTAAAAAACATGAAGAATTTTTATTTGGAAGCCTATAAAAAAAGCAATTTCAGGTTGAGCAAAGAATTTATTTTCCCACTGTGCAATTACATCACATCTGTGTACCTTTTAAAACATCTGAAAGTTACAGAACAATTGCCAACTTTCACTGATCCCAAAACAGGAAAAGACATCAAACTTATAAAGGCTTTGCAAAATTACGAACGTGAATGGGAAGGTCGCAAGCCAAGCAACAGATTGTACAATGAAGACATGGCTCCAATCAATATTCAATTCTGCCTGCTACTTTTACAATGGAAAGGAGCCGAAGAATTAGGGAATAAAATACAGGAGCTGTACGGGGTGGTTTTAAACAACAATCAAAGCCGAAAGAAAATCAGCGCTGAAATAGAACATGTAAAATTCTTGCTCTCTTTCAATTTGAACAAGTCGAAAGATTCTGCTTTGAAACAGGTTTTAAGCTATTTGGAAGGATTGATTTAACCTCACTTGTCAATTTCGACGCAGGAGAAATCTTCTTATTGGTAGCATGAAATTCATCTTAGACCTTCCATTCTGATTCCAACAAGTTTTCTCCCTTTCGGTCGAAAGGACTGCTGTTGTGTGGACTCAGTCTTTGATCAAAAGTATTTTTCATTAATTACACCCCCAAATTAAGCAGTTTTGCTTCGTTTCAAATATTTAGTTACAATCAGTGGTGACACTTTCTATCCAATCTCGCAGCAATTGCATCCCTTCTTCGTGGACGACAGAGCGGCTCAATTCAGGCATTGATTCATCGGGTGCAAGAGAGTTTAATCGGTAGATCATAATAGAATTATCGGGCTCTCCCGGACTAATTCCGTATTGCAGTCCCCCACTCCCTCCACCGGCAGCGACAGGAGTTTTACAAAAACCAAGACTCGTGGAATCCGTTTCAAAAACATCGAGGTTCAAGCCAGTATTATTGGCAGGGCCGTTTGCATTGTGGCAATGCGCACAATTAATATCTAAATATGCCCTTGCTCGATCATTTAAAGAGGCTGAGAGATCTCCTTCGGTTGCCACCTTGGGAACTTCAGACATAGCTGGCAACGATTCTAAGACACCCAAGCTTTCCCACATGGTCAGTTGATTAAAAGCCCCGCTTGCATATTGAAATTGTTTGTTCAAATTTCTTGCTTTTGGACCAATCAAAACCAAATCTTCTCCCAATTCATGGCAGCCTTTGCAATCGTTTTTGTTTGGTATTTTATACAAAGTATTTCGCTCTGAACCATCGTAATGAATCCAATCTACTTCTACTTGTCTTCCCACAATAGTTTTCGTCGCTTCCGTTTGCTCCTCATTCCAAATGTATCCAGCCGATTCCCATTCACCATCCACTTTGAATAAAAGTCTAGTTTCTAAAATTCTCCTGCCAAGTTCAGGCTGAGAAAAATCAGTTTGGTAATAAAAGGTCTTTATGATTATGGATCCATCTGGAAATTTCAAGGTTTCCTGAGCATCGCTATGGTATTCAATTTTCTCGCCATGTGGAATATAGGCAAAACGTTGTTTCAATGCATAATTAGAAAAAAGGCTCGTGTTCAGATCATAAGGAATCAAGCGTGAATGAGGCTGAAGAAGATTCATTTCACCCTCAAAAAATCCATAAGAACTTAGGCTATCATAAGGGACAGTCGAAATATCAATGTTGAGGCTGTCCACCACCATTGGCATAGGCATTTCCATTGGATCAGGATCGTCACTGCAGGCATGGATTATAAACAAACAAAGAAAAAACAATCCTATAACGCGAGATTTCATACAAGCAGGTTTTCGTAACTCATGATTCGTAAAATCTTAAGTTAATAGAAAATGGCGAATGGAAGAAATTTATTTCTTTCATCCGCCATTAATTGATAAAAATTAATTTTCATTTTAAACAACAGGCAACCTAATTGCCCTTTTGCTTTAAACAAAAGGTGAATACACCATATGAATGCTTATTTATAGCATTGGTACGTCTATTTCAACAACAGGCAAAACATCACCTTCACAATCATAATCATCCCAAGGATTAATTATTGGCGGTGGGCCACCAGGGAATTCTCCCAATTGTGTATCAGCAAGTCCAGCATTTGCATTATTGATCACACACAATTTTTCATCTGGTCCCAATTCACCTGGAGGAACGATTCCGTCATACAAAATATCTGATATTTCACAGTCATCAAACAAGCTTTGCAAAATCAAACCTACAGAATTCAACTCTGTCGGACATTCATTAGTCCTAGAAAAATTATTGTCATGAACATAAATTGCACGTGGATAAGAAATATAATCCGGATCATCATAGGTAATTCCATTTAAAAAACTCAAGACCTCGTAGTTGACCAATCCCAATCCCATTATATTGTTATTGATGAAGTCATTATTGAAAATCTCTACTCTTTCAGAAGCCATTGCAAAAATACCTGTTCCTGGAGGAACTGAAGCCACAATGTTTCCTTCAGAAGCAAAGTTTTTAAAGTTATTTTCCGAAATAGTGTTGTTAAAAACACGACAATCAGAACCCTGACCTGCAGGAAGACCAGGCAAATCAAAAATCAATAAACCACCCGTATTATTGGTACAGACATTATCGTAGACATCTGCAAATTTGGTATTTTCAATTTCTATACCCGCAACATTTTGCTCAGCTGTACAATTTCTTACAATCACATATTCACTTTGGCCGACATAAATTCCTGCATCAGATGCTCCATAAGCCACACATCCATCAATCAAAACATGACTGCATTGAACTGGATAAAGACCATAAGCGCCATTGTCCTCAGATGCTTCTCCTGGCCATGTAGTTTCGACTTGCCAGAAGGTAATGTGCTCTGAATCAGTAATTTTTATCGCATCTCCAACGGTATTCATAACCGTCAAATTAGCAACGATAAAATAATCACTGGTAATTTTAATTCCTTCCGCACCATCGGTTTGGTTGGTAAAATCTAAAACTGTTTCTCCCATTCCAGCACCGATAATTACAACGGAATCTTTATCCAACAATGAAAGTCCACTGACAAACTCGTAAGTTCCAGCAGCAAAGTTTATTGTATCGCGGTTTTCCATTAAAATCAATGCTTCTTGAACAGCATCCTGCGAATAATCTTCTGGAGTAAAATTCCATGAATGATAAGTAACCACTGTATCAATCACCATTGTATCGACCACCATTGTATCATTCATCATTGTATCGATCATCATTGTATCGACCATCATTGTATCAATAGGCATGTCCATTGGATCGGGATCATCCTCATCTTTGTCGCAGGACATGGTGGCAAATAAACTAAAGGCAAATAGCGCAAAAAATACTCTTAAATCTACGTTTTTCATACTTAATAATTGTTTCATGAACTCTGCGGCTCGTTTCCTCATAGATAAACTCCTAAACGCTAGCAATAAAATAATACGCTAAACAATAGAGCTTCAAGCTATTACAATACTGATATCTATGAAAATCTAACAACAATAATTTTTGTTCCTGATAATAGTGAATTAATATATCAAGCAAAATAAGGAAATGATCTTAATTCACAAAGTTCAAGAACAAAAATCAAGGGCTATATGTCCCATTCTCAAGTTCTTGTAATTCTTCGAGGCAGCCTATGTCTTTGTAAAATTTTTTAAAATCGTGAAGCATTTTAGGATAGCTTGGTAATAGTAAATAAGCCATTTTATAGGCTTCCTCTCCTCTTTCAAAATCTGCATTTCTTTCAAAGATTTTAGCCATTAAATAATAGGGCTCATACCAATCGCTCTCAATCTCAATGGACTTATACAAATTTTTCAATGCCTCATTAGATTTTCCTTTTTCAAATTTGGCTTTGGCAATATTGTATTGCCACAAAGCAGTTAACTGTTTTTTTGATAAGGGTTTCAATAAAATTGATCGATCCAAATCTTTTTCGCTCAGCTTGTTTTTATTCAAATAAAATTTTTTGGATTTCAGTTCACCAGAGGTGGTTTCCCAATAAAAATCTTCTTCTAAACTTTTCCAAACAAGGGACATATGGCCAGGGGAATAAACCGCGTGTAACGGCCAACTCTTCTGTTCTGCGATGCTCAAATAAAGAAAGGACAAAATATCGCAATCAAATTTTCTAAATTTCAAAGACAAAGCCATGCCAGAATAATTACTGGATAATTCATAATCCAGACTCTTGATCAAACTGTCTGTTTGTTCCAATAGTTTGACGATTTCTTCTTTTTGGTATGGAATTTCATCAGCCAAAATTTCAGCCTGCATTATTAAATCCCGGAGGATCGCAACTTCTTTATTTGAATCTTCTATGATTTTAGGATTTTCAATATGGAGTGCGATCAAGGCAGGACTTAAAGTCGTATCGATGCTTGCGAAGATTGACTTACTTTTGGCTTTTCCTTTTTTTTCAGCCGCGGTTGACGAAGCCGGTTCTTTTGAAGTGCAAGCCGCAAAAAAGAACAGCAAGCACAAGAAAGCCAATTGGGCTAACTTGGCGCTGGGTTTACCAATGAAAAGCCATTTGGAAAGATTGTATATGCTATGCTGCCATGTTTTCATTTCACCTAATTAACAATCCCATTGGTAACATTTGAAAAATATTAAAGTATTTATTTCTAGAATATGGACAAAACAATCTCAAAAATAATTGACCTCAATTTATCACTTTGCTTTGAAGATAAAAAGATTTCATCATTCCTTTCCCCTTTATTTTTATTTCACCGCAATCTTGATATACATAGGAACTTCCCAATACATTTTTAACCACTTCGGTAATGTGAATTTTTTCAGGCTGTCCGGCAGATTCAAACCTGCTTGCGATATTAACAGTATCACCCCACAAATCATAAGAAAACTTCTTGTTGCCGATTACACCAGCAACCACCCTACCAGTGTGAATACCAATCCGAACTTTTAACTGATAATTTTCAAAGATTTTTTTTGAAACCAATTCATTTATTTCCAAAGCCAATTCTGCAACTTTTTGACAATGCTTTTCATCAGGATTTGGCAAACCGCAAACAGCCATATAAGCATCTCCGATCGTTTTTATTTTTTCAATTTCATACTTGTCAACAAGTTTATCAAACTCACTAAAAATAGCGTCTAATATCTGTACCAATTTGGCCGGATTTATCGAACTTGACAATTCAGTAAATCCAACAATGTCAATAAATATGACTGTAACACTATCAAAACTTTCTGCAACAGATTGATTACTTTCTCGCAACTGTTCAACGATGGTCTGAGGAAAAAGACTCGACAATAAGCGATCAGATTTTTCTCTTTCAAATGTTATCAAATTTTTATACTTGGTATTTTCATTGAAATAATAAAGTGTATAGTAAAATGAAATTCCGATTCCTCCCACAGCAATCAAAATATTAATAAGTCGACTTTGTTCTCGAGACAAGTGGAAAATTGCACCTTGATAAAAATCCCATACAATGAGCGCAACACAAAAGGAAAAGAAACCGATCATGTATTTTATTAATGTTGATTTTTCGTCTCTTGAAAACATCAAGATTCCTGACATTGGCAAAATCACCAAATGCAAAGTAAAGAGAGATTCTAAGCCGTAAAAAAGAACAGGGATCACGGTAACCAAAAATGATGCAAAAACTAACACAAAGCGAGATACAAAGAAAGAAATACCAAAGAAATAGATGCCTAAAAGCAAAGCAAGACACATAAGAAGACCGATACCATCTATAAGAACCATTTCTGGAATGCCTAATAAGCAGCAGCCTGTTACCCATATTGACAAGACGAGGCTCAGCATTATAGTTACGTCAAACACAATGGAAACAATCCCCTTTTGTTCTTCATTCAGATGGCTATAATTTCGCTCAATAATCTTGCTTTTAAAGGAAGATTTTTTCATTGTCAAAAATTTAGTTTGCTTGAAATTTCATTAGCGATTAAAGAACTAACTGAGATCAATAAAATGAGGAGTAAAGCCTCCCTGAACACATCCGGGAATTGGCAATAACTGGTCTCCTGTTTGATCGACACCAAGCGCTACTATTTTATTGTAAAATGTTTTTTTATATTTTGCTTCAACCTCATTAAGTTTGACTAAAACATGATAGCCTCCCCTGGTTTCAAGTATTTGCAAACAAGATTCATTGATGTAATTTTTGAGTTCTTTTAGCTTGAAATCTTTCGTGTCGATATCAAAGTCTAAATAGATATTCCTGCTTTTACTTTTTTGAATACAACTCATCAATTCAGCATGAGGGTTGTAATTCGAATTTCCATTTTTCAAGAGTTCTGCCAGCTTAATTATGCCATCGTAAGTTGCTCTTTTCAAGTCTCTAGGATTCGGGTTTATGTACAAAGCCAGAGATGCTTGTGGGGCATCTATGCTCTTTAACTTGTACGCCCCAATTTCAACTTCGAGTTGCTTTATTTTTTCGTACAGTCTTTCCTTGTTCGACAAGAACCTCTTTAGCTGTGATTTGTCATTTGAATGAAGTAGGTCTGAGCAATATTTTTTTCTAGCAAATAGACTACAGTAAAATTTCTCATTGTCCTCTAAATCTGGCAGCCATTCAATAAAGTCTAGCAACTTTTCTTTGTCCGTAATTATTTTGTAATTCATTCTTATTCATCTTTTCACTCCAACATGCTATCATTTAACAAAATGTTTAAAGAATGTTCGAATTGGCATTCCACCAAAAACATCCCAAAACATCCCAAAACATCCCAATTATTATTTTTGCCATTAAAAGTCTAAAATATGATTTTTTATTGAAGTGTTATAATTCTTTCTACCATTCAAACAAGGGAGGATTAAACTATACTACTCAATAATAATGCCTCCATTTACAAGGCGCATTCTCCAACTACAATCTGGAGCGACCTTTCATTGTTCAGATGATTAAATAATCCTAAAATATATTTGTCTATTAACATTTTTTACTCCAAGAACTTATTCAAAAGTCGTTACTTTGCATTTTATGTATTTCGATGAAACAGAAGCAATTTTGAAAGGTTATCAAGTGGAACAACCTTCTTCTTTGTGGTTCTCTTTCCCAATTACATGATTTGTATATTTTAGCTCAGAGCATTTTTTTTAAAATCAATATCAAATGAATAAAATAAAAAACTTCATCTTATTCTTAGCCCTCTTTTTCACTGCAACTATAATGTTCACTTCTTGTGGTTCCGATGATCCCATTGATCCAAATCCCACCTGTACAGATGGAATATTAAACCAAGATGAAACTGGAGTTGATTGTGGTGGAGTATGCCTTGCTTGTCCTTCCTGCACGGATGGCATTCAAAATCAAGACGAAACTGGAGTTGATTGCGGTGGTTCTTGTGATCTTTGCGTGGTTTCCGATTGCAGCGACGGCCTTATGAACGGAGACGAAACAGGCATTGATTGTGGTGGTTCTTGCGATCCTTGTGTTGGTTCTACTTGTGGCGACGGCGTCCAGAATGGTGGTGAAACAGGCATTGATTGTGGTGGTTCTTGCAATCCTTGTATTGGTTCTGATTGCAGCGACGGAATCCAGAATGGTGATGAAACGGGGATTGACTGCGGTGGTTCTTGTGCTGGTTGTTCCACAGCCAATTGCAGCGACGGAATTCAAAATGGTGATGAAACGGGGATTGATTGTGGTGGCTCATGTGATCCTTGCAATCTTGCTTTTTCAGAACACATAACTTGTAACATCAATGGAGTTCCATTTGCAGCCAATTTAGTAAGTGGATTTGACAATTCAACAACGCTGGAATTTCAGTCTGATCAAAGTCAGGAAAGACAATTATTCTTTGTTTTGCCAAGTGGTATTGAAGCTGGTACTTATAACTTATTTGACAATCCTGGTTTTAGTGCGAGATACGCAAAACTGTTTGATGGTGAGTTTACAACTGAAACTGGTTCAATGACCATTTCTTCCAATAACACTGCTCAATCAGAACTTTCTGGTACTTTTGAATTTTCTGCTGTTGAATATAGTTTTGGAACTGCAGTAGATACAGTTTATGTTACGAATGGTTCTTTTGGAGTTGAATATTTTTAAATACTCGAACACAAATAATCAATCAAATTTGAGTGCTTGACAATTTTAATGCAAATCTACAAACTGCTTTCTTTTAGTCTTATGACCAAAGGCTGAGTTAATAGCCGTTTCAATTAAAATTGAGTTCGGCGATAATAATAATAATAATAATAATGGAAGGCGATTGTTTGTTCGAAAACAAGGAATTGACTTTCTTTTTAAATTGATAATTATAAATCATTGATTTTCTTAAAAAGGAAATTTTAGTGTCTGTGATCATAGCTACCGTTGATGTTTTTTTTTAACTCCATTGACTGTTGACTATGATCATATTTTCATCCTAAGATCCTAGGCTGCTTTATGGCAGTAGTCTGAAAGTAGTTCGCAGCAGTTTTTTATTTTATGATCATCATCTTTTTGAAAGTATTTTCTTTCAAATCATAAATCAAAATGGCGCCTTCAACCTTTGCTGAATCAAGAATGCTTTGAAAAGCCGATTCAATAATTTCCTGATTTAATTGCTCAATTTTTTGTTGAGAAGCAGTCTTTTCTTCACCGCATGAAATGAGTAGAATCAGAAATGATATCAGAGGATAAAATTTCATTTACGAACTTTTTTTGCTATTAATTAGTGAAAGAACTTCCTTAAATCCGTTAAGGAAACTGGGCCGACTTTCGGAATCCTGTTTGAGCTCCACTGAAATTAATTTTTCTTTCCTTTAGTAACTAATCAAACGAAAAAATATACTTCATTAGCGAGTTTATTTTTTTTAGGATTTAAGGAGGTTCTTTCATGTTAAAAAATGACCTAAGTCCCGTCGGGCGACCCCATTGATTTTGGTACTTTTGACGGTTCGCCAAGCGATCAAGCAAAAGTACGAGCGATAAGAGACAACTCTTTCTGGTTCTGACTAACTATTTTAATGAAAATTCAATTTAAAATATTTTGATTAATTTTCATTTTACAAATTGATTTATATTGAACTTCATAATAGAACTCAGATTATTAAACTGAGTTCTATTTTGAACCTATTAATTATCAGGCAGTAGCAAAATTTATTTTTTTGATTTGATTGAAATTCTGGACATTTGTCATTTTAGCAGAGGAACTTGCTTAAATCCGTTTAAAAAAAATGCTGTTTGAGCCTACTCAATTTAAATAACTCCGGTCATCAAATCTTTTCGAAAACTTAATAAATTCTCAATAAAGCGAGTTTATTTTTTTTAGGATTTAAGTGAGTTTCGAAGCGTTAAGAAATGACGTAAGTCCTTGATTTTTCGTCATTTTTATCAAGAAAAATGTCAAGTAAATAGTATCAAAATATTCGGATCC
>CALBCY010000315.1 GCA_937927195.1 uncultured Chitinophagales bacterium
GACCCAATTGGATGGTAATTTACCCATCAGTTTTGACCCTTCACCAAATGCTATAAACCCGATCATTACAGCACAGGAACCAGGACTTTATTGCCTAGAATATTCATTCAGTAAAACAGACGATTGTTTATTGACCGATACCTTAAAGTTTGAAGTATTGCCTTGTGATGATTGTGTCGAAACAACAGGAGGAGTTCGTGGAATGAGTTGCAATTTTGATGATGATTGTGAGGAAGAATACAATTTCACTTTGTTTGTTTCAGATCCTGATCAATGCCATGGTCAATTTACACTAACCAGTAATATCGGAACAGCAATTGTAACCAATTCATTTACAATTTTTGGAACTATATTCATTTCGGGAACAGTAACTGGTGTAAACCCAGGAGATGAGATTTGCTTTAATATTGATTTTGCAAATAATGTACCTCCGCCATTTTGTGAGGAGTTCTGCGATTTAGAAATTTGTCACACTGTGCCCAACTGCCCATGTGAATTAAACAATCTTGTTATAAGACCAGAAGCTCCGTGGGAATGCATAAGGCCCCAACAAAGCTACTGTTTGACCGTAACATTTGATTATTGCGGTCCGGAAGTTCCGATAGATTGGTCTTTCTTAGCCGACACTTCTCCAGGTCTTACTTTGGCATTGGCTCAAAATATGAATGGTGGCGTAAACATCGATCAAGGTGCAAATGAATGGAGACTTTGCTTCAGTTTTGCTGGTCCATGTGCCCCCGATCTACAAATACATTTGAATGGAGCCTTGCCAGGAGTGAAATGTGAAATTGATGAAATTATAAGACTGGAATGTTGTTGTGAAACACCCACGTGGTCCTTTGATGAAATTGAGTGTATTTACTTACAAGGTCAACAGGCATGGACTTATACACTAAGGATAGACGGCGGAATGGAATGTGGTCAAAATTTCACGCTTAGCACCAATGGAAACAATCCATCACTATTTGGAACAAGCAACGACGGCGGAGACTTAATAATCAACGGTTTGGTTACAGGATTGTCCTTCCCTGGAAATTTATGCGTAGACATTAATTTTGCAAATGAACAATGTTGTGATATAACGGCCTGTACACCATTGCCACCTTGTTGTCAAGTCGCCCCAGTTGCGAATTGGGATTCAATTGAATGCAGAGAAGATGAGAATGGGGAGACGGTTTATGATTTTGAAATAACAGTTGGCAATCCAGGGGGAATGGCTGAAGATCATGTGATAACGTCAACTTGTGGTGGAGTGGTGACGTCCACCGTGACAGATCTGGGTAATTTCATTACAATAACAGGAACGATATCAGGGATCGATCTGGAACCAGGAACGATTTGCTGTTTGGATATTGATTTTGTAAATCCATTGATATGTGATGCTCGTGTTTGTACAGAAATTCCACCATGTGAATGTTATACAGATTTAATAGGAAACTATCCAGAATGTGTAGAGCCGGGAGAAGAGTTCTGCGTAAGCTATACATTCAATTATCAGGGCCCAGACAATGGAGTAGTAAGTGCCTTGTGGGATGTTGCAGCAGCGGGTTCCTCTCCAGGTTGGTCCATAACAAGTGGAGGATTCCAAATACCAGTAGTTACAGGTCCAAACAGCCATACAATTTGCTTGATCTACAATGGTGATTGTGAAGAAGATCTCGAACTGACCATATTGGTAAATATGTTATTGAACAACAGTATAGAATGTTGTACAATGATAGATGAAGTCACCCTTACCTGTTGTTGTAATCTATGTGCAGAAATTACTTACTGTTCAGATCCAATTGGAATAGCAAAATGGGCTCAAATGATCGCATCGAAGAAGAACAATATGACCCAAGATGATCAGGGCTTTGTAGCAGGCTATGTCAGAGATGACAGTCCATGTGGGGGCAAATTGTACTTTGGAGAAGGAGGCGATGCATTATTAGGCAATGAAGGAAATGGAGGAAAAGCCTTTGATTACAGTTCAACAACATTTGTTGAATCGGAAGATACTTGCTGTCCAATATGTAAACCACCATTTTTCCAAGGTCCACTAGTAGTGAACCAATGCAATGGGCAACCATTCCCGGCAGGTTACACCTATGAATGGAACACTGGTTCAACTTGGCCAGTTACATCAGGTAACTTAAATACCTCTACTTATTACAATGTTACAGTAACGAGCCCGGATGGCAATTGTGTTTACTTCGCAGAAGTTGAAGTTGATTGTGGAGGCGGCATTATTTACGAAGAGATAGATGATCCAAGAAAGGATCACAATGGATATTCAGAAGGATATTCAGAAGAAAATTCCAAGTGGGATCAATTGGAAATTTATCCGAATCCTGTTCATAAAATCTTAAACTTGTCAAGTGCACAACTAGTTGGAAAGAATGTAGTCATCGTCAATCAAGTAGGTCAGACGATGTTGGTTCTGGAAAACATTGGTGAAAGGCAAGCGTCAATTGATGTAAGCAATTTTGCTGATGGCATCTACTTTGTCAGAATTCAAGACAATAGCGGTGAAATCATTGAAGTGCAAAAAGTGATTGTAAATCGCTAGATTTATAACCGCTAAAATGTATTAAGAGTCCCCTGTCAGCCAAAGGCTGATAGGGGACTCTTTTATTTTATTTGCTGCTCAAACTTGTTTGACAATTTATCCTAACTTATTCTTAAACTTACAAACCATCCGAATTAATAATTAATAATCAGTCAATCTATAATTCTTAATCTTCAGTTTCAACTTATTCTTAAACTTACAAACCATATGTTTCAACTTCAGCTTAAACTTACAAACCATCCGAATTAATAATTAATAATCAGTCAATCTATAATTCTTAAACTTCAGCTTCAACTTATCTCCCTCGGTGGCCTCGGAAAAAATGTAGAAGTCCTCTTTTGATAAGCGGCATATTCAGGATTGTCAGAATACTTCCTTTCCAACATCGCTACACCAGAAACTTTCAATAACAAGAATGAAATGAGGACAGGTGAAATGATCGAAATAGACCATCTTGCTCCGGATAAGGCTACAAAGAAAATTCCCCACCACATCACAAATTCTCCAAAGTAATTCGGATGTCTGGTATATTTCCAAAGTCCCTTGTTCATCACCTTGCCCTTATTAGCAGGATTTTTTTTGAAATTGAATAATTGCTGATCTCCAACTGCCTCGAAGTAAAAACCTATTAGAAATAAGACAACACCCAAAACGATGTTCCATATGCTGAAATTGGTTTGTGGGATTGATCCTGTAAAATATTGAATCCCAATGGTATGAACAATCGGAAAAGACATCAAAAACATGATGCTGCCTTGTAAAAAATATACTTGAAAGAAGGCTCTTAAATTCACATATTTCCACTCCGATCTCCATTTTGCATAGCGCCAATCCTCAGGCTTACTCCAATTTCTGATAAATAAATAAGTGCTTAATCTGATCGCCCAAATTATAATCATGGACAACATTATGAGGGAGGGACAGGTGAAATTTTTAAAGTAAATGAAATTGACAATGGCGAGTATCATGAAACCCAATCCCCAGGCGATGTCCATCAAGCCATTGTTTTTCTTGACAAGGCCGATGACAAACCAAATTAGAATGTGGATCAATATGCAGCCTGCTGTTATCAAATACGGATGTTCCATTGAGAGTTATTATTTCATATGTAATGAAATATATTAGAAATTGTTCAATTCAAGCTTGCATGGGCAACCTTAAGCCTTAGTAAAATAAAAAGCATATCCTTTGCTAAGAAATGGTGAATAGATCAAAATACAATTTACATTAAACAAAAAAACTCCCGATTCCAAAGAGGAATCGGGAGTTTGTATTGTTTATAATAAAGATAAGCGATTAACGTTTTTCTACCAAAATGTCTTCTGCCCTTGCAATCAGTTCCTGCTTTTTGGCTTCTAGGCGCATCAAATTGGATAAAGTGGTGATCAATTGGAAGTGATTTGATTTGAACTTAGCATTTAATGGCTCAAAAAAAAATAACAATAAACATTATTGGCAAATAATTTTTAGGGCCATCTATTGTAACAGGTCAAAATCTAGAGTTTTTTAATCTGAAACAAGGAACAAAATGTCTTAGTACTTTATACTTGTTACTAAAATTGTCCATAAGACTGAATGGCAATCCATTTAATGTCTAGTTTTTAAATCAATATCTATTAATTATATGTGTATGCAACCTTTTTTGATAAAATTGGCCCATATTAATAAGTTGTAATATTTGGAAACAGCTATTTTAAGAAATTTGGAAAAAATAAATGCAAAAATAAATTCAATGAGACGCCTGGCAAAAATTTCTCAGTTTACAATGCTTTGTTTTATATTTTTGATTTATCACAACAGTTGTAAGCACGAACCATTGGAGCCTTTCGATGTACCAGACCCAACAGTGAATGATACAATGGATGTGAACCCCATGCCGGGCGATACCATGATGGTAGATTCAATGCTAATGGATACACTGGTTATTGATACAATGCTTATTGATACCATGTTTGGAATTGATTCTTGCGGATTGGAATTCATCGATTTTGGAGAAGATGTTTTATCCATTTTTGAACAGAATTGTTTTGCCTGTCATGGAAACGGAACAAGTCTGGGAGGAGTGGATTTGAGTAGCTATGCCGGAATTGTTCAAGTTGGGATGACAGGTCAATTGTTGGGTTCAATAGAACATGAGCCTGGTTTTAACCCAATGCCACAAGGAGGCGCAATGTTATCTCCATGTTCAATTGCTATTATCGAGACTTGGATACAAGATGGAATGCCTCCAACCGGCACAACAGACACAACAGGGGTAGGGACCATAGATACAACCGGAACAGGAACGGTTGATACCACTGGAACAGGCACAGTTGATACCACAATATCCCTAATCCCCTGTGATCCAGATACCGTTTATTTTCAAAACACCATTCTTCCTATATTTCAATCAAACTGTGCATTTAGTGGTTGCCATAATGCAGCCAGCGCACAAGATGGTGTTGTTTTAATTTCTTATGAATCTGTTATGGCGAGTGGTGAAATTGATCCTTTCGATGCCGATGACAGTGATGTGTATGAAGACCTTCTAGAAGATGATTTGGACAAAAGAATGCCCCCTCCTCCATATGATCCCTTGCCTTGGGATCAAATACAATTGATAGGTCAGTGGATTAATCAAGGAGCACAAAATAATTTTTGCGAGGAATGTGATTTGGAGAACGTTACCTTTTCCAATACTATTCATCCGATTATTCAACTGAAATGCGAGGGTTGCCACAGCGGCAATTCACCTCAAGGCGGAATATCTTTAAGCAATTATTCTCAAATACAAGCGAAGGCATTGGATGGGTCGTTATATGCAGCGGTGAACCATGAAAATGGATATACTCCAATGCCCTTAAATGGCAATCAATTGCCTCTTTGTGAAATTGATCAAATTGCACTTTGGATCCAGGATGGAGCGCCCAATAACTAAAATTGCCTGGCTATGAATCGATTTTTTTTAATATTATGTAGTTTTTTTTTCGCTGTACTTATGCTCAATTCTTGTTATTATGATGTGGAAGAAGAGCTCTATTATGAAATAGAGGAGGAGCTTTACCAAGATGTTTTAGAAAATATCGCAGATTGTGATACTTTGATGGTTCAATATACTTTGAATATTTTACCCATTATAGATCAGCACTGTTTCCCATGTCACAGTCTAGAAACTGCCTTTGCAAATGTAGTGGTGGAACCCTATAATGGATTGAAAAATTACGTTGACAATGGAGAATTACTTTGTGTTTTGAACCATCAGTCTGGCTGTTCTCCTATGCCAAAAAATGCTGCGAAGCTGACTGATTGTGAATTGGCTAAAATTGAAAAATGGATAGACGATGGAGCACAGAATAATTAAAGTTTTTATCTTCTTGTTTGGGCTGCATTTGTTTCCGACAATTGCTTTTGCCCAGACAGATTCTCTTGTCAAAATTGAACGCATATTTTATGATACCCGAATCGTCAATGGGCATTCAGTGGAGGTCAATGAGGCAAATGATTTAAAATTTATAATTGCTCACCGCTTCGGAAAACTCAATGGTGGTTTTTACGAATTGTTTGGTCTGGATCAAGCAACCTTGCGAATGGGATTGGATTATGGTCTGACCAACTGGCTTACTTTGGGAATAGGACGAAGCTCCTTTGAAAAAACTTATGATGCCTATTTTAAGACGGCTATAGTCAAACAAAAAAGTGGTAAAAATTCAAGTCCTGTGGCCCTTTCTTTTTTTAGCAGTATCAGCTTAAAAGGACAAAAATGGGCCGATACCTCAAGAATAAATTATTTTACCAGTAGATTGACTTATGCCTTTCAGTTTCAGATTGCCCGAAGTTTTGGAGAAAGACTCAGCCTTCAAATTATGCCTTCATTGATTCATCGGAATTTGGTTGCAACAAGCACGGATCATCACGATGTGTTTTCCTTGGGATTCGCATCAAAAATAAAATTGAGCAAAAAAATAAGTATCAATGCAGAGTACTATTACCTATTGCCTTCACAACTTGACAATGATTATCGCAATAGCCTTGCAATAGGATTTGATATAAATACAGGTGGACATGTTTTTCAACTCCATTTTGGCAATTCAAGGGGAATGATCGAAAAGTTTTTTATAACTGAAACAACAGGAAAATGGACCAAAGGAGATGTTTTTTTTGGCTTCAATATTACTAGGAGTTTTTCCTTGTAATACATTGTATTAAGTATTAATTAAATGACTTAAATAGTGAAATTGCTGTAAAATCTATCTGTTTTCGATGAGATTGATAAAGAATCATTCTACAATTCCATCACCCAAATACTCAAAAAGTTCCGGTCGGTTTCCCCTTTTCTTTATCTCACTTGAAATAGGGTAGGCGATCAATTCTTTTGTAGAGCCAGCTTTCAAAAAAGAAGCAATAACTTTTAGATCAGTATTGGGATTCAACCAATCTGGTATGTATTCAATGTTTAAAATCAGCGGAGATCTGTGATGCGGAATCTTTTGTAAAAGTTTAGCAGCAGGAGTAGTGATGATGGAGAAGCTGCGAAGAATTTCACCAGTAGTTTTATCAATCCATTCATCCCAAATTCCTGCCAGAAAGAAGGGCTCGTTTTCTTGATGTTTTATTATATAAGGCTCACTTAATTTGTTTTTGACCGTCCCTTCTACAAAGTGATCAACAGGAATCAAGCAACGCTTTCTTTTAATGCAATGTCTGAATGATGGCATGCTGAAGATGCCTTTCTCCCCTTCATAGTTTACATCATTTTCCTTGTTCAATTTCCCTTCAGATCGAGCATTGAAAAAGTACATTTTTTTCTTGGCCCAAAATGGTGTCAGCCCAAACATAAAGCGCTGAAAGGCGGAAGGATTGTCACTGGCAATTACAGCAGCATTCATACCAGTCCAAATATTATAGTTTGCTTCAACCAATCCAGTTTTAATTGGGGATTCCTGCAAGCCCTCAGCCAAATACATTTTGGTGAGGCTTTTCCTGAAATTTAATTCTGTTTGTCCAAATACTCCGCACATGGTGTTTAGGCTTTTGGCCATTGGCCTTTAGCCATTGGCATTTTTGAATTATGGATTAATAATAGGCTTTTGGCCATTGGCCTTTGGATTTATTTTGTTCTATTTTATTTGCCTAATCAATCACCAACTTTCCAACATACTTTCTCTGACTGTTTTGTTTAAATTCAAAAAAGTAAATTCCTAGGCCAAATCTTGCACACTGAAGCAATGCTCTTTCTCCTTTTTGGTTTTGTATATAATGTACTACTTTCCCATTAATGTCCCAAACAAATATTTCATATTCCGTTCCCTCTTTATTTTCAAAATTAATAATCGTGAAAAGTTTAGAAGGATTGGGTATAACCTTTATTGTTGAAGTCCAATTTTCTTGAACCACAGATTTGTTTTTTGACTCCTCAATGTCTAGGGCATTCAATGGATTGCAGAGGAAGCAAAATAAAAACATGTTCAAAAAATATTTCATCATTTTTAAAATTTGGGTCTCTTTTTTTAACATGCTAACTTTGCAGTTTAAGCCCATGAACTATTTAATCCAACTCTTTCAAAGCTTCCCTGTCCGCCTTTTTCAATTTCGCCACCACCAAATCGTAGGAGTGATCGATCAATTCTTCTACCAGTCTGTCATCCGTCGCTCCTTCAAAAACGACGGTGTTCCAATGCTTTTTATTCATATGATAGCCTGGAATGATGTAGGGATATTGAGCTCTTAGCTCTTCTGCTTTTTCTGGATCACATTTAAGATTCATTTGTGTATCTGTACCCATACTCAAAGTGGCGAACATTTTACCCAGCACTTTAAATACCAGCGCATCTGGTCCAAAGGGCAGGCCTTCTGTAACCCCTTTCTTGGCTAGGCAATATTCTCTGGCTTCTTCTATGTTCATGTTTTGTTTTTAGGCGGTTGCTGTTGGCTTTTTTTCGGAAGCCGGAAACCGGAAATCTGATACCGGAAACCCTACAAAAGTTTCTCCTTCAAAGCCTCAACCACTTTCTTGGTATTTCCAATGAAAATTTCATCCTCTATCATAAAAACAGGTCGTTTCAAAAATGTATACTCTTCCAGGATCAGACTTTTATAGTCTTTCTCCGTTAATTCTTTCTCAGCCAATCCCATTGATCGGTATTTCATAGACCTTCTGCTAAAAAGAGATTCGTAAGAACCGGACAGCTTTTTCATCGCTTCCAATTCCTTCGTTTTTATCTTTTCAGTTTTAATATTCTGTTGTTCAAAAGAGTCATCCACGCCGACTTCTTTCATAATGCGCTGACAGGTATTGCAGGTGGACAGATGGTATACTTTTTTCATGTTTTTTCGGTATTCGTAATTCGGTATTCGGTTTTAAATTAGAATTACAGTGGTTTATTCAATCAATGAATTTCACGAAAATAAACAAAAATAGATAAACCGATTCTGTTGGCGTCCCTGAAGCACAGGAAGTTTGGCTCTTTCGACTTAAAATCCCAAGTGAGTCCCAAACAGTAGGCGACCGTACCAAAAGCCAGGCGAAGCCAGCGTACCAAAAGCCAGGCGAAGCCAGCGTACCAAAAGCCAAGGCGAAGCCAGCGTACCAAAAGCCAGGCGAAGCCAGTGTACCAAAAGCCAAGGCGAAGCCAG
>CALBCY010000316.1 GCA_937927195.1 uncultured Chitinophagales bacterium
TGTCATTTTTCTTGATAAAAATGACGAAAAATCAAGGACTTACGTCATTTCTTAACGCTTCGAAACTCACTTAAATCCTAAAAAAAATAAACTCGCTTTATTGAGAATATATTAAGTTTTCTAAAAGATTTGATGACTGGAATTATTTAAATTGAGTAGGCTCAAACAGCATTTTTTTTAAATGGATTTAAGCAAATTCCTCTGCTAAAATGACAAATGTCCGGAATTTCAATAAAAACAGGATAGTGAATTTTGCTACTGCCTGATAATCAATAGGTTCAAAATCGAACTCAGGTTAATATTTATTGCTTATAAATGTTTAGTCTAAAGTCTTGATCATTGGCTCATTTAAAATCAAGAAAAATGATGAATACTTTGAAGATTGGCTTCGCTCAAATGGCTCCTGTTTGGCTCAATAAATCTGCCACAATAAATAAAATTAAGACTTTTATCAGCGATGCAGCAAATCAAAAATGTGAGCTCTTGGTTTTTGGTGAAGGAATACTACCCGGTTATCCTTTTTGGCTTTCCCTAACCGATGGAGCTAAATTTAATTCTCCCGTCCAAAAGGAAATTCATGCGCACTATATTCGCAATGCAGTTCAAATAGAATTGGGTGATTTAGAGGAGATTTGTTTGATGGCCAAGCAATACAAAATGGCCATTTATTTGGGAATTATCGAAAGAGGGGCAAATAGGGGAGGGCATAGTCTTTATTGCTCATTGGTTTATATAGATGAAATGGGTTTAGTGAAATCTGTTCATCGAAAGCTAAAACCTACCTTCGAAGAGCGATTGACTTGGTCTGATGGAGATGGTCATGGATTAGAAGTACATTCCCTCAAACAATTCTCCTTAGGTGGACTTAATTGTTGGGAAAACTGGATGCCTTTGGCGAGAACTGCTCTTTATGCTCAAGGAGAAAACCTTCACATTGCCGTTTGGCCGGGATCGAAGCAGAATACCCTTGAAATCACAAAGTTCATTGCCCTGGAGTCTCGATCTTTTGTGGTTTCCGTTTCAGGATTAATGAGTGTCCATGATTTTCCAGCGGATACGCCTCATTTGGATAAAATTGTAGCCGATGCTCCTGATTTAATTGCTAATGGTGGTTCCTGTCTAGTAGGACCTGATGGCCAATGGATAGTAGAACCCATTCTTGAGAAGGAGGGAGTTTTCACTGCTGAAATTGATTTCAATAAAGTATTAGAAGAGCGCCAAAATTTTGATCCGTCAGGGCATTATTCGCGGCCAGATGTCACAAAATTGGTATTGAATAAAGAAAGGCAATCCTTAATAGAATTGCTTGAAAAATAGAGACAAAATTATAAAATGAAATTTGAACCTGGTTTTAAAATAAAATCTCTGGCTCAATTATTTGAGATGCTCCCTGAAGAGGAAAGAATAATTGTAGATGTACTTCGTCAAATAATATTGGAGAACCTTCCTTCATATTGTTCAGAGAAAATTTCTTACAATGTGCCGTTTTTTCGTGGTAAAAGAGGCATTTGCATTGTTTGGCCATCAAGCATTCCCAGAGGTGGAATAAAAGAAGGTGTTTTGTTGGGCTTTTGGTATGGAAACCGTTTAGAGGATAAAGACAATTACTTGGATCATGGTACCAACAAACAAATTTTTTATAAGATTTATAAAACAGCCGAAGAAATAGACGAGCAATCCATTTTGAATTTATTGAAAGAAGCGGTTGAATTAGATAAAAGTTTCAAATAGAATCATTAATTTCAGACACGATAATCACAATAACCTGGTGTAAACCATCATTTACTCTATAAATTCCTCTAAAAAAAACAAAACCATGAAATATTTTAGCCTCATTATTGTCACCTTGTTAATAAGCTTTAGCCTAAATGCTCAAAAAGAAAGCATGGAGGACAAGGTTAATCGAATGATGGAAGTTACTGGTGGAAAGTCCAGTTTTGAATTGGTCATCAACCAGATGATTGAACAACAAAGGGGGTATTATTCAGATATTCTGCCGAACGAGTTTTTTGATGAATTGAAAAGAGAAATAAACGAAAATGGCTATGAAGAAATCTTGCAAAAACTAATCCCAGTTTATGTTGAGAATTTCACTGAAAAAGAAATTGATGACATTTTGGAATTTTATGAAACTCCTTCTGGTCAGGCCTTTATTTCAAAAACTCCAATCATTATGAGCGAATCCATGTCCATAGGAGCAGAGTGGGGAGAGAACATTGCAAAAGAAATAGTTGAAAGAATGGAGGATGCCAAAAATGCCAAAAATGACAATTTTTTGAAAGACCATGACTTGGAGGAATGTAATAAATTTAAAACTGGAAGTTTCCGATTTGTTGGCGCTGATGGGATAGAATATAATTTCAAAAGATCAAAAAAAGAACAAACTCAAAAGCTGGAGAAGGGCATGGAAATAACCAATAAAATAGAATGGCTTTCTGATTGCAGGTATAGATTGTACGAAAGCGATGACAATGGAAAAGCATTGAAAGAAATCTATTCTGAATACAACATTATTGAAGTAAAAGAAAACTCCTATGTTACGCTTTGCAAGAACCACAACATGACTGAGTATTTTGAAATAGAATTCTTTATGGAGAAGTAATTACTTTTCCATAAAGCTTTTAGCTTTTAATCATTGCCGCTTGACTTTGGCTTTTCTTCGTTATTGTGTTTTTGCACAAAGTACAGGATCAACGGCTATTTTTTATTCAAGATTCTTTTTCTGATTCTACTGAGGGATTCGGGTTTAACTCCAAGGTAGCTAGCCAATTGGTATTGTGGGACACGAACCAATAATTCTGGACGATCACGCATTAAATTAAAGTATCTTTCTTCAGGGCTGGTGGTGATGTAGGTAGCCAACATTTCTTGATAATTACCCAATTCGTCTTCCAAGCTCATTCTGCACATGGTTTCCAATTTCGGGAACCGTGAATACAATTCGTTTTCTAATCCTGCTGTACAAACAGTTACGGTTGTTTCTTCAACACAAGCTAAATAATGTTTAGAAGGAATTTTGGTGTTGGATGAAATAGAGTGTCCCTCAGTATAAAAGAATGTGGTTCGTTCATCTCCATCAATAACATAATATTGACGGACACATCCTTTTAAACAATAGAAGGATTCTTTGGGAGTTTGCCCCTCTCTCAATATGATGCTTCCCTTTTTATAGGTTCTAATCGGCGTTATGTCCTCAATAATTTCCGCTAGTTCCATTCCAAGGCTTTTTAGACCTGCTTTATAAGCCTCTATCTCTTTATGGGCAGGATGTTTTTCAGTTTCGGGATGTGAAATTTGTTTTACTGACATATCAATGTTTTTGAATTAGCTTTTCGTACTAGACCTTAGATTTTGTGTTTTTATAACAATGCAAATAATTGTTATCCTGTTGCTTATATAGTTCGCTCAATTCTAATGTCTAGTTGTAAAGAATTGGCTACAGTATTTAAACGGATTTTTTTAACAAAAGGTGGTTTCGACCTTAAATTATTGATCACCGCTTAATTTGGTGTTATCACCGCTTAATTTGGTGTTA
>CALBCY010000317.1 GCA_937927195.1 uncultured Chitinophagales bacterium
TTCGATTATTGCTTATCCTTGGGTCATTTCTGAGACAGACGTTTCTAGGTTAATACTCACATACCATTGAATTTTCAACTTATTCTTCAGCTTAACCTCCTTTCACAAACCATCCTAATTAAACTTCAACTTATTCTTAAACTTCAGCTTAACTATTCTTCAGCTTATTTTGCTATTTCAAAAACCATAAAACAAAAAAAACGGAAGCCTTTACAGATCTTCCGTTTTATCAATTTATATTTTATTTCAGTATTTAGAAGCGACCACCATCAGCGTCATTTGGTAGCTCGAGGGTGAAAGTACAGCTAACTTCTGTTCCCAGAGTTCCGTTTTCATCGTAGTTCAAAGTAATGGTATAAGTACCGCCCGGGCTTAATTGAGTAAGATCAATTATACCAGCATTGTCTGTGGCAGCAGCAGCAGTTCCTCCGATAATTGGATCGTCTGTAACGCCATTTCCATCAGTAGCAGGATTGTTATCCATGAACATGCAATCATAGGTACCATCGCAGAAATCTAAAACAGCAGGAGGACAAGTAATTGCAGGGGTCGGAGCAGAACCGCCAGATGAACAGCTGCAGGTTGTACCATCAGCAGCCAAGACTAAAACATCTCCGACTGTAGTTGGATCGCCATCGCATTCCATTGTCATTGTAGTTGTACAAGCAGGATCGCAGGAAGCCATATCCACTGCGCCTGGCGTACAAGAACATTCTGAACCATCGTCTCCAAGAACCTGAACATCACCTGTTGTGCATGGATCACCATCGCATTCAACCACACTGCTGGTCGTACAGAATTCATTACATGGATCGCTACAATCGCAGCCTGTTGTAACGGTAATGGTCACATCTCCAGACTCTCCTCCTCCAACAACATTAAATGGTTCAAAATATTCTGTATTAAATCCACCTACTGCAACATAATAGGTTCCAGCAGGAAGGCCAATTAGACTTACTTCACTTTGGAAAACTCCGCCAGAATCATCATCATCAATTAAAAGAATTCCAGCACTATTATAAAGGCCTATTTCGGTATCATAACTTGATCCGAAAGTGTTAGCCACTAAGGTATTTGACATCCCATCGTAAACGATTTCTAACCATACTACCTCATTTGGTGCTGTAGTAGCCGTAAAAACATCTGAATCATCGCAGACAGCGGAGGTGATAGTTGCCACAGTAGCAGGTGTTAGTGATGGCCCAAGTGTCAATGTCAGGTTAGACCAATTTGCATCAGACCCAGGAAATGACTGATCTAAATCTACGCAAATAGAACCATCTATAGTTGGATCGTAACCGGGCAGTAAAATACCAGTAAATTCAAGGTTTGTTGGATTGCCATTACTTGTGCTCCCAGCAGTTGGTGGATCGACATTACTGGATCCTCCAGCAGTAGTCACAGTAATTTCAGCTTCGCTGGAATATGGGTCTCCTCCACCAGCAGTCCAATCAGCAGTAAAGATAAAGGAGCCGTATGGTCCAGCAGGGACACCAGCAGTATTGCCCGCATCATTGAAGCAGACCTGGGTAGCTGTTCCAGCTACAACATTATAGGGTCCTGCATCAACAGGGAAAGTGAATGTTTGTGCCTGTAAGGCTGAACAGCACAAAAAAGAGCCTATAATTATAAATACGCTTGATAATAGAGTAGGCATACCTTTACAGGTAGGTAACAATTGGTTTGCAGTTAACATTTTTCTCAGTTTAAATGAATAATTCTTGTAGAAAAGAAGTAATTTTTCAAATAATTTGGGATGTTCCTGGTTGAGGAATATAAATTTACAAGAAAAATGTTAATATATTTAATAAACAATAATATTTTAAATACCCTATGTATTCTTTACTCGCTTCGCTCGCGGGTGTTGGGGATTGGGTCGCGGCTGGAACGCCAGCCCGGATTCGCTTCGCTCGCCTCACGCTTTGGGGACGGCCGGGCGGCGATCCGCACCTTCGGTGCCTTTTGGGTTCGTTTGGTTTGTTTTGCCTTTCCGGCTTTGCGTTTTATCCACATTCCGATGGAATCGAATCAATAACCAGTCAATATTTAATTTTCTACTTCTACTTATTTTGGTATTTCCAAAAACTCTATTTTGAACAATAGTGCAAGCGGTGTTTGATGAATGCTAAATGAGGGAACTCTATTTTCACAATTTAAGCAGTCAACTTCTGAAATAAGTTAATGACAAAGGTAAAGGCCATGTCACAAAAAAACTGAGTTAAAGACAATTAGATTAAACTGAATTTCGAGATCTATATTTTGAAGGTGGAATCCCTACTTTATTCTTAAATAACCTTGTGAAATATAAAGAATCTTGAAAACCAACTTCAAAAGCAATTTCTCTGATGGTAAGAGTGGTCAATGTCAAAAACTCCTTTGCTTTTTCTAGCCTTCTAGTATTAATATAATTTGTTGGGCTATTGTTATATTCTTTTTTAAATTCTCTTTTGAAAGAAGATAGGCTTAGATTAGAAAGTTTGGCCAACTGATCCAGCTTTAGGTTTGAAAATAAATGCAACTCCACAACTTCATTGATGGTGACTGCTTTAGAAGAGTACAAATCAGCAATCAATTCCCTGATGTTATTGATACTATTCGATTGAATCAACAATAAAATAAGTTCTCTGATTTTTAATTCTAATAAATCATTATTGACTAAAGAAGGATTTTTAAAATAAAACTCTAGTGACTCGATAAATTTTGATAGAACATGACTTGCAACAACAACACCACTAGATTTGCTGATCTTCTTCTTTGTGATTATTTCAGGAAGTTTAGTTGCGTATAATTTCTTTAAGATCTCAGGAAAGAAGTGAACTACGAGAACTTCAACCATATCTTCTTCAGCATTTTTAAGCAAATCTATAAAGTGGCTTCCGCATTTCAATAAAACTGCTTCGTTCCCTTGTAGCTGTTTATTGTTATCTGATGATAACAATCTAGGACCAGTCTCTTTAAAGTAGATAAAACAACCCCTATCCTGAAACATGGCCTCATAATGAAAAGGCGATTGGATAGTCATCTTTTCAATCAATACCTGTCCTTGGTAATTGAATGTTCGCCGAGCTGTTATCATTGGTACTTAGTTTTGTAATGTAGTATTTCAATGAGCATATTTGAAACGATAATCAAATATGCTCGTCAAAGTACATTATGAAAGACTACAGCATTAAAACTATTAAAACTCTTTAGGAATTGTAGTATAGGTTTTACTTACTATCAACCATTCATTATTGATTTTTAATAAGTGCATGTAGTCAACAAAAGTAAATGTTTCATATTCGATCTCCAGACCAACATTCGCAGCATCTCCTTGTCTGTTTATGGATGTGATTCTTGCGACAGATTTTGATGGCTTATTTGAATCTAAATATTCTGTTAATGCTTCAACCGCATTTACTTCCTTGTAGGCTCCTTTTTCGATCCATTTCATACTAGCTGTCGGTGTAAAAGCCTTTTTGATTGATGCAGAGTTGTGATTGATCATTCCATCGAAATAGAGGTTAATGGTATTCTCTATTGAGTTAACATTTGTATCCTGTGCTTGTGTTTGTGTCATAATTACTGTTGTTAGAAATAGTGATAATAATGAAAGTCTCATGATTTGTATTATTTATGTTTAGATATTCTAATCGTTTAAATATAGTCCAAAAGTAAGCGTGAATTCAATATTATACATGGATTATTAGTCCAAATGAATGGACGATTTGATCTTTGTGTAATGTTAATGTTTGAAATGTTGAGAAAGTATCTCCCTATAATTTTGCCTTTCATTCCATCTTTTTTATCACAGGGTCTTCACCAAAATCATTTTCTTTCCATCCATGGAATCCCATACACATTCCATCACTATCCATTGTGTTAATTTCCAAGACAGTTTCCCCCTTCTTTTGCAAAATAATTTTACTGTCAATCCTAACAAGATATTCTTCATTTTCCAATGTGCCACAAACTCCATCCATCATCATCATTAAGCCATAAATTGAGTCGTCTATACCTTTTATTATTTTTTTTCGTGTTTCTTCAGATGTGTTGTCTGATATTCCATCTATAGCATGAGTCTTCATGTTTTGAAAGAGAATCATTCCCGCTGCATGTTGAAGCCAAAGTTCTCTCTTTTGATCTTCTTCTGGTGGACTTGCAAGTATCATAAAATATTTTTTCGTTTTGTCTAAATTTAGATAAAATGATTGATAATCTAAGATCAAACTTTTTTTGATCTCTATTTATTTTATTCCATTCAACGATTTTATAGGTGGCGTTTTGCTGAAAAGTAAATACGGGAATTCGACCTCAAATTCACATTTATAGGAGTTAATTGGCAGGATGTTTATCGATGTTTTTTGAATTTAAAAGCGCTTAAACGAAGAAAAAATTAATTTAATGGGCAGAAGAACTTTTGGTCATAAGACCAAAAGAAAGCGCACAAGACCAAAAGACAGTGCAGAAGAACTTTTGGTCATAAGACCAAAAGAAAGCGCACAAGACCAAAATACAGTGCAGAAGAACTTTTGGTCATAAGACCAAAAGAAAGCGCACAAGACCAAAAGACAGTGCGGAAGAACTTTTGGTCATAAGACCAAAAGAAAGCGCATAAGACCAAAAGAAAGCAAATACTCCCATTATCCTTTCAAAATTTATATTCAATCATTCCTTTAACAAAAAAAGGCGTTCCTGGGGTAAAATGAATTTCTTCTGTCGCAGTCGTTTCGTTTTGCAATCTTGACTCTGTTGCAAACTGAGTTTCATTCCATTCGGTATCAAGGAGATTTTGAATTTGCAAACCCAAATTTATTTTTTTTATTTTGTAGCCCGCATTCAAATCAATGATGCCATATCCTTCGGCAACAATGGTGTTGTTTTCATTGGCTGGCCGATCATTAATGAACCTGAAATTGGCTCCACCGTATATTCCCGATTTATGAATAATATTCAATCCACTGATTAAGGTTAAATCCGGTGCTAGCGGGATGTAATTTTCGGATTCCAATTCTCCAATCGTCCTTGCATGTGTGTAATTTGCATCGAAGTCCCAAAACAACCAATCCAATGGTTGGTAGCGAATGCTTAACTCAAAACCTTGTCTCTGTGTTTTACCACTGGGCTCAACGATTCCTGCATCCCCAACATAGACAAACTCTTGCTCCAAAAATAAATACCAGTAAGCTGTATTTATAAGTAATCGAGGGATCGGTTTCCAAATAAGTCCGGCATCAAAACCGTAAGCAGCTGGCAAGGCTTCTTTTCCATTCTGTTGACTTGAAACACGAGAATCATTGGAATGAAATCCTTTTCCCGCTTTTGCATAAACCTGAAGGCTATTCGAAAAATGATACAATACATTTAGCTTGGGACTAAAGATTGCTTCATTTGAACTGAGCGTTTTATAGTTCGTTTCTAAAGCATCATTGTATTGAAAATCAAAATAGTCGACTCGCAATGCTGGATTGAAAGTAAATTTATCAAAAGTAAAATCTGCACTTAAATAGGCTCCAAAATTAGTTTCATAAACATCCCCTAATTGAATTGGGTTCAGTACTTCTTTTCTATTTAAAGTATGAGAGAGTTCGTTATTCAAACTTTGATCGTTTCGTAAATCTATTCCTGCCTGCCAGTTTCCCTCCACATTTGCAAAAGAATAGCTTCGGAAATATTCACTGTTAAAACCAAAAATAGAGCGGTTTTCTTTTTGTCTTATTTGATCACCGTTTATTGAATCTTGAAGGAAAAACGTAAAATTAGAATACAGTTCAAAATCATAATTGCTGTAATACATCAAACTTTTAATATAAGATTGTTTGTCGATCGTTTTTAAATAATTGACACTAAAATTGGTTCTGCTGGTATTGCCGCCTTCTGTATCATCAATTGCACCAAAACGAGTAATCATCCCATTATCGACTGCTCTTTGGGGAACCTGTCCAGAAGCGTCCCACTTGCTATTGAAATGTGATATTGTTATTCCTATATTGTCAGTGCTAGAAATATTTCTGCTATACTTTCCAAATAAATTTATTCTGTTAAAATTTTGAGGACTTTCAAATGGACCATCACCAGCAAGGTATTCCATGGCAACATAACTGTCATTTTTGTCATTGTCTAACAAATTGAACATGCCAAGCACTCGGTTCGATCCAAACATACCCGATTCAAATTTTATTGAATTGTAATCTAAATTTCGCTTAGTTTTGAAGTTAACATATCCAGCAGTATTAAAATTTCCTTTGTTTGCATAATAGGGGCCTTTTCCAAATCCAATTTTATCAACTGTTTCTGGAATGACAAAATGCAAATCTGAATACCCTTGACCATGTGCATGTGAAACCATATTTACTGGCAAGCCATCTACAGTAATGTTGATGTCAGTACCATGGTCTATATCAAAGCCTCTGAGGAATATCTGTTCGGCTTTCCCTCCGCCAGCATGTTGCCCAATGAAAAGGCCTGGAATTTTTCTTAATATATCTTGTGAGGAGTTTACAGGTTTGGACTCTAAGTCAATATCTGTAATCAGGTTCAAAGCATCTATCTCTGGTAAAATAACAATTTCATCCAAGGAGATTGGTTTTTCCCTTAAGATAATATTCAATTGCTCGCTTAGTGATTGGATAATCTTATTTTGGGTTTCAAATCCCACATAAGACAGTTGCATCGTGTCTCCAACTTCTATTTTTTGAAATACAAAAAAGCCCTCATCATTGGTATGCGTATGTCCATCTCTGCTTAGGTTTATTATGTTGACTCCAGAAATGGGTATTTTATTCTTGTCCTTAACTGTTCCTCTTAAAGATTGACCATAAATGTTTGCATTGATTAACAACAGCACAATGGTTAACAATACTTGTCTCATTTTATAAAACTCTAATGTTTTAAAGAAATAATTTAATAACCTTTGAAAAATATAAATTGTTCATGATTAAAAAATTGTTTCAGATAAGATACTTACGGAAAGTTTCCCCTTTTGGGATTCACTTGCAACAAAAAAATTCATCTTTATTTAAATACTCGAACAGCAGTACCTATTTCCTCAGAATGGTTTCTGACCTATGGATAAGATTTGAGCAGTGTACATTATCCAAAATCAAAAAATAGCTTTCTTTTGGTTTTATGTGCTTGCCGTTGGTCATAAGACCATAAACTCAGGGTAAAATATAATGTTCATCAAGAAAATATTCTTGACAAGGTTTTTGATTTCACTATCTGTTACAAACCACCCTGAACCACGAACCATCCGTCATCCCGGGCTTGACCGTCTGGGCTGGCGTTTCACAGGGCTGGCATACCATTGGGCTGGTGTACCACTGGGCTGGCATACCATTGGGCTGGCATTCCACTGGGCTGGCATACCA
>CALBCY010000318.1 GCA_937927195.1 uncultured Chitinophagales bacterium
GGTTTCGACCGAGTTTTCTTTTGATAAATCTATCTCCAGTTTCTCGCACTTTATCCCAAATGTTTTTAATTCTTTTTCGATTAGTTCTGGCTCATCATTATGTACACCCCAAGGCATTTGCTTATCATATTCTCTCCAGTATGTAAAAAACACATCACATCCTCGACGCGCTAATTCGAGACAAACTGCTTTACCAATCCCCTTTTTTCGACTAACACCTGTTACTATGGCTATTCTTCTTTTCATTTATTCTTTTAACGAGAAAACCAACCCATATTCTTTTTTATTTACAGCTCATATTTAGAGTCATCTTAGTTGCTAACTTCTATATCAACTTTTAAATCAAGTTTTTTTTCTGCTTCTTTGTAAAAATCCATCAATTGATTTTCACGGGCAACAAACTCAAATAAGCGATTGTACATTAATTCTAGATTAGATTTTGCATCCTTCTTTATATTTACATCTTTTGAGTTCAATAATTCGAACATTTCAAGAGCAGGTTCAAACGTTCTTTCCTGTTGGTTGTATATCCTAGATAGAATTAAATATTTGTCGTAATCAATTTTCACAACTAGTGGATGAGATTTAGCAATTTCCCAACCATCACTTGCTGGCATTATACTCATAAAAGTTCCTCTAGTGAATAGCTTCTCAAAAAGAATATTTCTATCTTTTACAAACTGCTCTATAAACATTGTATCTGTAGAGAGACTGTCTAATTTTTCTTTTATTTTCTTATGGTAGGGTGCCCATTTTTCCAAAAGGCTTATGTTATCTTTTAATTCTGTTTTTATAGTCGCCAACAAGTCGTTTGATTCTTGTATTTGTTTTCTTTCTTCTATCCTTTCGCTTAAATACAATCCAAGAACCACACTAAATACAATTAGGATAAATTGAGCTATATACTCCTTTATACCATTATTTCTGCTCGCCATTGTTACAAGAATTTAAGATTATAAAATTGTATTCATCAATGAATATTTATCGTTTAATCAATTGAATCGAGTTTATCAATTTATTTTTCGTCCTTGAATAAAAATTGAGATAAATAAAACAACAAAGCCTCAAACTGCAATAAAAAATTACTTAATAGTAATTATTGCAGCTTGAGGCTTCAAGAATGTTTTCTAATTTTTTATAAGATCAACATGGCATCTCCATAACTGAAGAACCTGTATTTTTCTTTGATAGCCATATCATAAGCCTCTTTTATCAAATCATAATTGGCAAACGCACAAACCATGATCATCAAACTTGTTTTAGGCAAATGGAAATTCGTCACCATGCAATTGGCAATATTGAATTCAAAAGGCGGGTAAATAAACAAATTGGTCCAACCTTCAGATGCCTTTAAATGCTTGGTTGCAGAAATGGAAGATTCCAAGGATCGCATGGAGGTCGTTCCAATAGAACAAATCCTCTTTTTAGCATCTTTTGCTTTATTTATAAGCTGAGCGGTTTCGTCTATAATTTGATAATATTCAGCATCCATTTTATGCTTAGAAAGATCCTCCACATCAATAGAACGGAATGTTCCCAATCCTACATGTAAGGTCAATTCAGCCAAATCAACACCTTTGATTTCAAAACGTGTCAATAGTTCTTTACTGAAATGCAATCCAGCTGTAGGTGCAGCAACCGCACCAGTATGTTTCGCATAAACGGTTTGATATCTTTCGGTATCTAAAGCCTCTACTTCTCTTTCAAAATATTTAGGCAATGGTGTCTCGCCCAATCTATCTAGTATTCTATGGAATTCGTCATTGTCTCCTTCATATAAGAAACGGATGGTTCTACCTCTTGAAGTCGTATTATCTACAACTTCTGCAGCAAGATCTTCTCCATTCTCTCCAAAGTAAAGCTTGTTTCCAACACGTATTTTTCTCGCAGGATCTACCAATACATCCCATAGACGCATTTTTGAATTTAATTCCCTTAACAAAAACACTTCTATTTTCGCGCCAGTCTTTTCTTTTCGTCCAAACAATCTAGCTGGAAAAACTTTGGTGTTATTGGCTACCAGAATATCACCCTCATCAAAATAACCCAAAATATCTTTAAAGATTTTGTGCTCTATTGTTCCTTTTGCTCTGTCCACTACCATCAATCGCGATTCATCACGATTTGGTGAAGGGTACTCTGCTATTAGGTCTGTCGGTAATTCAAAGTCGAATTGAGATAACTTCATAAATTTTTTAATCAATTTTAGAATCTGCAAAGGTACATCAATATAGCCGCAATCAATAACCAAAACCCCACAATTGTGAGACATTTCCAAATTAAATAATCAGATTTGATACAATGTTGGACGATAATCGGTAAGAAGCACTAGATTTTCTACTTTAAAGCAGATATTAAGGATTCATTTTTGCTGTTCAACCAATGGGAATGGCCCCAAAGTTCCCAATTGTAAGGAAAAACTAAAAAAATCTTCTTTTATATTCAAAACAAGGCCAAAATCGCATTATTATCGGACCTTTATCAAAAAAGAGGACCATCTGCCAACAAGGTACTATCTTTGCCTTTATAGGATGTTTTAGCCTGATTTTACATGGAAATTTAATCATCAGCTTTCAAGACTCCTAAACAAACAACTCGTTTTTTGAACATCATAAATTGCTTTTTTGTCCAAGTCTATCAAGTCTATAATAAAAACTGTCCATTCATTTTTACTAAGTGAATGCAAATTTCACAATGGTGAAAAAATTTTGGTTGCCCTCAGCGGAGGAGTCGATTCGCTTGTTCTTTGTGAAATTTTAAACCAACTTGAAATCAACTTTGCAATAGCCCATTGCAATTTTCAACTTCGTGGCGAAGAATCTCAAGGAGATGCAGAATTTGCCAAAGAAATTTCTGTAAAATATGGAGTCGATTTTTTCCTAAAAGAGTTCAATACCAAAACAATCGAAGAGGAATCCAATCAATCGATCCAGATGATCGCTCGGTCTTTGCGTTATGATTGGTTTGAACAAATACGAAAAGAAAACGCTTTTCATTGTATCGCCACAGCTCATCATCAAAATGATGTAATGGAGACCATGATATATAATTTGGCAAAAGGAACAGGATTGGCAGGGCTTCACGGAATTCGTTCTAGAAAAGAACATTTAATCAGGCCATTGTTGCCAGTTAGCAAAGAGGAAATTGAATCCTTTGCAGCAAACTTAGATTTGAAATTTAGAAAGGACAGTTCTAATGATTCAACTAAATATGCTCGGAACAAAATTCGTCATGAAATTTCTCCAGTTTTAAAAACACTCAATCCGAAAGTAGAAAAAACATTTTACGAAAACAGTTGCCGAATTCTAGAAGCAGAAAAGTTATACAATTTTGCCATTGAGTTGCACAAAAAAAAGCTGATTGAAAAAAGAGGAACAGATTTTTACATCTCAATTCTAAAACTCAAGCGACACTGCATTGCTCCAAAAACAGTTTTATGGGAAATTTTGAAATCCTTCGATTTCAATCCAACACAAGCAGCAGAGGTATACAGTTCGCTGAATGGCCCCTCTGGTAAGTTATTCTTTTCAAACAGTCACCGCTTAATCAAGGACCGCAAATTTTTAATCATTTCATCTAGTGAACCCAACAATAATCCAAGTCTTTTTATAGTCGAAAAAGATAGCAAAAAATTGAACATTGAACATTTCACTATCAAATTTCAACAACTAAATAAACAGAGTCATAAAGGCAACAAACTAAATGGAGATAACCAGAAAAAAGATGGCAAAAAAGTCTTGTTAGATTTCGATAAAATTGCTTTCCCATTAAAAATAAGAAAGTGGAAAAGCGGCGATTATTTTTACCCCATTGGCTTGTTGAAGAAAAACGGGAAACCAGGCAAAAAGAAACTAAAAAAATATTTCTCGGATTTAAAATGGTCTTTGCGCGACAAGGAAAATGCATGGATTATGCAGGACAATCAAGACAAAATTGTTTGGATTATTGGAGACAGAATAGACGAACGTTTCAAACTGAATAATGAGACCAACAATGTTCTAAAAATTCGCCTTGAAAAATTTGACAGCAACAAATAGGGAAGACCAATGACAGAAGGTGATGAAATATTTTTTTCAGTAGTCATTCCAGTATATGGATCTTTAAATCTATTGCCCGAATTGGTTGAAAGGCTATCAAACACGCTGAGTTCAATTGTCGCACTGTCAGAAAAAACTGATCAGAAGCAATATGAAATAATATTGGTAGACGATTGTGGGCCCGGAGAAGCATGGATGATTATTCAAAATTTGGCCAAACAATTTCAATATGTCAAAGGAATCAAATTAAGCAGAAACTTTGGGCAACACTATGCCATTTCAGCAGGCTTGGACAATGTGAGCGGAGAATGGACAATCGTTATGGATTGTGACTTACAAGATTTGCCAGAAGAAATCCCAGCAATGTTTGCCAAAACCAAAGACGGGTTTGACATCGTTTTGGGCCAAAGAATTAACCGAACTGATAATTTCATAAAGAAGTCCTTTTCCAAACTGTTTTATGCCACCCTATCGTACCTTTCAGGTTTGGAATATGATCCCAGCATAGCCAATTTTGGGGTTTACAATAGAGAAGTAATCAATGCAGTGACTGGACTAAAAGAAAAGATTAGATTTTTTCCTTCTATGGTAAAATGGGTGGGGTTCAAGAGCATCAGTATTGGCATTAAACACGGTGAGCGAAAAGATGGTGAAAGCGGATACAGTTTCAATAAACTCATCAACCTTGCATTGGATATCATGCTGGCTTATTCCGACAAACCTTTGAGACTTGCGGTTAAACTTGGCTTGACTATTTCAATAATTTCGATGTTACTCATTCTGATTACAATCATCAGATATGCCTTGGGATTGATTTACGTTGAAGGTTACTTTAGTATTATTCTTTCTGTATGGTTTCTTGGAGGATTGATTATTTTTATTCTTGGAATGGTTGGACTTTACATCGGTAAAACTTTTGAGGGCGTAAAAAATCGTCCCATCTACATCATTGATGAAACTACAAATCTTGACACGCAGAATTAACGAAAACGCACCCTAAACTTATTCAAGGGCAGTAAGCTCTCTTTGGTTTCGTCATCTATCATTTGATTAATTTTAAGCAAGCCCTCACCACAGACAACAATTGGGTGTGGTCCGTCCTTGAAAAGGGTTTTACCACAATCTCTATTTACAATCGTCATATCAGGCAAAGGTTCAACATCCAATACCCGGGCTTTTTTACCCATAACCATCGTCGAAGCTCCACGATATGGAAAGCCTACTGCATTGACAAAATTTTGAATTTTAAAAGCATCCTGCGTCCAGTCAATTTTATAATCTTCTTCTTCTCTCCACAAGCTATAGGTAGCGTCCTCGTCATTCTGTGGAATGGCATTGAGCACTACCCCTCTGCTGATTTGGTAAAATATTCTCAATATTAATTCAGTATAACAAACTGCAATCAGTTCAATCGCTTTCTGAATTTTTATGGGATATTTAATTGCTTTTTTCTTTTGAAAAATTATTGGACCAGCATCGTAAAGCCCCAAAGCAAAAACAGCTGTTACACCAATATCAGTCTCCCCATTAATCAATGAATTTACCAATGGAGCAAATCCTCGGTATTTGGGTAAAATGGAATCATGAAGTACGATCAATCTGCTGCTATCTTCTTTTATCAACCATCGCCACGATACTGCAACCGAATAACTTGATGTTACTTTTGAAATTTCACCTTTCTCCAAAAATAGCAATCCATTTGCGACTGCCAATTCTTTTATCTCATCGAAGTAGTCTTTTTCCAAACCTCTGTCTCTTGCAGAAACAACAGAGGCAATAATTGGAAGAAAGTTTTGTTCAATAAGTGCTTTAAGGCAATGAAATCCTTTTTCGCTCATTAAATAGAGTGTAACTTTACGCTCAGACATTATAAAATTTATGTTTGATTTACAAGATATAAAAATCCCTTATAACAAACCTTTTTTGTCGGGTAATGAATTGGAATATATTCAATTAGCTATTGAATCAGGCAAAATTTCTGGGGGAGGAAAGTTCACCAACAAGTGTCAATCATTTTTTGAGAAAAAGTATGGTTTCCACAAATGTCTGCTGACCTCAAGTTGTTCAGATGCTTTGGAAATGGCGGCGATTTTATTGAATATCGATCATGGTGATGAAGTAATCATACCATCTTATACCTTTGTTTCTACAGCCAATGCTTTTGTTTTAAGAGGTGCAAAAATTGTGTTTGCAGATTCTAAAAACGATCACCCAAACTTGGATGAAGAACGCTTGGAGGAATTGATAACGGAAAAAACAAAGGCCATCGTATTGGTCCACTATGCGGGCATGGCTTGTGAAATGGATGAAATTATGGCCCTCGCCAAAAAGCACAATTTGTTTGTGGTCGAAGATGCCGCACATTGCATCGATGCATTTTACCAAGACAGACCATTGGGCAGTATTGGGCATTTGGCAACTTTTTCATTTCACGAAACAAAAAACCTTATAGCCGGTGAAGGCGGAATGCTCGTGATCAATGATGAACAATTCGCAGATAGAGCAGAAATAATTTGGGAAAAAGGAACAAATAGAAGTGCTTTTAGGAAAGGTTTGGTTGACAAGTACAATTGGGTTGATGTGGGTTCCAGCTTTTTGCCCTCTGAAATAACTGCAGCTTTCCTATGGGCTCAAATTGAAAACCTGGAAAGGATCCAGAAAAAAAGAGTAGAGATTTGGAAAAAATATTACCAAGAATTAAAATCGATCGAAAAGCAGGGGTATTTTATCATTCAAGAAGTCCCAGATAATGCGACCATCAATGGCCATATCTTTTATATAATTTGTAAAAGCCTTGAGTGGAGAAATTTCTTGATTGAACATTTCAGGTCAAAAAAGATCCTTGCTGTTTTTCATTACCTCCCTTTGCACAATGCACCGTATTTTAAAGAAATGAAGACTGATTATCCACTTCCAATGAGTGAATTTTATTCAGATCGGCTTTTGAGGCTACCACTATTTTTCGAATTGACCGCAGAAGAGCAGCAAGAAGTTATTGACATAATCAAGGAGGTTTGCCTAAAATGATGTAATTTCGTTGCTTAATTAGCCAAAGCCTTGATGGAAATAAAGACCCTATCTATTATCATCCCTGCATTTAATGAGGAAAGAACCATTCATTTAATCTTGGATAAAGTACGCGATGTTGAGTTAGTTAATGACATTCAAAAGGAATTAATTATCGTCAACGATTTCTCTACCGACAATACTGAAGGAGCCATAAATAATTACATGGCTACAAATCCTGAATTAAATATTCAGTATTTCAAGCATGAAAAAAACAAAGGGAAAGGAGCTGCTCTGCACACAGGAATAAAAAAAGCAACCGGAGATGTCCTCATCATTCAGGATGCTGACCTTGAATACGATCCACGAGAATACAATATTTTACTACAACCCATGCTCGAAGGATTTGCAGATGTGGTTTACGGATCGCGTTTTCTAGGAGGAAAGCCGCACAGAATCCTGTTTTTCTGGCACAGCATCGGAAACCAATGGCTTACCTTTTTGTCGAATATGTTCACCAATTTGAACCTGACCGATATGGAAACCTGCTACAAGCTTTTCAGAAGGGACATGATCCAAGGTCTGACATTAAAAGAAAATCGTTTCGGATTTGAACCGGAAGTAACAGCCAAGATTTCGAGGATTACCGATGTCAGAATTTACGAAGTTGGAATTTCCTATTACGGTAGAACTTATGCCGAAGGAAAAAAAATAAACTGGAAAGATGGCGTTCGAGCTATTTATTGTATAATGAAATATAATTTCTGGTCGAAGTAAAATTCGGTATTGGGTTTTGGTCTCAGCATTCGCTTCGCTCGCCTAAGGCTTTTGGAACGGCACCCTAACGGGCACCTATTCTGGGTTCGCTTGATTTGTATTGTAAACACAAGAACGCCTACAGCAAAAACACAAAGGCAAGAAGATTTTTTTATTCATTCCTCCAAAAGCTAAAGGCCAAAGGCTAAAAGCCAATAGCCTAACCCTACCTACTCCACCTCAAACTTATAAACCGTCTTCTCATTATAAACTTCTCCCACTCTTAAAACTGCCGAGGGAAAATGTTCTTGATTGGGCGCATCTGGGAAATTCTGGGCTTCAATAGCGAATCCATGGTAAGGCAAAAATCTTG
>CALBCY010000319.1 GCA_937927195.1 uncultured Chitinophagales bacterium
AAAAAAAGGGCGCCTCGAAATCTACCCCTAGATAACCCAAGACACCCAACTACTTAATGGGAACAAGTAGATTTTAATTTTGTTTAATTCAAAATTAATACCAATTAATCCTTGATTCATATTAAA
Organism: uncultured Chitinophagales bacterium; assembly: GCA_937927195.1. GTDB lineage: Bacteria > Bacteroidota > Bacteroidia > Chitinophagales > UBA2359 > JAHDGP01. Next base: position 127 of record CALBCY010000319.1, read on the forward strand.
AATGATTCAAAAAAAAATCTCTAAGGCTTGTAGAAAAATTAATATCTTGTCATTTTTACAACAAAAAAGCTAAACAAAAGACACCACCCACTACCTTAACCGTCTATCATTCAGGTAATTAAATAATTTGATTAAATTTAATTGCTTTGAGAAAAAGTATAAAAAAATGAAAGACAAAGACTTTTACCAATTTCAGAAAAAAGCCTTATGGAATTTGCAATTCAAAAACAGAAATCTCAGGATACATCCCCACTCTGCCAGGAAAACCAAGAAATCCGAATCCTCGATTGACATAGAGAAAACGATCATTTTTCTCATACAATCCGGCCCATCGAGGGTATTTGTATTTAACCGGACTCCAAGCCCAACCGAAAATATTCCATCCAAATTGCCCTGCATGGGTATGGCCACTTAAAGTCAAATTTATCAACTCCGAATTATCTATTACCTTTTCATCCCAATGAGAAGGATCATGTGAAAGTAGTATCCTTACCAATTCTCCTTCTGTTCCTTTCAAACTTTGGTCTAAATCTCCATACTGCGGAAATGGCGGTAAACCCCAGTTTTCAACTCCGACCAAAGCAATTTTTCCTCCACCTTTTTCTATCAAACGATTTTCATTAATCAACAATTCAAATCCAGCAGCTTTATGCTGTTTTCTGAAGAAGTTTAAAATTTCATTCCTGTCCCTCGTTTTCAAAGCCCTGATTTGATAATAGTCATGATTTCCCAAACAAGAATAAACCCCATAGGAAGCCGAGAGTTGACTAAACAATGGATAAAAGGGTTCTATTTCATGAGGAGAGCCATTGACCAAATCGCCAGTAAATACGATGAGATCTGCCTTTTGAGCCTTGATTAAATCTATGCCTTTTTGGACCGCCTTCATGCTGTCAAAACTACCCGCATGAATATCCGAAATCTGCAGCACCTTGAATCCTTGAAAAGCAGAAGGAAGATTCGCTATTTTCAATTTGACAGTACTTACTTTATAATCATATTTGCCGAAAATTATCCCATACAACATCCAGAGAAAAAAGAGGATAGTTGCCAATCCACCAACCAATACAATGATTGGGATTGGTTCTGATTGCAAAACGTAAGAAGTGTTTATTCCTATCTTGTTTAAAGCGGCATTTAGTACTAAAAAGGGAGCATAAAATATTTTAACAATAATAAAAAGAAAAGCCAATGCTCCCACAAAGTTTAAATATTTGTTTCTTACTCCTTTTTCTGAACGCATAAATAAAGGAGTAAACAAACCAGCAATAGAAAAGAAACTAATTGCATAGTAAACCACCTTGAAGCCTTTGAAATTCAACAAGGTTTTCAAATTATTATAAACCGAATAATCAGCAAAAAAAATACAAAGTAAAAAAACAAAAGGAACCAGGGCCCTAAAAATATTCATTTAAATCTTTTATGTTTTAATAAAAATTACACACTATTTGACTGATAAAATTCACACAACTTTGCTCTCAATACTTTCTTCAATGTTTTCTTCAATACTTTCCTCTTTGCTTTCCTCTTTGCCTTTCTCTATGCTTTTATGAGATTCTGCATTCGTCAATTTCTTCCATTGCGGAAATAGGAAGGCCACTGTAACTATTAATGCCATCGTATCTGAAATTGGGAAAGCATACCAAATCCCGTTTGTTCCAAAGCTTTTAGGTAAAATAAATATCAAAGGAATCAAAAAGAATCCTTGTCTTGTCAGGGTTAGTAACAATGCGGGAAGTGCTTTGCCAATTGCCTGAAAATAGGCGGCACCCAAAGCCTGCATTGCAATTACTGGCGAAGCTAGAAAAACAAGTTTTAAGGCAACTGTTCCAGCAGCAATCAAATCAGGATCTTTTGTAAACACTCTAACTACTGGATCAGCAAAACCTAGAATTACCAACAGAATTAAAAAACAAAAGAATGTTCCCCATGAAATCGCCATCGTCATTGTTTTCCTTACGCGCAAATATTGATTGGCTCCAAAGTTAAAACCAACTATTGGCAATGAGCCCTGAACCAAACCGAAGACAGGGAAGAAAATAAACATCATCACACGACTGACTATTCCATAGGCAGCAATCCCTAACTCGCCCGAATAAACAAACAAAGTGTTGTTGATGACAATGGCCAATAAGCTGGCCGTTCCTTGCCTAGCAAGGGTGGTTCCTCCAATTGAAATGGTTTCTTTTATAATGTCCCATTTCAATTTTAGGTTTTCTTTGTAAAATAAAATACTGCTTCGTCCTGATACAAAATACCATAATAAAAAACTTCCGCTTGAAATATACGAGAACATGGTGGCCAATGCTGCTCCTTGAATTCCCCAACCAAAAACCATAATAAATAGTGCATCCAATAAGATGTTCAGAATTCCTGGAATAATCATTGCAATCATGGGAATGGTCGCCTCGCCTTCCGATCGAACCAAATTATTGGCCATCATTGCCCAAGCCAAAAATGGCAAGGCCGGTAGCAGAATCATGTAATACTGATAAGCCATCGGAAAAACTTCTCCTTTCGCACCAAATAGACTGAGAACAGGATTGGCAAACAAATAACCCAAAATCATAGCTGAAATAGACAGTATTGATACCAAAACGATCAGGTTACCAAAAGTCAAGTAAGCCTTGTCAGGATCGTCAGCCCCCATAGCTCTAGAAATGACAGAGGCACCACCAACTCCCAAAGACATACCAACCGATGAGATAAGAAAAGTAATTGGAAGCACAACGGTAATGGCTGCAATCGCATTGGTTCCAATAAAATTTCCTACAAAAATAGTATCCACTAATTGGTAGACAATAACAGACATCAAACCAATTGCCGCAGGCAAGGACTGCTTAAACAATAAAGAGCCAATCGAGTCTTCCCCCAAATTTAACCGCGTTTTCTTTCTTTCTCTCATTCTAACAATCTCATTCTACCAATGAATTACCCTTCTCTTTATGCTCTAAGTTTCTATACTTTCTTATCTATCTTTCCTAAATGAAATACAACGTCTTTCCATTCGAAATAGTTTCACGCTCAATACCTAGATTCAACTTGTATGATCCAATATAATGTACCATTGTTTTCCTATTTTTTGCCAGATCAGTGAATAAAATCCACCCACATCCTCCATGGTTTCTCGCTGTAGATTCCAACTACCCAATAAGATGGCCTTCGACTTACCCAGCATTTCAATAGAAATAATCTCGAAACTCAATCTCCCCATCGTGGCTTTGTCTGGATAATTCTTTTTGTAGCGATCGTAAGTGTTCTGCCATCCTTTCGTAATGCCGTTCTTTCCCATAAAACGCAGTTCATCAGATTTCCAGTATCCTTCCATAAAACAATCAATGTCGCCCTTGTTCCAACAAACTTCTTGCTCTGACATTATAGCGCGAATAGATTTTTCATCTTTCTTATTCATATTTTGTGAACTCATAGACAAACTGCTTATGCTCATTATTAAAAGGAGGTAAAAATATTTCATAATTTTGATTTTTTGTCTGTTAACTTTGGGCTTTAAAGCTTACAGCTGATAAACAAAGATACGGTGCTAATTTCAAAACAATATGAACAATAAAATAATCACAACTGGAGATGGCTCCGATTCAATGGAATCTGAAAAATTTGGCGCTGCCTACCATTCGATACATGGAGCAATTCAAGAGTCGAAACACGTTTTCATAGATGCTGGATTGAAAAATTTCATTTCACAAAATGAAACAAACAAAGAGATCAATATTTTTGAAATGGGATTCGGTACTGGTTTAAATGCATTCCTCTCTTATTTATATGCTCAAGTGAATTCCATAAAACTAAACTACTCAAGTATCGAAGCCTATCCAGTTAAAAACTGGACGGAGTTAAAGTATCCTGAGCAATTGAATTGCAAGGAAGAAGAAAACTCCATTTTCAAATCTTTGCATCAATGTGGATGGAATGAATTTGTACAGTTCGGTAACAATTTCACACTAAAAAAGATCAATAATCAACTGGCCGATTATGAAATGCCTGTGGAAAGCAAGGAAAAGTTTGATCTGGTATTTTACGATGCATTTGCCCCCAATGTTCAAGAGGACCTATGGACTGAAGAAACCTTTAATAAACTTTTTAATGGAATGAAACCTGGAGGCATGCTAACAACCTATTGTGCAAAAGGAAGCGTAAAAAGAGCCTTAAAAGCGGTTGGGTTTGAAATTGAAGCCATTCCAGGACCACCAGGAAAACGAGAAATGACACGTGGACACAAACCCAAGCTGTAGTGTAATGTAGTGTAGTGTTTTAAAGTCTTATACGTGGCATGAAATAAAGTTCTTACTAAACCAAAGATATGGCTTTGGAACCATGTTTGCTTGGATCAATTATACCTGACCACATAAAAAGAATAAAAAGAATAAAAAAGCCCCCACTGCTTCGCAGTGGGGGCTCCATATTTTTACAAACCGTATTCTTTTACAAATCGTATCCTTCTTAAAGAGTACGTTTAATTTCTACTTCTTCGTAACCTTCAATGATATCGTCTTCTTTGATATCAGCGTAGTTCTTAAGGGAAATACCACATTCGGTATTATTGGCCACTTCTTTTACATCATCTTTGAATCGCTTTAATCCAGAAATTTCACCAGTAAATTTCACAATACCATCTCTGACCAATCGAACTTTTGTATTTCTCTTGATCTTACCTTCCTGCACCAAGCAACCCGCAATGGTTCCAACCTTAGTAATTTTATAGACTTCCTGAACCCTTACAGTACAAACGACTTTCTCTTCAATCGTTGGTTCAAGCATTCCTTCCATCGCAGACTTGATTTCAGCAATTGCATCATAGATAATTGAATACATTCTGATATCGATGTCTTCCTTCTCTGCAAGTTTTCTTGCATTGAGAGATGGCCTAACCTGGAATCCAATGATAATTGCATCAGAGGCAGAAGCCAACAATACATCCGTCTCAGAAATTTGTCCGACAGATTTATGGATAACGCTGATCTGAATTTCTTCAGTAGAAAGTTGCAACAAGGAATCAGAAAGTGCTTCAACAGAACCATCCACATCACCTTTCACAATAAGATTCAACTCCTTGAAGTTTTCTAAAGCCAAACGACGGCCGATTTCCTCAAGAGTAATGTGTTTCTTCGTTCTTCTGCCTTGCTCTCTAACAATGGCTTCTCTTTTAAGAGCCACTTCTTTTGCTTCTGCTTCTGATACATAAGCCTTAATTTTTTCACCTGCTTGAGGTGCGCCATTAAGACCCAAAACCAAAACAGGAGTAGATGGTCCAGCTTCTTCAAGACGCTGACCACGCTCGTCAAACATTGCTTTAACCTTTCCAAAATTAGATCCAGCAACTATAGCATCTCCAACTTTTAAAGTTCCGTTTTGAACCAAAATAGTGGCAACATAACCACGACCTTTGTCAAGTGAAGCCTCAATCACCGAACCAATTGCTGGTCGGTTAGGATTTGCTTTCAGTTCCTGAAACTCAGAAACCAATAATATTTTTTCTAAAAGACTATCGACATTCAATCCTGTTTTTGCAGAGATATCTTCAGACTGGAATTCACCACCCCAAGACTCAACAAGCAAGTTCATTTGTGCCAATTGTTCTTTAATTTTTTCAGGATTTGAAATATCACGATCAACCTTGTTGATGGCAAATATCATTGGAACACCAGCTGCTTGTGCGTGACTGATCGCCTCTTTTGTTTGAGGCATGACCGCGTCATCTGCTGCAACTACAATAACAGCAATATCTGTTACTTTGGCTCCCCTTGCCCTCATCGCCGTAAAGGCCTCGTGACCAGGAGTATCCAAGAAAGCAATCTTTTTGCCTGACTCAGTTTTCACTTCATATGCACCAATATGCTGGGTAATACCCCCAACCTCGCCACCGATAACATTCGCTTTACGGATATAATCCAGTAAAGAAGTTTTACCGTGATCGACGTGACCCATTATCGTTACAATTGGAGCTCTTTCAATCAAATCTTCAGGAGCATCTACATACTCTTCTTCTTCTTCTGTATCAGATACATCAATGAATTGAACTTTGAAACCAAATTCCTCAGTTACCAAATCAATAAGTTCAGCATCCAGTCTTTGGTTGATAGAAACGAATGATCCAATACTCATACAAGCTGAAATAATCTCGGTAGGCGTAATGTCCATTAAGGAAGCCAACTCACTAACCGTGATAAATTCTGTTACTTGTAAAATTGCATTTTGTTCTTCCTTGTGAGCTGTTTTAATTGCTTCTTTTTCTGCAATTGAATCTCTCTTACTTCTACGTATTTTCTGACGACTGCTCTTTCCACCACCGCCAAGCTTGGCCATGGTTGCCTTGATTTTTTCTTGAATTTCTTTTTCTGAAATCTGTGGTGGCTCACCTGGCCTACCTCGACGGTTAGGCGTTCTTCCTGAACTGGTTCTATTTGATCCAGTTCTTCCTCTTCCTCCACCTCCAGAGGTTCTGTTATTAGAATTGTTACCGCTAGAATTGTTACCGCTTCTATTTGTATTTGAACCACCAGTACCAGACCCTGTTCCAGATCCTGTTCGTTTTACATCGGTACGCTTAACAATTCTCTTTCTCTTTTTCTTGGTCTTACTAGCTTTGTCTTCTTTGGTTGGAAGAACAATTTTACCTAAAATCTTTGGCCCTTCAAGCACTGGAACAACAGATTTGTGAAGTTCCAATGGCTTATCAGCTTTTTTCTCTTTAGCTCTTTGTACAACTGGTTTTTCAACCTTTTTCTCTACAACGGGAGTCTCTACCTTTGGAACCTTCTTAGGTTCAACTTTTTTGACTTCCTTCTTAGGCTTTTCCTTTTTAGACTGAGGACTTGATTTCGACTTCGATTTGGTCTTTTTAACTGAATCTAAATCAATTTTACCAATAACCTTAGGGCCATCTAAACTGGTTTCAGCAGCTTTAATGACTTTGGATTCTTCCTTTACTTCAACGGCTTCCGCTATGACTTCAGCAACTGGCTCAGGAACGACCTCTTCTTTTACAACAGGTACTTCTTTTACTTCCTCTGCAACAGGTTCTGCAACAGGAGGAGCTTCTTTTACCTCTACCTCTTCAACCTTCTTCTCAACTTCTTTTACTTCCTCTACCTCTTTAACTTCTTCAACTTTTGGTACCTCAACAGCTTCTACAACCTCTGCAACAGGCTCCTCCACCAAATCAGTGGCGGTTTTGACAGTTGTTTCTTCTTCTGTTGCCTTTGGATCTGCTGGTTTTTCTTCCTCAATGATTGCCGGTGGAACTTCAGTAACAATTGAAAGGATTTTGCCTTCCGCATCAATCTTAAGGCTCTCTCGTTTCTTCCGGCCAATAGTCACCTGTTCTGCACGCTCCTTCATGGCGATATCTGAACGAAAATCGCTTATCAGGATGTCATACATTTCCTGCGTTATTTTGGTACTAGGCTTCGCTTCTATTTCAAACCCCTTTTTTATAAGGTGTTCGGCAATAGTTTCTACCCCAAGGTTGATTTCTCTTGCAACCTTGATCAGCCTATATGTACCTTTTCGAACTTCTGGCATTAAATAATTTATATATTTATAATTCTTTAAGTTTTACAGCCAATTCCAAACAAATTGAAAATATTTGTAAAATGAGGGCTTATCCCCCTTTATAATAGCAAAAAACAATTGCTTTTACAAGTATTGAATCAAAAATAAAGGCAAGGCTAATAGCTTTTGCGCTCTAGTTTTAACTCAACTTTATTATTCTTCTTCGCCTCCGTCAGCGTCTTCATCAAACTCCTCTGAAAGAATCTTAACAACATAATCGATTGTTTCTTCCTCCAAATCAGATCTTCTCACCAATTCTGGCTTATTCAGCTCAAGAACTCTTCTTGCTGTATCAAGACCAATCCCTTTCAAGACGTCTATGACCCATCTGTCAATTTCATCGGTAAATTCTTCCAATAAAATATCGTCCTGTTCCTCGTATTCATCTATATCTCTAAAGACATCGATTTCGTAACCAGTCATTTTACTGGCCAATTTTATATTCACACCACCCTTACCAATTGCCTTAGAAACTTCTTCAGGATCCAAGTAAACAGATACTCTTTTAGCCTCCTCATCAATGTCCATCGAGTTTATTTTTGATGGAGTCAAACATCTACGTATAAACAGTGGAGTATTGGATGTATAATTGATTATATCAATATTTTCATTTTTTAGTTCCCGAACAATGCCATGAATTCTTGAACCTTTCATTCCAACACATGCTCCAACTGGATCAATACGCTCGTCAAATGATTCTACGGCTACTTTTGCTCTTTCGCCGGGTTGACGGACGATTTTTTTAATAACAATCAATCCATCAAAGATCTCAGGAACTTCAAGCTCCATCAATTTTGCCAAAAAATTGTTGTCTGTTCTTGAAAGTCTAATTGTCGGTGAATTGTTTTTAAGTGCTACTTCTTTTACAATAGCTCTCACTGCATCACCCTTTTTGAAAAAGTCTCTCTTGATCATTTCACTCTTTGGAAGAATCAATTCATTCCCCTCATCGTCCAATACCAACAATTCTCTTTTCCAAACCTGGTAAACTTCACCTAAAATGATTTCCCCAACTCTTCCACTGTATTTCTTATAAAGCTCATCTTTCTCGAGCTCCATTATTTTAGAAATCAATGTTTGTCTGGCTGCTAAAATAGAACGTCGTCCAAAAGCTTCAATCTTGATCTCTTCGTACAGTTCTTCACCAACCTCGTAGTCGTCTTCCACCAATTTGGCTTCCGATAATGGGACTTCCTGAAGAGGATCTTCTACGGCATTGTCAGCCACAATCATTCTCCTCCTCCAGATCTCAAGGTCTCCCTTGTCCGTATTTACGATGATATCGAAGTTTTCATCTTCGACATATTTTTTTCTCAATAGCGTTCTAAATACATCTTCCAACACTTTCATAAGTGTTGGTCGGTTTATGTTTTTAAACTCTTTAAACTCGCTAAATGATTCTGCTAAATTTAAAATACCCATTTAACTAAAAGTTAATTTTCTTTTTTACACTTTTTACTTCTGACAGTGAAATTTTTCTTTGACTTATCTCCGGGGCTTTCCCTTTGACCTTGAAATATTCCTCTATTGTCATTGTATTATTTTCAAAAGCTTTTAATATACCGTCTACTTTTATTCCATCGTTAAACAGAATTTCTAATTCTCTGCCAATGGCTTTTAAATATTGTTGTTCTACTTTAAAAGGATTCAACATCCCTGGCGAGGAAACTTCAAGGGTATACTTTTCGCCTACCCAACCTTCTTCCTCCAAAATGTGTTCCAATTTTCGACTTAAATCTGCACAAACATCAATACTGATGTTTTTCCCCATTGTATCAATGAAGACTTGGATTTTATCACCCCTACCTTTCTTGATATCTACCAGGAATCCATCTGATCCCTCAAAATAAGCATCGACGAACTTTTTTATACGTTCTTCAATCTGCATTCGTCCTTCAAATTATTGTAATAAAATAGGGGACTTTTAAAGTCCCCTATCTGAAAATTTTCTGCAAATATACTTATTTTTCTAAAGATATGAAAGTGAAGACTGAAAGTAAGTCCCATTTATGGGCATTCCTGCCTGTTTTAGCTTGAAATGAAAGCAAAAAATATACTTTCAATCGATATTTAACGCACAAATTCATTAAAATGATCAATTTATTGAGGAAGAAATTCAATTTCACATCAAAAAGGACTGAATTGCGTATATCGTATTGGTGTCAAAAATGGATTTTTCAGTCAAAAAAGTAGTTTTTAATTGCTATATAGACTATCTTATAGAGCGAATAGTTATAACTATTGTTTACTTTTTGGCTTTTTTAGCTACTAATATAGTAAGATCTATAAACAAACAGGAAATCAGGATGTTTTGAATTCATCATCCTTATAAAATAAAATTATGTTGAAAAAAAGTCTTTTTACCATTTGTTTACTTTTAGGAGTTGGAAGTACTATTTCCGCTCAAAACAATGTAAACGTTCAAGCTGCTGCTAACCTTGAAAACTCAAATTGCGAGCAAAATCTATATTGTGTAGATTTGAATGTAAGTTTCGCTCAAAATGGGTCTGAATTATTGGGTAACTCTTCTGTTAGATTTACTTATGATACAGAAGCCTTGGCTTTTTCTGGTCGTACAGATGAAATCAATCAAGGTTCTTATGCTGCAAAAAACTTTTACAATGAAAGTAGTTGTGGTGTAATTAAGCCGTACGCACCGCACAGTTTTGATGGACTGATTGCTGGTGACTTCCTTTTATCTCTTTTGTTGTACTCTGAAGTTCCACAGGAAAGCTGTACTTCTTTGATCAGCAATGAGTGGTCAACTGTTACAACTGTTTGTTTCGATGTAATTGATGCAAACAAAGATCCTAATTTCCAAATTCAGGGAACTGAAAACGGAATAGTAACTGACTTATCAGGAACCAATTTCAATGATAAAAGCAATAATCCAACTTCTAAATTCCTAAATGGTGAGTTTACTGGTTTGAATAAAACTTTTGACACTGTTTGTGCTGAAAAAGGAAACACTGGTATCAGCACCGTTGGTACAGGTTGGGAAATTGCAGCTGTATTGCCTATTCCAGTTAGAGATCAATTAATGGTGAATATCAATAGCGATGTAAGCAATGATATTGATGTTAAAATATTTGATTTGAATGGAAAGTTGGTAAAACAGGTTGATCATAAAGTAAACAATGGCACAAACCAATTAAAATTAAATGTCAGTGATTTTGCTGCAGGTGCTTATATTCTTTCAATAACAAAAGGAGAGGAGCGTTTATCACAAAAATTCGTGAAGGAATAAG
>CALBCY010000320.1 GCA_937927195.1 uncultured Chitinophagales bacterium
TGACGTAAAATCGTTTCCGCCACATTCCATCCCGCGCCCATGTGGTTCTACTTGGAATGGTTGACATGAAATTGTAGAGCCGCATCGCATGCGGCCCATGGTGGTTTTGCTTTCAATCGTTGACGTAAAATCGTTTCCGCCACATTCCATCCCGCGCCATGGTGATTCTGCTTGGAATGGTTGACGTAAAATCGTTTCCGCCACATTCCATCCCGCGCCCATGGTGATTCTGCTTGGAATGGTTGACATGAAATTGTAGAGCCGCATCGCATGCGGCCATGGTGATTCTGCTTGGAATGGTTAACGTAAAATCGTTTCCGCCACATTCCATCCGCGCCCATGTGGTTTTGCTTGGAATGCTTGACGTGAAATCCGAATTGCAGTTTAAAAAATACGAGCAGCGCTTTCATCATACCAAGCGCTCTTTTTACAACCTGCTTCATCGAAATAGGCTTCGAACTGATTGGATTTAGGAGAATACCAAGAAACATCAGAAGCAGATGGGTGCATTTTAGAAAATGTTTCTTTTACCTTTTCAGGTACTTTCACTTTTCTTTTAAACTTCTTCCCAAAATAATATGCCAATACTGCTAATAAAATTCCTGTAATCACTGTGTTGTTTTAAATTGTTGCTTGACCAATGAGTTAAAAATTTGTAGAGGTACAAAATTACTTCCTCTCTAAAATGTTGTTGTTAAAATATTTTTAAATTCTTACGCCCCAAAAAACAAAGTCTACTATATAATAAACGCTCTAAACATAAAAATCGTTGCATCGATTAATACTTTTTTTGATTTGTAATTAAATGAACGGTACAGATTAAAAAATAAAAAGGCCATCCAAACTACTTGGCGAATATCAAGCCGCTATAATTTAGTAGCTGAAATTTCGAAAAGTCTCATTTATTAACAAAAATTTATAATAGAGTTAAATTTTTGCCAGGAAGAAGAAGAAAGACTGAACTGGCCTTTTCTATTGGCAGCGTAAATTAGAGATTGGTCTAATGCGATTATAGTTGAATCGGCTGTGATTTTTAGGATTTCTTTGATTACCCCTGGCCTTCTTCTTTAATCATTCCTCCTTCCCAGAGCAACTCAGAAATTTCATCCATTTCATATTCAAAATACTTTCTATTCTCATCTCGTTGAGCCTGAAATATAATTGGCTTATATTTCTTGAAATTCAGTTTAAGGAAGGTATGATAATAGACATCCAAATGACTGTTGAATTGGGCTTTGAAGCTAAGACCTTCTACGATATCAAAAGTGGCAACTCGTCGAACAATTTCATTCAACTCTTCCCTGTTTATATCTGGAAGTTTGACCGCGTCAGGTAGAGCAATTCGAAATGCGAGCACTTCAGCGCCCTCTTCTTCCCACCATTCCCGCAGATTATAAACAGACATGTCTTTATTTGTTAAATCATGAAATTTCTTTTCGAGTTTTTTGTATTCCGTGTTGTCCTTGTCCCCTTGTTCATCACAATATTTGGTGTAATCCAAAATAGATCGCAAGATTTCAGGATAAAGCTTTTCAGCCAACTCCATATTCGGTTCAATTTCCCCTCTCAGTTTCATTTCAGTCATAAAAATAATTACATAAATATCAATTAGTATTTATACGTTTAAAATGGCTATGTGGTTTTGAGATGGGGAGGATTTATATTCACAATTGGCCTTTTTTAGCTGAAAATCCAATAGCACATTCCTCAAGCACGTACTCTTCTAAGCACAACTTCTTGCACCACCTTACTGGCTGGAAATACTATTTTAAAAATAGTTCCTTTGGGTTTATTGTTTTTGATGCTTATTTGGCCACCATGAAATTCGACCAACTCCTTTACAATGAATAAGCCGAGTCCAGTTCCCTTTGTTTTGCGGGTGTCTTCATTTCCAACACGATAAAACTTCTTGAAGACCTTCTTTTTTTCTGTATCTGAAATGCCAATACCAGTATCGCAAATATAAACGAGAATCTGATCATTCACTTTTTTTGCTGTGATTCCGATTTTATCGTCTTTTACAGAATATTTTATGGCATTCTCAATCAAATTGATAAAGACAGAATTTAAAGCTGTCCGATCTCCTTTGGTTATTAAATCAGCACCGATCTCTGCAGAAAATTGTCTTTTAAGATTGAGGTCGCCAGAAAATTTTGTGGCGATATTAGAAAGTAAATTGCTCAGGTTTTGTTCCTCTTTTGCGAAAGTAATGTTTTGATTTTCCAGTTTAGCCGCCATCAAAAGATTGTCCACCAGATTTTGAAGCCGATCGGTGTCGTTCAATGAATTGGATAAAAGTTTAAGGTTCTGTTCTCTGGGAAGTTCATGTTTAAAAATCGTTTGAAGGGCCAATTTTATTCCCGCTAAAGGAGATTTCAGCTCGTGCGTAATGGAGAGTAGAAAATTTCGTTGTTGCCTGTTCAACTGAATTTCTTTGTTAAAGCCAGACTGAATTCTGTAAATACCCATTCCTAGCAACAACAGAAACACAAGTCCCTCCCCCATGATCATCAGGTTTTGCTTTTTCTGTTTTTCCTGCATCGCTAAAAAACTGTCAGAGCTTTTTATGTTGGCAGGATCTAGTCCAGCCCGTTCATATTCAAACTGAAGAATTTTTATTTTATCATTAAATATCTGTTCATTTTTCCTAACATGCAACACCGACCACCAAACAAAACTTGCCAAAATGTATATTACTAAAACGTAAAACACGATCAATGGATGAAACAATTTTTTTGGGCTAAAATTCATTCTTAAAAAGATATTAGATTTCACACAAACCTCGTGCGGATTTTAGATTTCACGTAAATGGCAAAAAGAAACATTCAAAAATAATCCATCTATTCGAAGCCAACAACTATTTTACTAATTTCAGTCAGAACCCACTAATGTTTGACATATTTATGAGGAATTTGATTCAAATCCCAGTCAATCACCATCCCTTTTGCCAATTCATCTGCGATCTTTTTTCCATAAAGGTATTGGGCTAAATACAAAGAGGCTTCAAAAGATTTTGCTCCACCAGCGGAGGTAATAAATTTTCCGTCATGCACAAACAATGCTTCACGATTGACTTTTAACTGGGGAAACATCTTTGAATAGGCATCCAAATCGCCAGGAAAAGTTGTGGATTCACGCGTGTCAAGCAAACCAGCTTTGGCCAAAACAAATGAACCGTCGCAATGACTCATAACATAGGAAGCCGAATCAGCAGTTTGTCTGACAAATTCCAGCATTGCTTCATCTTCCAAATCACTGTCCAAATGATGCTCCGCACTTGGAATGACTAAAATATCAATCCGAGGATAAGTACCCTGAAGATAGTTAAAATCTGGAAGCAGTTTTATCCCCTCAAAAGTTTGAACCGTCTCCATTGTATTGGCGATGGTAAAAACTTTCATCGCTTTAATATGCTTTCTAAACTTAGTATGATGAAACACATCAAATGGTGCCGTTAGTTCTGTATTGTAAACTCCGTCCATTATTAAAAAAGCCACATTGTAAACCTCAGAAGGCTCCTTTCTGGAAACAGAATTTTCGGCCTCAATTGAAGATTCAACCACAGCGTCTTCTCCTCCACTAGATTTCAAACCAGTTTCTTCTGTTTCTACTTTTTCAATCGCCTGTGAAACAAGTTGCTCAGGTTTGTCTCCTTGTTCAATCTTATCATCGGTCTTCTCCTTATCAAAGATTTGGCTGTAATAATTAAACATTCCCAAGAAGCCCAATATCAAAGCTGCCTGAAATAGAAAAATTACGCTAGATTTTACATTCTTGAAATTGGCCAATTGTTTTTTTATCTAAATTAAGGATTTTTTTCTTACGGCCTATCCCACATTCGTGCAAAGCTCCAGCTTTGCCAACGGAATTCACTTAAGCCTCTGGCCTACACAGCGCTCACATAAACACATTTTATCCCAAAAAGGCCAAGGGCCAAAAGCCAATGGCC
>CALBCY010000321.1 GCA_937927195.1 uncultured Chitinophagales bacterium
CAAAGTGATCGTGTAATTTTCATAAGTGGCAGTAAGCATCGTTTCGCCATCTGTACCATTCTTCGTTCTCAACTCTACTTCAGTTTGCACTTCACCATCAATTACCAATAATTTTACGCTGGCACGACCTTCCCAAATGCACTGAAACCCAGGACGGCATCTGGAATCTTCGAGTAATTCTATGAAGCTGATTTCAATATTAGTGTTTTCCAATGAAACGACTTGGTCCAATTCAATTGTGGCTTCAGTATTAAGAGCAGCCTCGGGTAAATTTATCTCATCTTTCTCGCAAGCAATGGTTAAAAGGCATAGAAATCCAAGACAGAAAATTGCTAAATTTTTCATGTAATTTATTTATGGGGTGATTAATTTGTTTTGTAAAATGATAACGGAATGGGGGAGAAAAGGGTTGTCTTTGGGGAAGGCCTTTGGCTGTTGGCCCTTAGCTATTGGCATTTTCTTATTCTATCAATAATCTAGACACCCAACCTAAACGCTACTTTTTTCGTCTTATATTTATTGTACAATTTTAAAACATCAACCGCAAAATGGAATTTACAAAATACTTATTGCTCCTTCTGGTTTTTTGCATCGCCTGCTCCGATCCTGAGATGGACGAGCCGCTGGATATGCAAATGGGTGAACCATCGGACACAACTGAAGTGAATGAACCAATGGACACAATTGAATTGACTGTGCCAATGGACACTATGGAGATTCCTGTGCCTGCAGACAGCATTGAGGAAAGCAATACCGCTATTTATTCTGGAGCAGTTTATATGGCTTGTGAAATTGGTCCTTATTATTTCACCATTGATTCCTTGATCGCCAATTGCTCGCAGGAAGGAGGATCGATGGATTCTTTGACTTTGGATCAGCTGGCTTGGCAAGATTCTTCTTTGAATAGATGCGGCTATGATTCGGATTTTATGAAATTGGCAGGTGATCCTTGGGAATTCAAAATAGAAAGAATTGGCAATTGGAGCACCTTCAGTTTTGAATGGCAGGAAGGTGCAGCCATTTTGAACCCTATATTTCCAAGCATCGATGGCCAGCTTTATGAGGATGATCAATATCCATTCTACAACGGATTTGAAGTGGAGGTCGGGGAAACCAAGCTAAGAATAATGGTTTTTAATACTTATATAGGCGGTTGCCTTCATGACTTAATTGTGTGGGAGTATGAACACTAAGACACTAAGACACGAAGAGATGGTTTTAACGCAAAGGCGCAAAGGCGCAAAGTTGATTTGAAAAGAAAAAATCCAACAGGCAAACTTGATCGCAGATCAATAAAGACCGGTTCGAAGATTCGATACTAAAAGTGAAGCCGAAGGCGTTCCAATTCTATATAGGTGGTTGCCTTCATGACTTAATTGTGTGGGAGTATGAACACTAAGACACTAAGACACGAAGAGATGGTTTTAACGCAAAGGCGCAAGTTGATTTGAAAAGAAAAAATCCAACAGGCAAACTTGATCGCAGATCAGGGCCGCCGTACCAACAGCGAATCCCGCAGGGAAAGCGTACCAACAGCGGAGCGTACCAACAGCGGAGCGTACCAAAAAAAAAGAGCCTCGCCATTACGACGAAGCCCTTTCCTTATTTACAATAAATTCTTATTGCTTTTTACTTAATGGTCTTTCCACTTTTAGTCAAGATCTTTTCTAGCTTAGAATCTGAAAGACTGTCGCTTCCAGTTTTTCCACCATCCAATACTTTTTGTAAAGCAATCAATCCTTTCCAATTTGCATTGGCTGCGCATGAAGCTTGTTCAGGCCATGTTTTTGGACTGTGCATTTTGAATTTAGCACCACCGTTCTCTAAAATCTTTTGAAGATCTTCTTGCTTCGATCCAGCAAGGTCAGACCAGGTTTTGATTCCATGTTGATTCAACAACTCATTTAATTTTGGGCCAATGCCTTCAATGATTTGTAAGTTGTCAGATTTTAATCCGTATACAGGATCAGTGTAAATACCGCCAACAACTTTTGTAGTTGTAGAAACTGTTGTTGTGATTCCTGATTTGTCAGCATCATTGTATTTCAAAGAAGTTCTTCCAAGTTCCCTTCCTTTTGCATCCAATAAAGCAGTTGTCAAATAATTTCCATTGTCAACTCTTTTGTAGAAAGCAGTATTGTTGTGACGTCTTGTAGCTTTAGAAAGAATTTGATCTCTTTCAGCTGGCGTTTTGAAACCTTCACTTCTCAATTTTAAACTTCCGTCTCTGTTGTACATTACAAAATAGAAACGGCCATTGCTGTGCTTGAATAAAGCGACATTGTTTGATTTGTCATTGATTGTTCTGCCTTCGTAATCTTTCGATGAAAGGTAATTTACTTCTTTGTCTAAACCTGTTGTCACTACTTTTGAATGACTTGCTCCTTCATTTTTAACATTAGACCTTACGGTAGTTGTACTAGTCGTACCAGTTGTAAAAGAGTTTCCAGTGTTCACTTTCTCAGCGCTCACATTGGTTTTGTCAAAGCCTCTTTTTTCAGTTTTGCCTGTGATGATTTTTCCTTTGTTCTCTGTGTAAAGGCTTGACTTATCTGTTTTACCTGTTACAGTTTTACCTTTGTTCTCCGTTTGAAGATTGGCTTTGAAAGATTGTGAGCTGGTTTCTTTGATCAGTTTTTCTGCTGAAATTTCTTTTCCTACGAACTCAGTTGATAGTCTTCCACTTCTGATGATGCGTTCTTTACCGGTTCTGTACATTTTAGGATTAGAACTTTCAACAATCGAACGACTGATTTCTTCACTGTGCTTAGAAACTTGAACTTCTCTAACAACTTCGACCATTATTTCTCTGATCACCTCAACTTCTTTGATGACTTCAACTGGAATTTCTTTAACCGTTGGAACAGACTTGATAACTTCTACAGTATGAATCAAAGTAACTGGAACTTGTTGGATCGTTGGAACAGATTTAATTACTTCAACCTCTTCTATAACTGGTTTGGCAACTTCTTTTACAACTTCAACTTCCTTGATCTGAGTTACATTTTTAGCAACCTCTATTGGCACTTCTTGAATAACTTCAATCTCTTTGATTATTTCAACTTCATTATTCAGTACAACTGGAACTTCCTTAGTTACATGAACTTCTTTGATTACCTCATTCGTTCTGTTTAGTATAACTGGAACCTCAACTTTCAAAGTAACCTCTTTAACTGTTTCAATGGTATTGTTCGTTACAACAGGAACTTCTTTTGTTATTTGAATTTCTTTTGGAACTTCAATTCTATTCTCAACAGTTACTGGAATTTCTTTGACAACTTCAATTTCTTTGATTTTTTCAAAGATAGTTTCAACTGGAACAGAAACTTCTCTCAACATTTCAACCAATTTCAATCGCTCAGTAGTTTCCAAAACAGGTGTAGCAACTTCTTTGTTGACTTTCACTATGTCTACTTTGTGGATAATCTTCTCTACTTCAACCGTAACTTCTTTAACTACCTCAACTGGAACTTCTTTGATTACTTCAACAATTTTCTCAACCAATACTTCTTTTACAACCTCAACCTCTTTTATCTTTTCTACTTCTTTTATAACAACAACTGGAACCTCTTTGATGACTTCAACCTCTTTGATTCTTTCCACTTCGTGAATCACTTCTACAGGAACTTCTTCTTTTACAATTACTTCTTTGATGACCTCAATTTCTTTGATGACTTCAACAGGTACTTCCTTAATGACCTCTACTTCTTGAATAACCTTTACTTCTTTGATCACTTCAACAGGCACTTCTTTGATCACCTCAACTCTTTTGATCACCTCTCTGTCTCTGTATACAGGAACAGCAACCTCTTTGATCATGATCACTTCCTTGATTTTTTCAACCTCATTGATCAAGTTTACTGGAACTTCCTTTACAATCGAAACCTCTTTGAATACTTCCACCTCGCTTGTCAATCCCACAGTAACCTCTTTGGTCAATTGAACCTCTTGAATTGATTTCTTTTCACGAATCACTTCAACAGGAACATCTCTGTTCACATTAACTGTTTGAAATACTGTTGATTCATAAGGTACTTCAACTATTTTATCTCTGTTTACCTGAACTTCTTGAATGGTAGCTCTTTCACGGAATACTTCAACAGGTACTTCTTTGATTACCTCAACTTCCTTAATTACTTCAACAGTCTTCAATACCTCAACTGGTACTTCTCTAACTACTTCAATAGTCTTCACTACTTCTTTGGTTGGAAGAACCTGATCCTTTAAGAATAGTTGATAGACCTTTTCGGATTGTTTATCGTTTAAGCCGGCTTCCTTTATTAGTCGGTCAATGAATTTGTTTTTTCCTTGTTGCATAAAAACGAGTAGTTTAATAGATTAAAAAAAATATTGTAAAAAATAAAAATGACCTCTTGTAGAATTTCCCGGACGGGGCTTATAACATTTTATTGTACGGCGGTAGTATGTCATCTGATTCTATGACGAACAATTATCAAAAGATTACAAATTGACATGTTGACTTTAACATATACAAGTTGAATTCCATAAGCTACCCAAGAGGCAGCTTTCTGGTGTTTTTAGCTCAGAAACGAGTGGGGTAAATGTGTCGGTCAGCCATTTAGGCAATTTTTTTTTCTATTTATTTAACATTTGATTAGAATAAAATTTACAGTTGAAAGGATTTAGGTTTTGTGAAACCTCCGAATCCATTTCATTGGCTGTAAAATTTTGATGCTGCTTTCGCCTTATTCTTATCACATAATAGAATGAATCTAATTACTAGAAATTTTTTGTGCGACTCCGCTGGAGTCGGTTATTTTGTCTTCATTTTTTACTAACCTAGTTTTATAGATTTAATAAGTATCGACCGCAGAGCGGTCGCACAAACAAATCATGGGTAAAATTAAGTTTTGTCTAGTACTCAAAGAATGAATATTATTTGTAGGAGGTTTGTAGATTTGTTTTATCAATATTTGTATAAAATTTTATATGAAAAAATTAGCTATTTTTGTTAAAAGTCAGATTATTTTATCAGAGTTAACAATTCACTGTTTTAATGCAAGACAAATTCCAAATACTTGACAAGAAACTTTCAAACCTAACTGGTTTGGAGCGATTGGAGGTATTGCTTCAATTTTTAAGTGATAGAAACATTGAATTTGATGAAAAGTTAGAAGCTTATTTTAAAGAAGCTTTCAAATTGGCCGAACAGTTTGATCAATTTGAAAATGAAATTCTACTCTATCATTATCAAGCCGAATCTTATCGTCAAGTTCAAAAAATTGGCCTTGGTTTGGATTGTTATTTAAAGGCTTTAAAGCTTTCTCAAAAAATTGACAATCCAACTTTATTAGGTAAATCCTTGTTAGGAACAGCCCAGTATTATTATTTTCTAGAAGATCAGGACAATGCTCAAATTTATTATAAGAAAGGCATAAAACAAGCCAAAGCATGTAGCGATGGCTCCTTGCTGGTTTGGGGCTTAAATGGTTTGGCGGGTATTTATGGAATGCAATTGTTGTATGATAAAGCGGTCGCTCTTTATTTGGAAGCAATAGAAGTTGCAAAAGAAAACAATTTTAAATTTGAATTGGCCTTTTGTTATTACAATGTTTCGGCTTGTATTCAGGATGACCTTAGCGGAATAGATTATCTTGAAAAAGCTTTGCCCATTTTACGGGATACAAAAGTCAACGATCATGTTATTAGAATTGTTTGTCGCCTTACAGAGCGTTATTTGAAAATAAACAATGTTTCACAAAGTAAAAAATATGCCTTGGAAGCGATAGCGATTGCAGATGAATCGTCCAATCATGTTCATACTTTTTTGTCTCATAGTAAAATGCTGGAAGTCCTATTAGCAGAGACGAAATTTATTGCAGAAAAAGAAAGGCCTGAGCTATTGGAAACGGCCGTAGGTATTTGTGAAAAACTAAAGATATCGGCTAAGGAATCTGAATTACCTAAATACATTAGTTATGCCAGTTATCTTGAAGGGCAGTTGGAGTATTTCAGAGGTGATTTTAATGCAGCTTTAGATGCTTTGATTCCCCTGATTCCTGTTTTAAATAAAGAGGCCATTTTTGAACTTGATTTACCAATTGGGATTTCAGAGTATCTCTATAAGACCTATCAAGAACTGGGAGACTTTGAAAATGCTTTCAAATATTATAAAATCTTTGAGGAATGGAATAAAAAAAGTGCCAGTGCAGAATCGGCCAAACATGCTCAAGCTCTGCAAGCAAAATTTGAAAGTAAAGAAAAAGAAGCTGAGGTTAATCGCCTAAAAGAATTAGAAGAAATAAAAGGGAAATTCTTTTCTCAAATTACTCACGAGTTAAGAACACCTTTGACTTTGATCCTCGGACCAGCAAAACAAATCATTGAATCCTCAGACCTTCATTTCATTAATAACCACGCTGCTATTATTGAAAGAAATGCCAACAGATTGCTTCGGCTTGTAAATCAGCTATTGGATATTAACAAACTGGAGGCAGGTAAAATGGATTTGAATAACAGTCGAGGAAACTTGATCGCTTTTATTGAATTCTTGGTGCAGTCTTTTCAAAATGTATCTATTGAAAAACAAATTCAATTCGATTTTGTCAATCAAATCGATGATTTGCTGGTGAGTTTTGATGCTGATAAAATTGAAAAGATCGTTTTTAACTTGTTGTCCAATGCTTTTAAATTCACTCCAAATGGTGGAAGGATTCTATTGGAACTGACAGATGGTAAATCCAACTTAGATGGTTTTTTCAACATCCTGATCCAAGTGGTAGATTCGGGAAGGGGAATAAGTAAAAAAGAGTTGCCCTTTATTTTTGATCCTTTTTATCAGGCAGACAATAGTTTGCAAAGAGAAGCAGAGGGAACTGGAATAGGATTGGCATTGGTCAAAGAATTGGTTGATTTAATGAATGGTGAAATTGATGTGAAATCCAGTGTAGGTAAAGGAACTCATTTCATCATATCCTTGAATTTGGAATTGGTGGAAGAATCTGATCCAGAAACCAACGCTTTCTTGAATAAGAATAAGTTACAAAGTTTGATAGAGTCAAATCCAGATCCTAAAACTGAGGCTAAAAGTAAACCATCAATATCCCCTGCGAATGCTCCGGTTTTACTTTTGGTAGAAGACAATCCTGATATGCGAACCTATATCCAAAGTTTGTTTGAAGACAACTACATTGTAGTTCAGGCTTTTGATGGTGAAGATGGATTGACCAAAGCAATAGACCGCATTCCCGATATTATTGTAAGTGATGTCATGATGCCTAAAAAGGATGGTTACCAACTTTGTAAAGAAATCAAAGAGGACATCCGAACCAGTCATATTCCATTTATTTTACTGACCGCAAAAACGGCCCTTCCTAGCAGATTGGAAGGTCTTGGACAAGGGGCAGATGCTTATTTATCTAAACCTTTCAGTCCAGAAGAATTAAAATTGCAAATCGTCAATTTGTTAAATACCCAAAACAATCTGCAAAAAAAATACAACTCTTTGGATGCTCTGTTTGCCGGTTCCAAAAAGAAAGAAGAGAAAGCAAACAAAGAAACCAAATTTCTCGAGGAATTCGTCTCAATTATCGAGGAGAACATTGATGATGAAACGCTGGGGGTAGATCAAATTTCTTCCAAGCTATTTATGAGCCATTCTCAACTTTATCGCAAGGTAAAAGCTTTAACGGATTTAACAGCAACGGAATTTATTCGAAACATTCGCCTAACGAGAGCCAAGACTATGCTTGAAAACAAGGAAGGAAATGTTTCGGAGATTGCAGGAATGGTCGGATTATCGGCCGGTTACTTTTCAAAATCCTTTACGAAGCTTTACGGTTATTCTCCTAAAAAACTCCTTTAGACTCCTCAAAGCTCTTCCACATTGGGCTTTGGTATTAGGCTTTGGTATTAGACTTTGGTCAAATCCAGGCCGATTTTCCATGTAAATGGGTTCCGTAATCGTTTAAAATGCAGATTTTTCTAGTCATTGCATGATTTGAACCAGTTTATGCAGAATATGGACCAATACGGTACAAAAAATGCCTTTAACTTGCAGTATAATTAAAAGTCAAGAAAAAAAGTCCAACAAAGTAATGGGTGCCGAGCGATTCTAATAAGACTAAATAAACTAACGGAACAAATAGTCAGGAACAGTTCACCCAAATCCCAATTCCAATTTATTCCCAATCCATGCGCCTGAAGATTTTGGGTGCATGGTTTTTTTTATTTTAAATCTTTGATTAGAACTTTAAGAGCCTGAATCGACGGGCACCTCGATGCTCACCAAATAGATCTACCTAATTTCGAACAAATATGGATGGATTCGAATTCACAGATTGTCTTTATCTGAAATAAATAATTTTATTATTGTTCATAATTTTCAGGATGAAATTTCATAAACAATTTTATATTGGCTATTATTCTACCTTATAAGTATATATTCCTAATATTTATTAGTTTTATAGGATTGAAATGGCGTTTTGTCAGGCAGAATTGAAAATATTTGCAGCAGGAAAACGTTTAATTCACGATGAATCTTAAATTTGGGTATAAATTAAAAGCATTGTCAAACTTCAAAGAAATAGAACCTAACCAAGGGCCGGAAAATGAGGAACGAACAGGGATGAGTAGATCCTGGGATTTCCTTGCTGGTGCTTGTATTATGTTTCTACTTTTTAGTTTGATTGCAAATATTTATAATTTCAATACGCTCCAAAATACCAAAAAGGATTTACTGAACCATGAACATTCTGCTTTTGAAATGAATCAAGCTGAATCAAAAGGCGGATTACCAGATGAGCACATCCAATTTATCAGCAGTCCTGAAACAAAAAAAATAATGCTTAGGGGACAGCAAAAATATCCCGACTCCAAAGCTGTTGTTTATTGGCATCCAGAAAATAATATGGTATTTGTGGACGGTTCAAATCTTCCTAAACCACCTTCTGGAAAAATTTATCAACTCTGGTCAGCCAAAACCAATTCCAAAGGTCATGCCAATGCTGGTCTACTGAAATTATTGAAAATCGGAAAACAAAGACTCATCAAAATGAACAATGTCTCCGAAGCAGCCGCTTTTGTTATTACGCTTGAACCAGCCAAAGGCAGTCAAACACCTACGCTTGAAGAATTGGTGGCTCATGGCGAGATTTAGTACAAAGTATTAAGTACAAACTAACAAGACACATTTTTTACTTTATGTGCATTTCTTTTTTCAAACCAATTAATATCCTGTATAAAAGCAACGCATAGGGAATTCCAACCCCTGACCTCTGCAGTGAAAGTGCAAGGTCCTAAACCTGACCAGACCAATGTGTCGCATTCAATCTTCAAAAACAAAAGCGGTTCATAAGGGAGTCGAACCCTTGCCTTCTCATAGACAGTGAGAAATCCTAGCCGTTGGACCAATGAACCATTTGTGGATGTTAATCCATAGACCTTATGTGTTAGATTTACAGGTTGATATCCTTTCATGAATTTGAAAAGCACCTTTGCTTATAATACGATTTAAACCATAAAATGTCGCACATAAATGATTAAAATTAATCAAATGCCTTCGTTGAAAAGCCTCGCTTTAGCTATGGCTAGAACTACGTTTTTCGCCTCGGCCTTGATCAATTTTATCATCATATCCAGT
>CALBCY010000322.1 GCA_937927195.1 uncultured Chitinophagales bacterium
ACATAACCAATAACCTGTCCCTGCTTAACATGAACACCAGGCTTGATGCCTTTGGCAATTTTACTCATATGCAGATATTGAGTTGAATAAACACTATTGTGTTTCACCTTAACATAGTTTCCATTTCCTCTGGTATAAGAAGCCTTAGAAATAGTCCCATTGGCTGTTGACATAATTGGAGTACCTTTTGCAGCTGCATAATCTGTTCCTAAGTGAGCTTTTCTTCTTTTAAGAACGGGATGAAATCTACTAGAGCTGAATCTAGATGAAATTCTTGAATAGTTCAATGGAGCTTTCAAAAAAGCCTTTCTTAAGCTTTTCGCATTGTCATCATAAAAATCGTTGAATTCAAGTTTTGGATGTTCAAAGTTTATGGCGTAGTAATCTTCACCAAAGTGATTGAATAGGCCTGCTTTTACTTCCCCAATGCCAATAAATTCTCCATCGGCATAACGTTCTTCGTAAATCAATTTAAACTTGTCTCCCTTTTGAATATGGAAAAAATCAATAGACCAAGCGTAAACATCTGCCAATTTCACCACAAGCAAAGGAGAAAGTCCTTGATCTTTCATTGTTTGATACAAAGAAGAGTTGATAACACCTGAGGCAGTTTTGGTTAAGGTTGTTATTTCCTTATCGACAATTTCAATATTCAAGCTATCACGCAAATCAAATACAACGTATTGGACTGGATCATGCTCGTAAATAAGAAATTCGGCTTTTTCTGTATCGTCCTCACTGCACAAAACAGTATAAGGACGGTTTGCTTTCATATTTCGTAAATCAAAAGTTCCTTTTGCTTTGCGAACCAGTTTGTCCACAACAGAATAATCAATGTTGCAAGCACCTAAAATATCAGAAAGGAATTGATTTTTTTGTATAAAGTCAGCATGGATTGAATAGCCGCTTGTTGGAATGCCAAAGATGCTGGCTTGTTGAATAGCTTGAACAGGATTGTCTTTTTCTACTGCAATGTCCTCAGTATCAATTTCTTCTATGGCCTGTTTTTCTACAGCCCAAGAAGGATCTTCTTCTTTTACTTCACTAGGTCTAAATAAACTAAAGCTCAAGGCAAAGAATGCCAATAAAATAAGTAAGTATTTTTTCATTAAAATCGTAATTCGCCAGTAATATAAAATCTCCGCAGATTTCTTCAATAGTGTTCCGCTAATTTAATAAATGAAAAAGGAAAAGTTCACAATATCTTAAACTTAACATTTTGTTAAATTAATTTCAGAAATTTAAATGACACTTCTTTAGAAATTAATTCAATAGATATACTATGAATTTTTATATAAAGCGTTCATGAAATTCGTTAATAAGTCTTCTCTTTCCTTGGTATTTAACTGATTCACAAGTGTATTGATGAGTGTCAGATCGTCTCCGATGTTTCCATCACTGATCCCCATTGCATTTTGAAGCTCCTCAATCTTTCCTTCTTTCATCATTCCTAAAGCATATTGAAATAGTTCGGTATCTTGAAATTTGATTTGCTTTTCTCCGTTCAATTCTTTAACAGAATCACCCAAATCCTCTAAAAACTCTTCAACAAAAGCTACATTGCTTCGATTGATTGAAAGATGAATATTAGCAGGAGCGGTTTGTGTTTCAAGCTGAACTTGTAAATACCAACCCTTACTCTTCATTTTACCACCTAGCTGCATTACGGACCAATTGGCATCTTTAATACCAAAAGCGACCATATTCATAGCAGGCTTTCCTTGTAATTGAAGATTTGGCATTTTATTGATCCAATCTTGAATTTTAATGCTTGCCTGTTGCGTTTTGGATACTATTTCACAATACCCCTTTTCCCCCAAATGATTTAAGGTGGCCCAACAAGCAGCCAGAGAACCTCCTCCCTTGCTAGAAGTAACCGTTGGATTGACAACAGCATAACCAGACCATTCGGCACAAGAGTATATTTGAAATTTCTTCAATTCGCTGTTTCTATGCAAAATTATTGAGGCGCCCTTTGCTGTGTAACCATATTTGTGAAAATCCATTGAGATGGAACTGACTCCAGGAATTTTAAAATCAAAATCCGGTATATCATAACCCGTCTTTTTCGCAAAAGGCAAATACATTCCACCAACACAAGCATCGACATGAAACAAAAGATTGTGTTTTTGAGCTATTGCCGCAATTTCAGCAATGGGATCAATAACTCCTTGTGCATAAGAAGGTGCCGAAGCCACTAATAAAACAGTATTACTGGTAATGGCTGCTTCCATTTTTCGTGGATCGACCGTACAAGAACCTTCTTCAACTTCGACAATTACTGGTTTCAAGTCTAGATAATGGCAAGCTTTGAAAAATGCAGCATGTGCTGTTCTTGGCAAAACCATTTCTCCAGTTTTAATTTCTGGTTTGTGTTTCCTATTAAAGTCCCTTGCAGCTTTTACTGAAAGGATGATACTTTCGGTTCCTCCAGAAGTAAAAGTTCCAGTGCAGTTCTCATCACCATTGAGCAAATCAATGGCCATTTGAATGACCTCTTTTTCTAAATAAAGGAGACTTGGGAAGGCAGTGGGATCTAGTGCATTTTCCGTCAGAAACATTGTATAGGCCTGTTTGATCAAGGCGTACGTTTCTTTATCTGGTTCATAAGTGTAGGCAAAGGTTTTGCCACTTTGCCAAGGAATGTCGTTTTCTTTTAGTTTTTCGAGTTGTTCTAATAATGGACTTACTTCTTGTCCTGATATTGGAAATTTCTTCATTGATCTAATTTTGTGCTTGTAAAGATAGATACAGATTTTCAGATGGTTTGTATTTCTGAACCACATAGGGCACATAGGACACATAGAACAGGATAAATCAGGGATAGAACTGGATAGAACTGGATAGAACAGGGATACAGATTTTCAGATGGTTTGTATTTTTGAACCACATAGGGCACATAGGACACATAGAACTGGATAGAACTGGATAGAACAGGATAGTTTTTATTGGTGGCGCTGTTTAAACTAAATTGACTGAAATAGCGTTTCATTTACTGTTCTCAGCGGACAAAATGTCAAAAAACTGAGATATAGCTTATTCAAACTGCAATATTCCAATAAATGGGCTTAATTTTACACCTTGATTAAATGGTAAATCCTAATAAATATTAGTGAGAGATAAGAATAAAAATAAAGCTGAAGTAGAAAAAGGAAAGCTCAATAAAGATGGCCTTCGTCAGCTTTTTAGTATATACAGATACATCGTTCCGTACAAATGGGTCTACTTTATAGGTCTGGTTTTTCTTTTGATCGGAACGCTTACCGCTCTTGCATTTCCAATGCTCATTGGCTCATTGGTCAATACTTCTGTGGAGGCAACTGATGGCATGGTGAGTAAGTTTATACCAAATATGCCACCGCTCAACTTGTCGCAGTTGATGACCGCATTGGTTGCTGTTTTGATTATTCAGGGGATTTGTTCTTATTTCAGGGTTTTGACTTTTGTTTATGTAAGTCAGAAATCAATGGCTGATATTAGGAAAGACCTTTTTTCCAAATTGATTACTTTGCCTTACACCTTTTTTGAGAGCAATCGTGTGGGTGCATTATCCAGCAGGATAACAGCCGATGTTACGCAATTAGAAGAGACTCTTTCCTGGACATTGGCTGAGTTTATCAGACAAATCATTACACTTTTGGGGGGTGCTGTCTTAATTGCTACCATTTCACCAAAGCTAAGCTTAATAATGCTGTCGACCTTTCCTTTGATCATTATTGGCGTAATGTTTTTTGGAAAGTTTATAAAAGGGCTTTCAAGAAAAACTCAAGAAGTCCTGGCAGAATCCAATATCATTGCCGAAGAGACCTTGCACAATGTAAAAACGGTTAAATCATTTACCAATGAAGCATTTGAAAGAATGCGCTACAATCCGGGAATCGACAAGGTGGTGAAATACGGAGTTAGAATGGGTAAATACCGTGGTCTCCTTAGCACTTTTATAATTTATGGAATTTTTGGTGGAATCGTTTTTGTTTTGTGGTATGGAATTTCATACGTCGAAGCCGGTAAAATGACCATAGGCGAACTGTTTACTTTTATTTTGTATACGGTTTATGTCGGCGCCTCTGTTGGCGGCTTGGGAGATATTTATGGTCGATTGCAAAAAGCAGTTGGAGCAACTGAGCGTATTCGTGAAATCATATCTGAAGAACAAGAAGTCGAAATTGCAGATAGTAATAAAATAGAAAACATCAACGGAGCCATTGAATATCGAAAAGTTCATTTCACCTATCCAACTAGAAAAGACGTAAAGATTTTAAATGGACTTTCACTTAATATAAATCAAGGTGAGAAAGTAGCACTTGTCGGCCCGAGTGGGGCTGGAAAATCGACAATCGCTGAATTGCTAATGCGGTTCTATGAACTTGAAGATGGAGACATTCTAATTGACGGAAGGGACATCAATGAGTTTAACCTGACTGGCTTGAGAAAGAACATAGGGATCGTCCCTCAAGAAGTGATCTTGTTTGGTGGTAGCATTCGAGAAAACATTTTATATGGTCGCCCAGAAGCGACAGAACAAGAAATTAATGAGGCTGCCAAACAAGCCAATGCTTTGGAATTTATTGAAAGTTTTCCAGAAGGAATGGAAACGCTTGTTGGAGATCGTGGAATAAAATTATCTGGTGGACAGAAGCAAAGAGTTGCAATTGCCAGAGCAATTTTGAAAAATCCAGCCATTCTTATTCTGGATGAAGCGACTAGTTCATTGGATTCTGAGTCAGAAAAGCTGGTTCAAGAAGCATTGACGCATTTAATGAAAAACCGAACCAGTATTATAATAGCTCATAGACTTTCAACGATAAGAGAAGTGGATCGGATTTATGTAATTGATGGTGGTAAAATTGTAGAAGAAGGCACTCACCAAAACTTGTCTATTCTAGATCAAGGAGTCTATAAAAATTTATTGGAACTACAGAATACATTTCAGGAGAATTAATGGCCTGTATCACTTTTGGTCATAAGATCAAAAGGCAGCTGTAGAGGGATAAGACCGAAATATAGCGATTGGAGTGATTTTTTTTCGTGAAATTTATTTCATTTCAAAAAATCCTCCTAATATTGGACTATGAATTCAGCAAGTCCATTTCAGGCAAATTTCACCAAATCAATTCCAGAACTTTTACTAAAATTAAATTGTTCGATTGCCATTAGTACTTATCAGGCGGGTAAGGTCATTTTTATAAGTCCTAAAAATCAGGATAAAATCATACAACTGCCACGAACTTTTGACAAGCCGATGGGCATGGGATTCAGTGGCAAAAAGATGGCCATTGCCACCAGAAATGAAGTGATTGTTTTAGGAAACAATGCTGAATTGGGAACAAACTATCCCAAGAAGCCCAAAGTTTATGATTCATTTTTTGTTCCAAGAGCAACTTATTACACCGGCCATGTTGATATACATGATTTGCATTGGGGTTCAGATGGATTGTATGCAATCAATACTTCATTTTCCTGTTTGGTTAAAATAAACGATGAATACAGTTTCACCCCAATTTGGCAACCACCCTTTATAGATAAATTAGTCTCAGAAGATAGATGTCATTTAAATGGTCTTGCTATGGAAAATGGCCAAGCAATCTATGCAACTGCACTGGGTGAGGGCAATTATTCCAGAAGTTGGAAAAAAAATTTATTGAATGGAGGAATATTATTGGACATTGCTCAAAATAGAATTTTAAGCAATGAACTTGCAATGCCACATTCTCCGAGAATATACAAAGACAAGCTTTACACCGTGCTTTCTGCCACAGGTCAATTGGTCGAGATTGACAGAGAAACTGGTGAACAGATTTTGGTTAAAGATTTAAATTGTTTTGTCAGAGGCCTCGCTATTTACAAAGACTTTGCATTTATAGGAAAATCGAAAATCAGGGACAATGCTGAAAGCTTTAAAGATTTGCCCATTTCACAAAAGTCAAAAAATGCAGGTGTCCTCATTTTACACCTCCCCACAAACAAGATAGTTGGAGTATTAGAATATGAAAGTTCAGTTGATGAAATTTTTGATGTTCAAGTTATTCCCAATAGTAAGCGACCGGGAATTATGAATACCATCAATCCAGATCATTCATTGAGTTTGGTCTTACCCAATAGAAGTTTTTGGGCAAAAAGTAAATAATAAAAAAACAAGCAACGAAGTATTGACTGTTTAACGTTCTAAAGTTGTAAACAGGATATTGATTGGTTTGAAAAAAAACAAACCATCCCCTGATCATAGTCAAGGCTGGCTTCTGATCGGGTTCCAAGACATGATTGATTCCCAAACCACTTTGTGGTCAGAATAAGCAATTTAGTTACCAAAATAAACGATTAATTATGAAAACAAATATTACTCAATTCTTTTACAAAAAAAGCTTGCTGCTTCGAGGCATTCGGAAAATTTCAAGAAGCAATTTTCAATTTTTATCAGGCAGACAACAGCGAAAATTGATTAAAAGAGTTCAAAAGCTATACAGACAATTAAATTCCAATCATAGATTTAAGCAGTTAAAGCCTGCAGTTGCAACAGCATTGTTGGCGGCAGGATTTACTTTCAATTCTGCCCAAGCTCAGGATTTTAGTGCAGCCCCAGTGAGCAATCCTTTTGGTTTTCAATCAAATACTCCAGGAGTCAATATAAGCTTTCCAGAAGCCGTTGATTTAGACAATGATGGTGATTTAGATTTAATTACTGGAGGCATTTTTTATGAAGATTATTATTTAGATGAGGCATTTTCTTATTATGAAAATATTGGAACAGCGACCGAGCCTGAATTTGCTCCTGGGCAATTGAACCCTTTTGGGCTTACTGGAAGCGGTTTGTTAAATTTCGCCAGCCATGGAGACATTGACAATGATGGCGACATGGATTTGATCACCTCTGAATACAATGAATATGGTTCTTCGTTCAATTTTTTTGAGAACATTGGAACTCCTGAATCACCGGAATTTTCTGAACCAGTACTAAATCCGTTTGGAATGATTGTTCCTGAAGGTTCATTAATTACCAATGCTGAAATTAGTGATTTGGATTCTGATGGCGATCTTGATATTCTTTACACAACTTTAGATAATAATTTTGGGCCTGCGTTGAATTTTATCGAAAACAACGGGACGCCTGAACAAGCAGATTTCATGGATCCTATTTCATCTCAAGAAATTGGGATTCCCCAGAACAACTTTTTCATAGTTAATTCTGGAGATTTGGACAGGGATGGCGACATCGATATAATGATTGGCACTTTTGGCGATTATTCTTATGAAGGATTTTTCTTGTATTATGAAAACATAACAGAAGAAGGAGATTTTTTAAATTTTGAATCAGTTGAGATTGGTCCTTTTGGTTTACCAATTTGTCAAAACTATTGTGCTCCCGATTTGGTTGACATTGACAACGATGGAGATCAAGATCTTTTGGTTGGAGATGCGAATGGATTTTCGTTTTTTGAAAACGTTGAAGAATTACCTACAGCCCCAACTACTATGGACAATTCGATAGATGTGACAGAAGATTCTACTTATTATTTTCAAATTTCCGATATTTCATTTGAAGATTTGAATAGCATGGATTCATTGCAAGCTGTTTTAATCACCAGCCTTCCCACCAATGGAGTTTTAAAATTAGGTGAAGATGAAATTAGTGAAAACTTCGGCATTGAGGTTGCTGAATTACAAAACCTGAATTACTTTGCTGGAGAAAACCAGAACGGAGAGGCCTTTGATTCTTTTACGATAAAAGTAAGCGATGGAGAATTATTCAGCGAAGAAGAATCAACCATCACAATCAATGTTTTAGCTGTAAATGACAGCCCATCATTTACCCTAGAATCTGATACACTTTGTCCAAACTGGCAGTCACTGACCAGTAACTTGTTGGACATTTCTGATGTAGACGGAGACGATCTTAGCTTTACCACATTGACGGATGATCCACAGTTGGAGGAAGCGAGCGTTGCTTACAATGCTGGTGAAAATACAGCTGTAGTAGATTTCACTCCTGCTTGGAATGCAGAAGGAATCGTTGCCATTCCGATTGTATTGAGCGATGGAACAGAAATGCTAAGCAAAACCATTTATCTTGATTTTGAATGTGTGCTTGGTGTTGGCATCGATGATTTGGTTTCTGAAAAAGACGTTGATCTTTTTCCTAATCCGGCCTCTGGATTTGTCAATATAGAATGGAAAGAAGCGGAGTCGCAGGACAGTAGAATTGAAGTTTATGATTTACAATCAAAGCTGGTAATGCATTTGAGCTTGACTCCTGGAAAAAGACAAATGATAGATGTATCAAATTTGGCCAGTAGTCATTATTTGGTAAAATGGACGGCAGGCGACAAAGTTGCTTTGAAGCAGTTGGTGGTGGAGTAAGTTTAAGCTGTTGGCTGTTGGCCTTTAGCTGTTAGCTTTTTTGTGAGCATACAAAGCGAGAGCGGGAATAAGGCTAAAAGTGAACGTGATGACAATAAAATTTGAGGTATAAAAAAAAGGAATTTAATAAAATTAATTTCCTTTTTTTTTAGTTGCCTCAATAAACATTCATACCTTAAACAATTGTTGTAGAATTTTTTCGAGAGAATTCAGTAAAAAATATCAATTTTTACTATTGATTTCGAAAACCAATACCGTGTTTAAAAGCCCAATACTTAAATTTTAAAACCAATTTTAAATAACAACACAAATGAATCACTAATTATGAAAACAAATATTACCCAATTCTTTTACAAAAAAAACTTGCTGCTTAGAGGCATTCGAAAAATTTCAAGAAGCAATTTTCAATTTCTATCTGGCGGACAGCAGCGAAAATTGATTAAAAGAGTTCAAAAGCTCTACAGACAATTAAATTCCAATCATAGATTTAAGCAGTTAAAGCCTGCAGTTGCAACAGCATTGTTGGCGGCAGGATTTACTTTCAATTCTGCCCAAGCTCAGGATTTTAGTGCAGCCCCAGTGAGCAATCCTTTTGAATTGGCCTTAGATAATCAAATAATTGTTTTACCTGAAGCCGTAGACATGGACAATGACGGAGATCTCGATCTATTGGTTGGAGGTGTCATTGATTCTGATTATTTCGTTGACCAAGGATTTACTTATTATGAAAATATAGGGACGGCTACCGAGGCTCAATTTGGTTCTGGTGTGAGCAATGCTTTTGGCTTGTTTGGAGAAAGCGATTTGAATTTTTTCAGCCATGGGGATTTAGACAATGATGGAGACCAAGACATCATTGCTTCCGTATTTTACTTTGATTCAGATCTTAGCTTCCGATATTTTGAAAATATTGGAACAGCTGAAATTCCTGAATTTGCAGAACCTGTAAATGATCCATTTGGTATAGAAGTTGTAGCATCCAGTTTATTCTCTAATCCAGAAATTACTGACATAGATGGTGATGGTGATTTGGATATCCTTTTTCAAAGCTTCGATGAAAGCATTGGCCCCTTTATTAGACTGATAGAAAATACAGGAACAGCTGAGGTCCCGGAATGGGCTGAACCAATTTCAACAGCAGAAATTCCCATTGTTGAATATTCTTTTCTTATACTTCGATCAGGTGATTTAGACCTTGATGGAGATATAGATTTATTTATTGGTACAGCGGAGGAAGACGGTGAATATGGTTACTATATGTTTTATGAAAACATAACTGAGCCAGATGGAGATTTAACATTCAATCAATTGGAAATTAACCCATTCGGGCTTATTCCATGTGCCAATTATTGTATTCCGGAACTAGCAGACATGGATGGAGATGGAGATTTAGATATAATTAGCGGCATATACAATGGCTCAACTTTCACTGAAAATATAGATGGAATAAATATTGCCCCAACATCTGAAAACCAAACAGTTGAGGCGACAGAAGACAGTGTTTACAATTTCAGTTCAGCAGATTTTCCATTTTTCGATTCCAATGCGGCAGATGACTTGACTGCTATTTTAATCACCTCAGTTCCAAGCAATGGCCTTCTTAAATTGGGCGAAACAGAAGTTGCAGAAAACTTTGAGATTGAAGCCAATGATATTGATGATTTAAGTTATTTGCCAAATGAAAACTTAAGCGGTGAGGCTTTGGATTCCTTCACGTTCAAAGTTGGTGATGGAGAATTATTCAGCGAAGAAGAATCAACCATCACAGTCAATGTTTTAGCTGTAAATGACAGCCCATCATTTACCCTCGAATCTGATACACTTTGTCCAAACTGGCAGTCACTGACCAGTAACTTGTTGGACATTTCTGATGTAGACGGAGACGACCTTAGCTTTACCACATTGACGGATGATCCACAGTTGGAGGAAGCGAGCGTTGCTTACAATGCTGGTGAAAATACAGCTGTAGTAGATTTCACTCCTGCTTGGAATGCAGAAGGAATCGTTGCCATTCCTATTGAAATGAGCGATGGAACGGAAACGGTAACAAAAACTATTTATGTTGATTTTGATTGTGTAACAGGAGTTGGCATCGATGATTTTGTTTCTGAAAAGTCCATCAGTCTTTATCCTAATCCTGCTTCCAATTTTGTTTCTATTGAGTGGGAGGAAGCAGCCAACCAGAACACTAGAATTGAGGTTTACGATCTACAATCGAAAAAGTTAATGGACCAGCGTTTAACTCCGGGAATTCTACAGAGGTTGAATGTAGCTGAATTGGCGAGTGGTTCCTATTTGATTAAATGGACGGCTGGCGATAAAGTTGGTTTGAAGCAGTTGGTAGTGAAATGAGTCAAATCGCTTTTGGTCGGGAGACCAAAAGGTAGCTTGTAGTAGCCATTGGCTTTTTTTTGCTTTCAGATCAGAAAAATATTAAAAAGGGGAATTCAAATTGTTTGGATTCCCCTTTTTTTTCTTAACTGAAACTGTATAATGCAACTTTCTTCATTTTTTTTCAAAAATTAAATTTTTATCCGTCTGATAAAATAAACAGCTTATGTTTGACAAGTTCATTCATTCGAAAACTATTTAAATGACAAATTGTAAGGCTTGTTTGTTTTTTTCGAGATAAAATAGAGTTTAATCAAAAAAAAACCATGAAAACAAAAATTACCCGATTCCTTTACAAAAAAAAATTACTGAATAGAGCCATTCGAAAAATTTCGGAAAACAAGTTCCAGTATTTGTCTGGCAGGCAAAAACGTAAATTGATAAACCGAGTCCTAAGACTTTACAGGCAATTAAAAAACAATGGTAAGTTTAAACAATTAAAACCTGCAATGATCACTACTCTGTTGGCTGCAGGATTTAGTTTTAATGCGGTTCAAGCACAAGAATTTGCTGCACCAGTTGACAGTCCTTTTGGTTTTCAACCAAATTCTCCTTTTACAGCTTTCATTATTCCGAAAGCTGTTGATTTGGATAGTGATGGAGATTTAGATTTATTGGTTGGAGGAATGATCTATGAAGGTTTCGTAGATGAAGCCTATGTTTATTATGAAAATATTGGAACGGCCAATGACCCGGCATTTGCTCCTGGACAAGCAAATCCATTTGGGCTTAGTGGAAGCGGTTTCTTGAATTTTGCCAGTCATGGAGATATTGATAATGATGGGGATATGGACATTCTTGCATCTAGTTACAGTCCTGAAGGAGGTTCATTTAATTTTTTTGAAAACATAGGGACTCCTGAAGAACCACTGTTTGATCAACCTGTGGAAAATCCATTTGGAATGATTGTATCTGATGAGATGCATACTACCCATGCTGAAATCACAGATTTAGACGGGGATGGGGATTTAGATATTCTATATTTTACAGAAAGTACAACAGAAACTGAATTATTTTTTATAGAAAATAACGGAACACCAGAGGAAGCAGAATTCATGGATCCAGTATCTTCAGAGGAATTAGGAATTTCCCAGAATGATTTCTTAGTAATTAGTTCAGGGGACTTGGATAGAGATGGGGACACTGATATATTAATTGGTTCATATGGTGATAGTTATGATCAAGCCAATTTCTTGTATTACGAAAACATAACTGAAGAAGGTGAGGCATTGACCTTTGCAGCTGTAGAATTTAATCCATTTGACTTGCCTACTTGTCAGAGCTTTTGTGCTGTTGATGTAGCCGACATTGACAGTGATGGAGATCAGGACTTGCTGGTTGGTAATGCAAGTGGGCTTTCATTCTTTGAAAACATTGAGGAACCTCCTACAACAATGGATAATACAGTAGAAGTAATGGAGGATTCCACTTACTTTTTTCAAATTTCTGATATTTTGTTTGAGGATATAAATACCATGGATTCATTGCAGGCCATTTTAGTAACCAGCCTTCCAACCAATGGTATTCTAAAATTGGGAGAGGATGAAATTAGTGAAAACTTCAGCATTGAGGTTGCTGAATTACAAAACCTAAATTACTTTGCTGGAGAAAACCAGAACGGAGAGGCCTTTGATTCTTTTACAATAAAGGTCAGTGATGGTGAATTATTCAGTGAAGAAGAAGCAACAATTACGATCAATGTTTTAGCTGTAAATGACCCTCCATCTTTTACTGTTGAATCGGATACACTTTGCCCAGATTGGCAGTCATTGACCAGCAATTTGATTGACATTTCAGACATTGATGGTGATGAGTTGAGCTTCAATGCTTTGACAGATGATCCACAATTGGAAGATGCAAGTGTTAGCTACAATTCTGGTGAAAGCACCGCTGTTGTAGATTTCACACCAGCTTGGAATGCTGAAGGTATTGTTGCCATTCCTATTGAAATGAGTGATGGAACTGAGACAGTAAATAAAACTATTTATGTTGATTTTTCTTGCGTGACAGGCGTTGGAATAGATGGTTTGGTTTCTGAAAATGACATCATGCTCTATCCGAATCCAGCTTCTGGCTTTACTAGCATTGAATGGGAGGAAGCGGAACTTCAAAGCAGCCATATTGAAATTTACGATTTACAATCCAGAAAAGTGATGGATCTACAATTGGCTCCTGGGAAACAACAAAAAGTTGATCTTGCGGAATTGGCAAGCGGTCATTATTTGGTAAAATGGTCTGCCGGTGATAAGGTTGGATTGAAGCAGTTGATTGTGAAATGAGTCAAATCGCTTTTGGTCGGGAGACCAAAAGGTAGCTTGTAGTTTTGGTCGGGAGACCAAAAGGTAGCTTGTAGTTTTGGTCGGGAGACCAAAAGATAGCTTGTAGTTTTGGTCGAGAGACCAAAAGATAGCTTGTAGTTTTGGTCGGGAGACCAAAAGATAGCTTGTAGTTTTGGGCGGGAGACCAAAAGGTAGCTTGTAGTTTTGGGCGGGAGACCAAAAAGGTAGCTTGTAGTTTTGGGCGGGAGACCAAAAAGGTAGCTTGTAGTTTTGGTCGGGAGACCAAAAGGTAGCTTGTAGTTTTGGTCGTGAGACCAAAAGGTAGCTTGTAGTTTTGGTCGGGAGACCAAAAGATAGCTTGTAATTTTGGGCGGGAGACCAAAAAGATAGCTTGTAGTTTTGGGCGGGAGACCAAGAAATTAAATCAGCCCAATTTAAAACGATTGATATTGACCTGGGGATCCAAGGGAGTTTGGGTTTCCAGGTTTTTTAATAATTGTTG
>CALBCY010000323.1 GCA_937927195.1 uncultured Chitinophagales bacterium
ACTTATTCATGATTTTGAATTTCATTTTTGATAAAAAAATCCCGTATTTCACAAATTCTTTTTGGAAACCGTAAAATACAGGATGTTATTTTTCAGCCCTCAGCCCTCAGCCTCAGCCCTCAGCTATAAGCTATTAGCCTTTGTCTTTTCAGCCCTTAGTTTGTACATTGTAAACAGTAGTCTAAAGTCTAAAGTCTGAAAATCTTTCTTTTAGTTATCTCGTCTGGATTTAGATTTGCTTCCGCTGCTTCCACTAGAACGACTTTTATTTGAACTTCCACCACGGTCATAATTAGAATTGCTTCTTGAATTATCCTTTTTTTGATAGCTTCTGTTATCGCGTTGTTTTTGTTGACGCTTTTGTTCTTGTCTCTGCTGTTCTTGTCGCTGTTGTTGTTGCTCTTGTCTTTCTTGTCTTTGCTGTTGAGCTTTTTGACGTTCCCTTTGTTGATCTCTTTGCTGCTGAGCCTTTTCTTGACGTTCTCTATCTGCTCTTTCTTGTTTTGCTCTTTCCTGACGCTCATTGTCACGTCTTTCTCTTTCTATTCTTTCACGATCTCTTTGTTCTCTTTCAGCTCTTTCTCTCTGTGAATTTTCGTATTGTTGTCTTTCTTGCTGATCTCTTTCAACTCTTTGACGTTCTCTTTGTTCTACCTCTCTTTGCTGGTCCATTCTTTCTCTGTCTTGTCTTTCTCTTTGCTCTTTATCACGCATCATCTGAATTTCACGATCACGAACATTATTTCTTTCCTGACGAACTTGTTCTAATCTCTCCCGCTCATCATTTTGTTGTTCCAATCTTTCTTCTTCTCTGTTCAACCTTTCTCTTTCACCTCTCAATTGCTGAATTTGTTGCTCTTCTCTCAACTGTTCGTAGGAATTGTTTTGTTCCATTGGTCTGGTTGGAGTAGCCACCGGTCTTTCTGTAGGCCTTGATTCAGGACGAGTGATTGTATTTGAATTCGGTCTGGTGTTCGGTCTTTCAATTGGGCGAACTGAATTTGTGTTTGTTTGAATTTCAGTATTTTGCTCTTGAACTTCATACTTACTTCTTTGCTCTCTTATTTGTTGAGGAGTCAAAGCATTGTTCTGATTGTTTTGTCCTTGTCCAATACTCTGCTGAACTGGTCTTGTATTGTTTCCGTTGATAGAACTTCCTGTATTATTCCAACCTGGGTTGTCGCTGATGTTGAAACCGTTTTCTTCTCTTCCACCTATTTCAGCATCATCTTGACCATAAACATTGTGTACTTCATTCATTGGTCTTACTCTTACAGGTCTTGTGGTATTTGATCCTGCGCTTGTAGTAACCATGGTGCCTTGACTTGGTGTTACTACCGTCCCAGAATTTCCATCTACACCAGTAATTACATTGGGAGCAGATTGGTTGGTTGATCCATAAGGTCTTTCATAAGTTTGGTCAACTCTTCCACCACCTCTTCCACTATCGCCACGAGGACCAGAGTAAGTTGCTGTATTATTATTTGCGTAGTAATTGCTGTTGTAACTGTTGTAATTATTACCATTGTAAGCATTGTTGTTGTAATAGTTTGAACCAGCATAGTAACTATTGTTACAAACATCATTGAATCCATTGTAGTAACCTGCGCCTCCATAATAGTTGGAGCCATAGAATCCAGAATTATAACCATAATTGAAATTATAGTTATTGTAGTAATTGTTGTTATAACCAGGTGAACCCCATACGTATCCTACATTGTAAAATGCATTATTGCAGTAGTTGCTTCTGCGATGTCTTCTGTACCATGGAGACCAATCATAAACAAATGAAATTGACCAACCTGGTGTAAAGTTTCTAACTCTATAAGCGTAGCTAGGTGTATAATATATTGAACTGCCCCAATTGAAACTATCAAATGGATCGTAGTGGTAACGATCTACATAATAGTTACTGTAATAAGAGCTTGGAGAAAAACCATTTCTATTGAATCTTCTCAATCTCGAAGAGTAATAATATTCGTAATCGTCGTCATAGAATTGTTCATCAGAATCATTATCATCGTAATAATAATTATTATTGATGTATGTGTCGCCCTTGCTGTCGGTTGCAAGGTCTTGTTCGGAGTAGGTCGGTTCTTCATAGGACGGTACGTAATAAACGTCATCGTAGTCCTGCGCAAAAACCGACAAACAGATTGCCATTAAAGATAAGGCTGTTGTTATAATTTTGTATTTCATGGTATGAAGGATTTGCTATTATTTAATTAGTATTCAGATTGCTTTTGTAACTAAAAGTTTAATTGAAAGGCTTGTAAAACTTGAAAAATGTATATATGATAAAGTGTTATTAGACATATTTTATAATTCTAAACCTTTAAAATGTGTAAAATCTTTTTCTCAGTT
Source organism: uncultured Chitinophagales bacterium (assembly GCA_937927195.1). Lineage (GTDB taxonomy): Bacteria > Bacteroidota > Bacteroidia > Chitinophagales > UBA2359 > JAHDGP01. The sequence goes on from CALBCY010000323.1 coordinate 2,365, forward strand.
AAAAAAGGAGATGTTTTCATCCTTGAAACTCTCATTCTTGCAAACAGAGCAATTTGTTCTGTCTAGTTTGTTTAGGAATTCGCAGTAACCAATATTGTATCTACAGCTGCTACTGATCAGTTCTTTTAGTTTTTCCTTGCCTCTTTGCACCCTTGACCTAATGGTTGGGTAGGGGATGTTCATTTCTTTGGCCAGATCTTTCTGCTTAATCCCCTTTATTTGCGTCATTATAATAGGATAACGATATTTTTCGGGAAGTTGTTTTATGAGGGATTCCATGCATCGTTCCAATTCAATTGTAACGGCCTTGGCATTTTCTATTTCCTTTGCAATAAATCTGCTGTCTTCCCCGTTTCCATCGAGCCTATTATTGTAGACTTTCATTCTACTCTTTCTGTAATAATCGATGATTGTGTTTCTACAAATCGTGAAAATCCAGGCTTTGGTTGCTTTTTCCTCTTTGAGTGTATCAGCTTTTTCAACAACTTTTACAAAAACATTTTGGAGAATATCTTTTGCATCCTCTTTATTGTCGACCTTACTTGATATATATCTATACAAGTCTTGTTCTAGGGTTTTAAAAAGGTCGTCAATTTTCATCCAGTATTTTACAGTATTTTTGGAAAATCCACTTAATATGGAACTTTTATATAATAGACGGCATATATATACCGTATGATGCAAAATACAATAATTTTTTTTTCTAACCTTTTTTTTAAGATGCTAGCACCCGGTATGGTCGCAAACCAGCCGATCTAGGCTCAATGCCTTTGCTTTTACGGGCAGGTATTGGGTCGGACTCCAACTACTATCTACTGAATTTCAGCGTATTAGGCCTTTTATGTTAAGTTGTTCTATAGCCATTTAATAGCCATTATGATGCTTGTGAAATAATTATCATGTGGTCTAAGGCCCGTAATTTGGTATCAAAAACAAATTTATTTTATGTTCTGATTAAATTCAGGATGATCCTATTAAGTTATAGGATAGAGCAATTGACGAGTTCTGCATTTTAGCATCCAGAAATAAGGATGTTATTCTTTGGTCCTTACTAAAGCAAAGAAAGAATGAAATTTCTATCTTTGTGGCTCTTAAGACAAACTAGAAAAAAAAACTAGAAAAATGAGTAATAAAGGAATTACAAGTAGAAGTGAAGATTATTCCAAATGGTACAATGAATTGGTTATAAAAGCTGGTCTTGCTGAACATTCGGCAGTCAGAGGATGTATGGTTATAAAACCCTATGGATTTGCCATTTGGGAGAATATGAAATCGGTTTTGGATGCAAAATTTAAAGAAACTGGTCATGTCAATGCCGCCTTTCCTTTGCTTATTCCAAAAAGCTTTTTGAGTAAAGAAGCTGCACACGTTGATGGTTTTGCCAAAGAATGCGCAGTTGTTACTCATTATCGTTTAAAAAATGATCCAGATGGCAATGGCATTATCGTTGATCCAGATGCTAAATTGGAAGAAGAATTGATCATCCGTCCAACATCTGAAACCATCATTTGGAATACTTACAAAGATTGGATACAGTCTTACCGTGATTTGCCAATATTGATTAACCAATGGGCCAATGTGGTTCGTTGGGAGATGCGTACTCGTTTGTTCTTAAGAACAGCGGAGTTTTTCTGGCAAGAAGGGCATACTGCTCATGAAACCAAAGACGAAGCAATTGTAGAGACAAAAATGATCCTGAAATTGTATGCTGACTTCATGAGAAATTACATCGGAGTAGATGTTGTAACTGGCGTGAAATCTGAGAGTGAAAGATTTGCTGGTGCAGAAGATACTTACACCACAGAAGGAATGATGCAAGATGGCAAGGCTTTACAAATGGGAACTTCCCACTTTTTAGGTCAGAATTTTGCGAAAGCTTTCGATTGTAAATTCCAAACAAGAGAAGGTGGTTTAGAATTGGTATGGGCAACCTCTTGGGGAGTGTCAACGAGAATGATGGGTGCTTTGGTTATGGCTCATTCAGATGATGAAGGTTTGGTATTGCCTCCAAAATTGGCTCCTATTCATGTTGTGTGTGTGCCAATCGTTAACAAGAAATCAATGGATCGCAAGCCAGAAATGGATGCGATTGTTGAAAAGCTGAAAGAAGGTTTGGGAGCTGACGTGAAATTCAAATACGACGATGACGATCAAAAGAGACCGGGATTCAAATTTGCGGAGTATGAATTGAAGGGGGTTCCAATTCGTGTAGCCATTGGACCGAGAGATATGGATAAGGGCGTTTTGGAAATAGCGAGAAGAGATGAAAAGACGAAAGAATTGATTCCAATAGACGATGCTGTTGAATACATTCAGAAGCTGTTGGTTGAAATTCAGGACAATTTACTGCAGCGTTCAAGAAATTACCGATTAGAACACACCACCAATGTAGATACATTCGATGAGTTCAAGAAAGTTTTAGAAGAGAAAGGTGGATTTATCTATGCTCACTGGGACGGCACGGAAGAGACGGAAGACAAGATCAAAGAATTGACGAAAGCGACCATCAGATGTATTCCAACAGACAATCCTTTAGAGGAGGGCGTTTGTGTTTATTCAGGGAATCCATCGACTCAGAGAGTTTTGTTTGCGAAGGCCTATTGATAAAGTTAAAGATTAAGAATTATTGATTGACTAATTATTAATTCAGGTGGATTGTAAGAGCGCTTAAACTAGAAAATTAATTATTGAGAGTGGAGTGTGGAAATTGTTTATTCTGCATTCCACTTTTACATTTACAGGCTAAAATTCTTTTGCCAAAACAAACACCCAACATCAAATCTATTCCAGCAGAAACTTCAATAACAAGTTCTCATTCTTATTCTTAAAAGCATCAATGATGGCATATTTTCCCTGGAAAGAATAAATCCTATTGATGTCGATTGTTTTGAGGATATGCCCTGAAACATCTAATTTATTCAAAACCATTTTTTTGCTTACCGAGCCACTTCCCCCATTTATTTTATACATATAAAATGCGCCATCTTTTTCTACTTTACAAAGAGAGGGTTTATCAGATTCATTTAGATTCCTATTTTTCAGGTCATCAGTAAACAAAAGAAAGTGGTCGTTTTTCTTTTTGAAATGCTTGAAGCCAATGCAATCGATACAAGTCTTGGTAAACTGTTTCTTGGGCAATAAATAAAGGGTTTGTATTTTATCAGAAGAGGAAATTATGGCAAACAAAATATTGTCAGAATGATGAAAAGTAAAGGCAGATCCTGAACTGGAAGATTCGATGTAATCTTGTTCTCCAATCAAGACAATTTGGCCATTTTCGCTGAGGTCGAATTTTTTTAGTTTCAAATTTGTCAAGCCAGATAATTCCGATTTAGAAACAGTTTCCGAGCCATTTGAATCGTCTTTAACAAGTTGATCCATCAAATTGTTAGAAAAAGGGAATTCCTTGGTTTCAATCAAATTACTGTAAGGGTTTATTTTGAATTTGAAAATCCCTGAAACAATTCCTTCCAATTTATAATATCCGGCACCGACGATTTTATTGTTTTTTATTTCACGAAAACCAATGTCAAAGACCTCATCAATTTTAATTTCTTTTATTTCGGCTTTGTCAGATTTAGAAGAATAAATAAAGAAACCGTACTTTTTTGCTTTTGATTGCTCATCGGATTGTTTGTTGTCATAAAAAGAACAATTGAAATAGACTTTGGCTTTGGAGTCAATCAAAGAATTCCAGATGGTTAACTTGTTTTTCGGAAAAGGCATCCTTGTCGTTTTTGACCAAAGCTTATTGAATTTTTGATCGAATGCATGAAGGCCAATTTGCGCTGTTTGGATATTGGATTTTAGAGAATAGTAAATCAATAGTTTCGAATCGTCAAAAGACTTCCTGAAAGTAAATTTAGAGGTTTTTCCTTCCAGTTTTTCTCTAACACTTAGTAATAATTTTTGTTCTCCTTCAAAGCTTCCTGTTTCAGAATTGATGGCTCTACAGTAAAGATTAACAGCGGCATTTGGAGTTTTGGAAGTATGATAAAGGATGTAAATTTTATCCGCTATTTGAAAAGCATCTTCCAGGTAAAATATTGCACCGAAGCGGTCATTACTGTGAATGCTTTGGTTGCTCTCAAGCAGTCCATCCGCATCGATGCTTTGAATGACAAATGAATGTTCTTGAGTTTTTATAGAAATAAACCCACTATCCGTTTCAAAGGTGAAATTACGACTGGCATCTTTGCAAGGAAATGTGTTGCTTAGTTCAACAGAACAATCGGTATCATTTACAAAGGCATTTTGGCAAAAGCAAAGGCTAGTGAAAGCAATTAAAATTAGTGGAAGTAATTTTTTCATTGATTTGAAATAATTTCATCAAAGCTAATAAAAATGCTTTCTTTTTGTGGGCAACTTTGTATAATTTTCTTGCGAAAGTTTAGCTTGTTAAGCATAATGAATTATCAAGGATAAAACCATTTTTATTTTATTAAAATTGATTTCCCGAAAACCTCACCACTATTAACTTTGGCTCCCTTGAAAACAAAACTTTTGTCATCCATTTTTGCGAGGTCGCCCATTCTAAGAAAAATTCCGACACCTTTTTGATTGGCGTTTTTCATTTTCATTACCTTGTATTTTTTGACCTTACCAGTCTCCGCATTGACTGCAAAAGCCATAAGGGTAAGATCTGCTATTTCCATTTTTCCAAAATTGCAATGAGCAGGAGCTTCGTCGATTCCAACATCAATATTATCTATGTGATCGATATAGAAAATACAATATTCATCTCCTAATTTTAGTAGTTTTTGCCCCATTGATCCTTTGCCTCCATGTGGCCCACTACTTTGAGATTTTTGTAGACGCTTTATCCAAAGTAATTCTCCGTCACTATCAATCAATGTGATGTACACTTCTTTATAAGATTTGCTTGTGTAGGTATAAATTGATTTTGAGGAAACAGAATTTTGGCTTTCGAATTGTTTTTCGGCAACCAATAACAATTTGCCATCTTCTTCGACTACAAAGTCTGTTAATTTTAATTTATGAACACCCGTTTCATCTTTCTTAATCGCTTTTCCCTGTTCTTTTTCAGTTTTAAATTTTAATAATAAGTCCATTGGGATTTCGTAAGATTTCATGCTTATTTTATCAGCTCCTTTTGCTAATTTAAAGAATGCCAATCCCTTGATATCTGTTTTGTTTTTTTCTGAGTAAAATCCCGCACAAATCATTTCATTGTTGTGACCTTCCAAAAATTGAAACTCTTTGATTTGGATAGATTCATCAAATTCCACTTTGAAAATTTGTGGCTCATTCGAATCCTTTGAATATTTTAGTATTTCATAATTAAAAGGATGCGTCAGTTTATTTGGTCCTTTCTTTAGACCTACTAGTTCATTGAAGGCTTTGATTAATACATAAGCATTTCCATCGGAATCAACGGCTACATCCCAGAAATCCATTGCTTGTTCAACATAAGGCATTTTAACCAATTTTTCCCAAATTAGATTCAAACCTGAATCGAAAACCTGCAATCCAATTCTGTCTCTGTTAACAGCATCATTCTTGTGTTCTCTTATCAGTCGATATTCTACCAACAATTTAGAGCCATCATTGGACTTGTCAAGATTAAAGCGCTTTTCAGAAAAGTTAAACAGGGGAGCATTTTCTTTCTCGGTTGGATTTGCAAGTAATTTGATGTCAGATTTTATTAATAATTTTTCTTTACCAATATTGCATTCATCAAATTTAATGGGATAGTACATTAATCTTTCCAGTTTTGATGGTCGATCCCAAGAAGAGAAAAACATATAGTTTTCACCGGCCAATTCTACGAGTTCTTCAAAGATTATTCCCTTTGGAAGGTCGGTAATAGATTTTCTTTTCAATTCCATTGGCTTTTCCATGTCATACTTTTGCATGTTAATGGTAGACCAGCCTTGAGAATGGTTGAAATACAGTATTTCATTGCCCTTGATGATGGGGTAAAAATCCCCCATTACAGTTAGGCCTTTGTAAGATCGACTGACTTGGGTTTCAAAATTTAGCTCAGTTTGGCCATTTAAATTTCCTATTCCAAGGCAAAGGAATATTGTCAAGTATACAAAACATGATATTTGATTCATCATTGAAGTGATTTAAAAAAAAATAAATTTGATTCACAGGCCTTCCTAAATTACTAAAAATTTTAAAATAATAATAATGAGGGATTGACAGGAAGATAAGTTCGGGGAAAGCTGTTTGCTCAGAAGCGTCAACGACAATGAACAAGAGCAAACTATTTTATTGGGTGCCTCACCTTGCAAATTGGGATTTTGCAGATGGGCAGTGGTGGATTGCTGAAGAAAAAACTCTGAGCAATTCAATAATCCTCAATTGATATCTTCAATTTTTGAGGAAAACAAAATGCTCAAAGTTTCTCAACCTGATGAATAGAAGTCAAGAATATGGGACCAGTAATTTCAGGTTGGATTTATGGAATCATAAAAAATTGGAATTTTTATTTTATAAGTTTAATTGTTTAAAGTGTTGTTGCTTCCATATATCGTGAGGAGATAAAAGGTTACCCTAAGGAGACTGTTAAAATGGAACGAAACTTTATTGCCAATCTGATTGCGCACAGAATATAAACAACTGTCCATTAGAGTCTCCTCAGCTAATGGTTTCCAAATCAGGGAGGACATTAATGGTTCATTGGGAGGGAAAACTAGCCTTTGAAATTTAATCGCCCCCCAATTCATAAAACCGAGCAACTTGTTTGGATAAGAGTTTTCTCTTATTCGGACAAGGTGTTTTATTTTTTTATTTATATATTAGTTTCTTAAATGCCCAATCAAGAGAAACATACAGGACTTAGCAAAAATCAATTCGAACAGTTGTTTAAAAACCAGTTTGGGCACTTGTGCAATTTTGCTATTCAATATGTTCAAGACAAAGACAATGCCCAAGATATATGTCAAAGGGTGTTTGTCAATTTGTGGGAGAAAAGAGCAGAAGTGAATATGGATAAATCTATCAAGTCCTACCTTTTTACTGCCGTTAAAAACCGATGTTTGAATCACATCCGTGACAATAAAAAATACAGAAGTAAAGTATTGGATTTGGATTGCGGGGATTTTGAAATAGCGGAGGTGGAAGATTTTTTTGGAGCGGCAGAACTGAAAACGAAAATTGAAAATGCCTTGGCATTGCTTCCTGAAAAGTGTCGTTTGGTTTTTGAAATGAGTCGATATCAAGGGCTTAAATACCGAGAAATTGCAGAAGAACTAGACATTTCACAAAAAACAGTAGAAGCTCATATGTCCAAAGCGATGAAGATATTAAGAGCGCATCTAAAGGATTTATTGATTATTTTATTGATCTGCAATAATATTTTGTAAAACGACTAAGGGTATTTTGAAATTCAAGTGTATTTTAGGTGAAGCCTTTAGCCTTTAGCCATTAGCCTTTGGCCTTTGGCGATTTTTTCAATAAGAACATATTCAATTATAAAAATATTTTATAGAAAGAAATTTTACCCAACAAAAATGAATAACCAGGACAATCATAAATTTTATGAGGATCTAATTCTCAAATACCTTAGCAGCAATGCGGATGCAGCTGAGGTGGAGCAATTGGAAAATTGGGTTTTGTCTGATCCTGCAAACAAAAAGCATTTCACGAAAACTAAAAAAGCTTGGATGTTGATGTCGGTCAAAGAAGAGGCCGGAATTGATGCCAATGAGATTGATGAAATGTGGAAAAAGACATCTGAGCAGCTAGGTTTTGAGGGCAAAGTAATAGACCTTAAAGCCGATCGGGAAACTGTTCAGGAATCGTCTTTTGGCCGAAGAAAATGGATGTCCATCGCAGCGGCCATGACCATTTTTCTTATCGGCTCTTTTCTCTGGTTCCAATTTTCTGGCGAGTCCGGTCCGCTGATTGTGGAAAGTGGGGATCTGCCTGAAACGGTTGAACTGGCGGATGGAAGTAAGGTGATTTTAAATCCTCATTCGTCCTTAAATTTCATTATTAACAGAGAGACTAAAAAACGGGAGCTGGTTTTGGAAGGCAATGCCTTTTTCGATGTTCAGAGAGAGGAGACTTTGCCATTTGAAATCAAGAGTGGAGATGTTGTCGTGGAGGTTTTGGGAACTTCGTTTTACATCGATTCCAGAGTCAAAGAAAAGGAATGGCAGGTTATAGTTGAATCTGGGAAAGTGGCTGTCAGATATGGACAATCTGAAGAAATTTTGATTGCCGGTGAAAAAGCGACCTACGATAGAAATAAAAAGAAACTCTCTAAGCTAAAGAATCAAGATAAAAATTTCTTGTCCATTAAAACCCAAAAGCTCGTTTTCGAAAATGAAAGATTGGATAAAGTGGTGTTCGATTTGAATAGGCATTTTGGGCAAACAATAAAAATTGCCAATAAAGCTTTAGAAGAGTGTAAATTTAATTCAACCTTTAACAATAAATCTCTAAAGAGTATTTTGACCATACTTGAAAACTCATTTAGTTTAAGAATGAGTCAAACCAAATCTGGTGAATACATTTTGCAAGGGACTTGCAAATAACTTTTTAATCTCAATGAGAAAAGCCTTTTTCTATCTTTTTTTTCTTTCCAGTATTGTCCAAATTAATGGGCAAAGCCTATCTGATTTTTCCAAGGTAAACCTCAACGAACAATCCGCTAGTTTGGAGGAGATTTTGGAGAGAATTTCTCATCAAACTTCCGTCGACTTTTCTTTTAACACAGACATCGTAAATGAAAATCAAAGGATTGATTTTGTTGTTCGCAATGTCCCTTTGGAAGAAGCCGTAAAGCAATTATGTGAGGAATTTGGTCTTGAATATATTTTTGTAGAAGGACAAATAGTGTTAATTGCTGCTAAGAAAAAATTGGAAACCTTTGTTATAAAAGGATATATCTCAGACAAGGAAAGTGGTGAAACGCTTATAAGTTCGAGTCTGGCCATTAAGGGAAGCAATATTGGAACCTACAGTAACGATTTCGGTTTTTATTCATTGGTTTTAAAGGAGGGAAGCCATACTTTGGTTTGCTCTTATGTCGGTTACGAAGCCTTTGAATTTCAATTGGTATTGGACGGCAACAAAGAGCAAAACATTGAATTAAAACCTTTATCGATCGAGCTGCCCTCCGTTACGGTTGAGCTTTCTGCAATTGAGGTTTTGAATAAGCCGACTTTGGGTGAAATGAATTTGAAGCCATCTGAATTAAATCAATTGCCAGAGTTTGGCGGGGAGTCTGGATTGATCAAAGGCATTCAAAATCTTCCAGGGATCAAGGGTCATAGTGATGGGTCTTCCTTTTTCTATGCACGGGGAGGGGAGCGTGATCAAAATTTGTTGATCATAGATGACGCCCCGATTTACAATCCTACCCACCTTTTTGGTTTTTACTCTTTTGTGGTTCCAGAGTTTACCAAGGAAATCAAAATTTTCAAAAGCGATATGCCTGCTTCTTCAGGCGATTTTCTTTCATCGTTAATTAGTGTGCGGACCAAAGACGGTAATTTGAACAAATTTGGTATAAATGTATCATTGAATCCTCTCGTCAATCGTTTTTCTTTTGAGGTTCCCATGTTTAAAAAGAAAAGTGCGCTGTTCGCCTCTTACCGACGCTCAAGTTTCGAATGGCTTTACAAGCCTAACTATCCCAATTCAGATTTACATTTTGGCGATTTTAATTTTAAATGGAATATCAAATTGGGATCGAACAGTAGGTTGTTCTTAACCATTATTCAGATCCGAGATACTTATCAGAATCGGAATGGGACATTTAATGAATTGAGATGGGGAAATTCTGCAGGAACGATAAGGTGGAATCAGGTCTTCGGTTCTAAGCTGTTTGCCAACACCACCTTGTATACTGGAAGTTATACGGTCAATTTGACATTGAAGCCTGATTTGTGGAAGTCTGAATTAGGAAATTTGAGTTTGAAATCGGATTTTAATTATTATCCACATCCAAAGGTCAATGCAAAGTTTGGTTGGGAATTGCAGGCCTATTTTACCAATCCTGGTCAATTGTCCATAAACTCGGATCTTTCTCTACTTCCCAATGTTAGTAGCAATTACTCTCGTAAAGGAGTTGTCTACGCCCAAAGCTCTATTGATATATTCGACAAGCTAAAATTGAACGTAGGACTCAGGATGATCCATTGGGCAAACCTAGGACCAAATACTTACTATGAGTTTGATGATAATTATGAAATACAGGACACAGTCAATATCTCTACAGGCATTTATAAGAATTATTTTAATGCCGACCCTCGGCTGAGTTTGCAATATTCTCCAGGAAAAACCACCCAATTCAAATTAAGTTATGGGCGATACCATCAATACTTGCAGCAAATTTCAAACTCTATTTCACCTTTCACGGCTTTGGAAGTTTGGTTGCCTTCCTCACCGAATATCAAGCCTCAAGCTTCAAAGCAATGGGCTTTGGGTTTTCTGAAATACTTTGAAAAGGCTGATCTCGAGTTTAGCAGTTCAGGTTATTACAAGAAGTCGGAAAATCAAATTGACTATTCCGGACATGGCACGACCTACTTAAATCCATTCTTAGAGGGGGAGTTGCGTTTTGGATCATCCAGAGCCTACGGATTAGAATTTCTGCTGAGGAAATCATCTGGGAATTCATCTGCAAAACTAAGCGGTTGGATCTCCTATAATTGGTCGAGGGTTTTCAGGACGACAAAAGATATAAATGATGGAATTGAATACCGAGCGCTTCAGGACAGACCACATGATCTGTCCGTTGTTTTGAATTACAAGTTGGCCAAAAGAATTTCTTTTTCCGCTAATTGGAATTCGCAAAGTGGCTCGACATTCACTTCGCCAATTTCTTATTTTACATTTAATGATCAATTGGTTCCTGTTTACGGCGAAAGGAACAATGATCGTTTGCCTGCCTATCACCGTTTAGATTTGGCTTTGAAATTTGTCTTTAACAAAAAATCAGATAGTGGTTTCCAAAATGACTTGACTTTTTCCTTGTACAATGCTTTGGGGCATCGGAATGTTTATGCGGTCAAATTCAATAAATTGTTCAGTGAAGAGGTTAATCCGAATGTTCCATCCAATGTTATTGATGATTCCGTCTTGAGTCCGAGCCAAATAGATTTGATCCGATTTTTTCCATCCTTAACCTATAAATTTAAGATATAAATGAAGCTGATCAAATACATAACGCTTTATTTTATTGGGCTTTCGTTTATACTGGTTTTGGGTTCCTGCGAGGAATCGGGGGAATGGGATGGAACAGCTAGTAATGAATCGATTGCTGAACCAGTTTTGGTTGTTGATGGAATATTGAGCAATCAGTTGGCCTTTCAGGAGATCAGGTTGTCGACAAGTTTTGTTGAATTGAATGGCATCGCGCCAGGAATTGGCGATGCATTGGTTAAGGTAGAAGCCAATGGTTTTGTTTATGATTTTGCCAATGATCCTGCGGTGGAGGGTTTGTATAAAAGCCAGATAGAATTTAAGGCGCTTCCTGATTTAAATTACCAACTGTCGGTACAGTGGAATGATCAGGTTTACAATGCTTCGTCCAGTTTGGCTTTTGTTAGTCCAATACCAGAAATTTCTTTCAGGACTTATGCCAATACGGACAGTTTGGTCCTCATTGATAATATTCCGATTTACAATCCGAGTCAAGAGTCGATGTATGAAATTGAAATTGACTGGTCTCATTTGACGACGGTTGAACCGAATCAGGCAAAATTGTTTTTCTATACTTTTAACGCTGCTCACATAAATGGGTTGATAAGGCCGGAGCGAATGCCTGTCCCTTTCCCGAAAGGCAGTTTTGTGGTGGTTAAAAAATACGGATTGAGTGAGGGTTTTGCAGATTTTTTGCAAGGCAAAGTTATAGAGACTGATTGGAGCGGGGCCTGGCTTTATAGCACAGCAGAGAATTTGTCAGGGAATGTCGATAATGATGCGCTCGGTTATTTTAGTGTTTGTTCGGTTTTGGTGGATAGCTTGGAGGCGGAATGAATAGGTTGGAGAATAAGTTGAAGTTGAAGAATAAGTTTAAAAAATCATGGCTTTGCCAAAACGGATTGATTGATTGATTGATTGATTGATTGATGAGCCCACTCTAAAAACCCTCATGCAATTTACCAAAGAAGGATGAAATTTTGTATTTTTAGAAGTATTCAAAATTTGTTTGAGGTATGTTTAAAAAAAGTGAAGCAAGTTCGAATCCTGATTTATTTTCTAATGTTAATCAACATTTAGGGGAGAAAAAAATAAATAAGTTAGAAGATCCTAAACTGTGGCATAATAGTTTTTTTAATGAAATAATATGTCGAGTAGATGAAACCATATTTGCCCCAATGTATTGTAATGGAAACGGAAGGCCGAATAGTTCGATACGAAGATTGGTAGGAATGATGATTTTGAAAGAAGGCCAAGACTGGACAGATGAACAGCTTTTTGAGTCTAGCAATTTTAACCTATTGGTAATGCGCGCATTGGGATTAAACAATTTATCAGATGAGCCACCTAGTCCAGCGACTTATTATAATTTCAAAGTTGCATTATTAAAACATGAGCAACAGACGGGTAAAAATTTACTGAGTGAAGTTTTTCAAAGTTTGACAAAAGATCAGATTATAGAATATAAAGTAAGTGGAACACATGTACGGATGGATAGTAAGTTGATTCATTCCAATATCGCTAAAACTACCCGTTTACAATTGTGCTTAGGTGTTTTGAAAAAATTCCATAAAAGTCTGAATGATGCTGAACTTGAACTGCTTAATACAGATCAGGCAGGCATATTAAAGAAGCTATCAGAAAAAAGTGTTGAGCAATACACCTATCGGCTGAACAAAGAGAAAGCATCAATAGAGTTACAAAAGATAGGTGGTTTAATTTACAAATTGCTTAAACTGTATGAAACTAAAACGAGTGAACAATATTTATTAATGAAACGTTTGTGGGAAGAAAACTTTGAATGGGAAGATTCCTCAAAACAATCTGGAGAACCAACGGCTAAAAGCATGAAAGGTAAGGGTGGTTCGAATCTACAATCTGCATTTGATAGCCAGGCAACTTATCGCAATAAACCAGGAGCCAAAAAGCAATTGATTAAAGGCTATGTATCCAATATTACTGAAACTTGCTTGCCAAATTCAAAGGAGGACAAAGGGAACTCTTCATCAAAGAAAGTAGTTGAATTACGATTAATCACGAATGTTCAAACTCAACCAGCAACAACTTCAGATGATAAGTTTTTTAAGCCAGGAATCGAAAAATCACAACAAATCCTTGATGATCAAATCGAAAATGTCCTAACGGATGGGGCGTATAACTCTTCAAGCAATAATGAGTTGACACAAGATGAAGACCATCCGTTTGAGTGGTATTTAACTGGGATTCAAGGCTCAGAAGGTTATTACGATTTTAATAAAAACAAAGATGATTCATATACGGTAACGGATAAAAGAACCGGATTAAAACAAGAAACTATCCTAACCAATTCAGGCAAATATAGGATAGTAGAACATCATGCAAATAATAAATATAGATACTTTAATCTGAAGACTATCAACAATTATTTCCGGCGGTTAGCCATGGAAAAATATCCAGATTGGGTTTATGGATTACGAGCCAATGCTGAATCAACAATTTATCAGGTATTTTGTAAGCTAGATGGATTAAAGTCTAAGTATAGAGGGCTATTCCAAAACCATAATTATGCCCTTAGTAGATCTTTTTGGGTAAACTTTAAAAGAATAAACGCATTCAACCAATAAAAACAAAAAAAAATCCGATAAAGAGCTTTTTATGCTATAATAGCTTCACCAACTGTTTACAAGATTATTTAGCAAATTCCAGATAACAATGAATTGAGATATAAATCCATTATTATTAGATAGGAAAGTACAGTTCTTTTAGGGGCTTTTTAGAGTGGGCTCATTGATTGATTGATTGATTGATTGATTGATTGATTGTGCTGGTGGTTTGTGGAATATGAACACGAAGGCACAAAGGCACGAAGGATTTAAGTTGAAGTCGAAGTTGAAAAATTCATTGATTTGGATGGTTTGTGAAAGCTGGGAAGTAAGTTGAAGTTAAAAATCGAACACTCAATAGGTGCTTTCAGCGTCGCCCCAAAAGCATGAAAACGGGCGGAGCCACGTTGCGATCCAATAGCCGTTTAGGATATTTTTTCATCACGACTAAGGGTATTTTAATTTCTAGGTGTATTAAAGATGAAACGCGGATGTTACCGCTCATTTTTAATTGAATTACACAAAAAACAATAACCATGAAAAGATTATTTTTGTTCTTAGCGATTTCAATGTTTTTATTTCAATCTTGTGAGAAAGATCCGATTAGCCAAAATCCAGAAGGATTGACTGCACCACAACTTCCTCCAACTTCTATGTTCAGTTTACCTGAATCAACTTTGGAAAATGCAGAGGCGGGAAAGACAGAATTTGATACCAAATGGAATTTCCTTCATGCAGGTTTGAATTATTTGGGATGGACTGCGATTGTTGTGACCAATATGGCTGTCCCAGTTAAGGCATTTGGAATGGCTTTTAATGAAGAGGCCGAGTTTGTTGGTGACAACACATTTGAATGGAAATACAATTACAATGATACTTCCCCAGGAGGTGCAAACTATGCTGTTTCTTTGACAGGACAATACATTAACAATGCTCAAGAAGTAGAATGGAAGCTGACGGTTGACAGGCAAGGAGCTTATTCGAATTTTGTTTGGTATTCTGGAATTGTAGCTACAGATCTTTCTTATGGAGCCTTTACTTTGAACCAAAAACCAAACAATCCTGAAACACTTATTGCCATAAGTTACGATAAAGATTTATCGACTCAAGATGTTTCCTTGCGTTTTACCAATGCAATCAGTGGCGATGCTGGAAATGGAAATTATGTTGAATATAGAACTGAAGTAAATGAATACTTTAACCGTTCCTTTGATGTCCAGCTTGGAGAAGATGATTTGTTGGAAATACAATACAACGATCCTTCTGGAAATGGACATGTTAGACATCCAAAACATTTTAACAACAGCGAATGGCATTGTTGGGACAATGAGCAAATTGATGTAGATTGCTAAATAAGTTCAAGATTAAGATTAAGTAGAATTCGAAGATTTTTAAGATAAAGTTCTTAATTGGGGAAACCTACACTTTATGAAAATATAGTGTAGGTTTTTTTTATGCGAACCATACTGGATATTCTTAGGTTTGGACTTATTAACCTGAGTTTGATAATAAAATTTACATTTCTTGGGGCTAAAAAGGATATAGTTTGTTTGAAAATAATAAGTTAGAATTTATTAATTTAGTTCGAGGGGATCCGAATATTTTGATGTTATTTGCCTGTCATTTTTCTTGACCGCGGCGGCGGTCCGCAAAAATGACGAAAAATCAAGGACTTATGTCACAGCGCCGGCTGCCTGGTTCTTAACGCTTCGAAACTCACTTAAATCCTAAAAAAAATAAACTCGCTTTATTGAGAATTTATTAAGTTTTCTAAAAGATTTGATGACTGGAATTATTTAAAATGAGTAGGCTCAAACAGCATTTCCGAACGTCGGCCCGGTTTTAACGGATTTAAGCAAATTCCTCCGCTAAACCGGGCAGCCGGCGCTGTGACAAATGTCCGGAATTCCCCTAAAATCAGGATAATAAATTTTATTACTGCTTGATTATCAATA
>CALBCY010000324.1 GCA_937927195.1 uncultured Chitinophagales bacterium
AATCTCTCAATTCAGAGAAATTTCATTTTTTCAATCATTGTTTATAAACCATCTAGAGCATTTTCAATGTCTGCAAGCGTAGCAGGAACTGGAATAATGAATTCATTGTGGTTTTCAACGATTACATCCTCTACCAAAGCAAACTCATATTCAGGATTGTCAGGATCTTCAGACAAAGAACCAATTACGATGAAAGTAACACTCTCTCCTATCGGCATGTTGCTTACACTAAAGTTTTCACCAGTAGGACTACCCCACAATTGAACAACTGAATTTAAATCATTGAAGACCATGAAAACAACTGCATTGGCGTTGGTAAATTTGTCAACCAAATCAACGGTTACATTGGTAAGATTGTCCTGGCCTGAAAAATAATCGCAATTGATCCAGCCAAGGTTTTCAGCCAAAAGTTCATAACCAAATCCAAATTCTTGATTTCCTGTAGAATCTTCCCATTCAGAAAGCCAAATATTCATGTCTCCTTCAGATTCTAACCAATTGAATGTAGGGCTATTTTCATCTCCATAAAAGAGACCCATTGCATCCGTAGCATTGTAGTCAGGAACCTGAATAGTCAAACCATAACCTGGATTCACTGTCAACTCTACTTCATTTTGGAATGCTCTTATAAAAAACTCACCACCTGTTTCCAATAAATACCCATTTGAAATGGTTGGACTCGCATAACGAATCATATCGCCTTTCTCATAAATTTCAATCACTTCAAAAGTTACATTTCCAGAAACTGGATTTCCATCACTAAGCAAACTATTTGGATTGGGCAAAATCCTAGTACCCTGTGGGCAAAGTATTATTGGGTAATTATCTACATTCACTGTCGTAAAAAATGATTGTGGTTGAATATCATTGAAAAAATCACCAATTTCTCCTCTTATTGGATATTCACAACTCTCATCATCAACATTCGCTTCTGTATTGTAGTTATCTGCAAGGGGATCTGTGCAACCAGGAATGGTATCATTGGCATAAACGCAAGAGCCATCATCTTCTGTTGCTTCCGCATTAAAATTCGTTGCGGCTTCATCAGTACAGCCCAAAATTGGATCAATCACTACATTAGTATCACCAATAACATTCATGGTGTCTGTGTACGTTGTATCGACGTTAACTTCGGGTAAAATCTCAGTACTGTCTTTTTTACAACCTGTATTCAGAAGAAATATAATTCCGAATACTCCTAAAATAATTCCTATATACTGTTTCATTTTTACTTTATTTTCTGTTAAATTTTTTGTTCTAATTTTAAAAAGCCTGTGATTAAAATTTCAGCGCTGTTCTTAATTTTGTATCGCTTTCTGTTCTACTATTAAGAGCCAGTCAATTTTAATATTGCTGCCTGAGCTTAAAAAAAATTAGAAATAATATCTCCCACCCAAATACAATCCAGCTGTCAAATGCTTCTGGATAATAGGATAGGTACTTTTTGTAATAGGATTGAATTGATAACGCACATTAGGCTCTACAATAAAGGCCCAATCTACTCCAGTTCTAAACACCAATCCAACACTTCCATAAACACTAAGCCCTATCGTTTTATTAAAATAATTCTGAGCATTGTCTGTAATAACAACAGGATTCAGGCTCGGATCCAAAATTCTCCCTCTTTGCCTGAACAACACATTGACCAATACACCTGTATTTAGTTCCAAATTAAATTTCCCTTTTTCTATACCATAGCCAATCAAAAATGGAACATCGACCATTCTGTATTGATTATAGGATTTAGCAACCTGATTTTCCACTTGAGTAACTGTAACAACTCCGCTTAAAAAAGTAGTATCTGCAGGACCATTAATGATGGTGTCCATGATTGGCATTTCTGATTCTGAAACAATCGTTTCAGTGCTGTATTCGAATTTTTCATTAATTTGAGCATACATCAAACCAGATTTCAAAATCATTCCACTTGGCGTCACCAAAGAAACCCGAGCCCCACCAGAGAAGCCCAATTGCAATGTTTCAGAAGTTTCTCTCGCACCGATGTAATCACTAGGCTCCGTACTCCTTGCATTCATACTCTTAAAGGAATAATCAGGTCCCACAACTGCCTCCACTGTAAAATAAGACTTCCCTTTTTGTCCGAAATTTGCACATCCATTATCTGGTGCAACCAAAGAAGCAAGACCAATTGAGCTTTCAGAATTTGAAGCAAAAGGAGAAGCATTTGTAAACTTAGACTGCATTGACTGCATTGACTGTATTGACGGCATTGAACGCATTGACTGATTAGCCACAAGGTCAGTTCGAATAGCAAGATTGGCTTTGTTAATTATCTGTGCACTTTTATTTGCATTTTCATTTGCATTTGCAGAATCCTCTTTTATCCCAGCAATTGTCATCTGATCTGAAACCTCTTTGTTAACAATCAATTCTTTGTCGTATTCTTCTTTTGTTTGATTGGCTTTTTCTTCGAGTTTTTTTCCTTGTGGGATTGAAAACTGAATTTGCTCTTCCTTCAACTCACTGTGCTCTGCATCCATTTCACCATCAACTTTTATTCCTTTTAGGACATCAGTATTGATGATTTCATTTTTAGCAACCGCACTTTTAATATTGCTGCTATTTACGGTATTTGCTACAATGGTTTTTTCTGTAAAATTCAACTTAGGATCAACAAAGACTTGATTTTTAGTTCCATTAATAGATTCGCCTTTATCGATATTTAAATCCTCTACCTCCTTCTTAAAAGAATTGTTGCCAATCTCACTTGAAGGATTTGATTGAGCCTTGGATGAAATTTCAAAACCAGCACGATCAATATTGTTGTTTGCAGCATTTCCTTGCACTTCCAAAGTCATATTTGCCTTTTGATTTGCTTCAACCTTTGAAATTCCATCAACAGCCAAATCTCCAATGGTCAAACTTGCTTGCGAAAGCTGTGCTGTTTGGCTGGCTTTGCTATCAATATTATTGTAAGAAAGAAAGCCAGTTGTGACAAGCAATAAAGCCAAAAAACTAAAACCAGCAACATTCCTGTTTAAGCGGATCTGATTCCATACTTTATGCCCAAAACTCCTTTTTTGATCAATTTGGTCAAATAAATCCATAGGAACATCCAGACTAAAATCTGCCATTTTGCCCTTGATTATATCATCCGATTTATATTGCCTATTCATATTACTATTTTGTAAAGTTCCTGAATTTGTTTTTGTAACATTCTTCTTGCCTTAACGAGCTGAGAACGAGATGTACCAGCTGAAATCGCCAAAGTCTCCGCTATTTCTTTGTGACTGTAACCTTCTATTACATACAAGTTGAATACAATCTTGTATCCATCTGGAAGCTGATTGATCAGTTCCAACAATTCTCTTTCACCCAATTGTTTGTAAATATCTGGTTCTTCAGAACCCTCTTGATAGGACTCCAAACCACTAATTTCTTTCTGGAAACAGCTTTTCCGATAATACTTCAAGGCTGTATTTATCATTATTCTTCTAACCCAACCTTCAAAAGAACCCTCTCCTCTGAATTTTGTGATATTATCGAATACCTTGATAAATCCTTCTTGCAGTATATCCTTCGCTTCTTCCGGATAGCGCGCATAACGCTTGCAAACAAAAAGCATTTTACCACCAAGTAAGCCGAAAAGCTCCCTTTGACACTTTTTATTTTCGTTTATACAGCCTTTTATGATCTCTTCTAAACTCATTAAATTGTTTAAGACAAGTCAAATTTACCGAACATTAGGGGCATTATTATAAAAATTATAAACAAAGCCCTAAAGTAAAGACCCGATAACTTATTTAAATGATGCCTATAAAAAGAAACTTTTTTTTTGTAAATATATTTCGCATAAAACCAGTAAATTAAGACACTGTAAAATGGACTCCTATTTCTAGTCCATTTATTTGAATGAAATACGAGATTATTAGCCCTTTTACTAGTCCTTTTACAATAAGTTCATGAAATCAACTTCGCAAACCAACCCGATAATTTATGTAATATTAGTTGGCCTATTTTTATTCGCCTCCATGTTTTTTTACGCAAGATGGGAAAAGCAAGTTACTGGGGGGGGCGATTCTTGGGGATACTATGTTTACTTACCGTCCTTGTTTATTCACAAAGACATCAAAAACCTTAAAACTTCCTTAGACATTCGGGAAAAGAATGCTCGAGGCTCCACCTTTTTAGATGAAACTGGGATTAGAAGGGCAAGTGAAGCACCTTCTGCTGGTAAAAACAACGTGATTAAGTATACTTATGGAGTTGCATTAATGCACAGCCCCTCCTTTTTTGCCTGTCATTTCATTGGAAAAATTAGCAATGCATTTGAAACAGATGGATTTAGCCGACCCTACATTTTTGCCCTTTATCTAAGCACTTTCTTATATGTTCTGATCGGTTTGTTTTTAATTGCCAAGGTCTTGGCTCAATCTCATTCCTCCAAAGTAGTCTTTATTGTTCTTTTGATCCTAGGCCTTGGGACCAACCTTTACTATTTTTCGGTTTACAATAATGTAATGGCCCATCCCCTACTTTTCTTTTTATGGGCTCATTTGATATTTCAAACAGACAAATATTACAAAGACCACAAATTGTGGAGATTCCTATTGATTGCTTTTACCGTTGGTTTAATAACCATCATTCGACCAGTTGAAGGGATTTGTATTTTGATTCCATTGTTATGGAATACCAAAGATTTAAATGGATTGTTCTTTCGGTTCATACATTTCAGAAAAAACCTTCACCACCTATTCTTGGGTGCAATCGCTGGAATTGCAGCTATTTTACCTCAGCTATTCTATTGGAAACACATCACGGGCGAATGGGTTTATTACAGCTATCCTGGGGAAGGGTTTGATTTCAGCTCTCCCGAAATAATCAATGGTCTTTTTGGATTTATGAATGGCTGGTTGCCTTACACGCCCTTGATGTTTTTCGCTCTGATTGGTTTGATGCTAATGCTTTTTAAAAGATCTGCCAATGCTTTCTTAATTGCTATTCTATTCGTTGTTCATGTCTACATAACTTATTCCTGGTGGAATTGGTACTATATAAATGGCTTTGGCTCTCGACCAATGGTAGATATTTATGCTTTAATGGCCATTCCGCTTGCTTTCTTTGTTTCTAAAATTATGTCATCAAATTCATCGACTAAGAGCAGCTGGCCCAAAGCCCTATTTTCAATAATTCTTGTCTTTTTGATGGGCGTAAATATATTTCAAACCTACCAACATTACAAAGGTATTATGTGGACAGAATTGGGAAATTTAGCCTACTATAGACATGCTTTCACAAAATTAAATTTCAATCAAAAAATGAGTGTTGCTCTTGATTTGAACATGTACCAATACGAAGACATTGAAGACGGCCCCATAATACTCAAACAAGACTTTGAAGACGATGGATTGAATAACAAATCAGAAAAAGTCAAACATAAGGGTAAATATTCCTATAAAATCACCAAAGAAGCAGAAAAAGATTTAGGCAAAATTACCATCCCTTACAAAACATTCTTGCCGAATGTTAGTAATAACAAGTACCTCAAAGTAGGAATGTGGGTCTATGTAAATAAACAGATTTCAACTTTCTATGAGTACGACTCAATGATCATGCAATTCAATAGAGGTGAAAGAGTTTATAAGCGAAGATATCTAAGGTTAAATAACAAAAGTGGTGGGGATGGTGATTTCTCACTTTGGTATGGAAAACCAAATGAATGGAACTATGTTGAAGCCTATTTTCAGCTAGCTACTAGATTTAGAGAAGGGGATGAAATTAACATTTGGTTTAATCACGAAAATGATCGTTCAGAGGTTTTCATTGATGATTTGGAATTAAGTGTAGCTGAACGTTAAAGAGCCACCAATTGGCTTAAGCATCCAAATTTCCTATAGGGCAAATAGTAAAATAATAATCAAAATTAGTCAGCGGATTGTGCATCTAAAATAGCTACCTTTGATTTTTGTTAAAATTGAAATTTCATTCCAAACAAATCGTTTGAAAAAGAGATCGAATCTAAATGTTCATCTAATCATTATAAAAGAAATCTACTATGAAAGAGCTTTTGAAGGAATTTAAAGAAAAACGTCCGGAAATAGTTTTTGAATGGAATGACCCAGAAACCGATGCCATCGGTTGGGTTGTTATCAATTCATTGAGAGGTGGTGCTGCAGGAGGTGGAACAAGAATGCGTATTGGCTTGGATCAAAAAGAAGTCGAATCTCTTGCCAAGGTAATGGAAATCAAATTTTCGGTTTCAGGCCCACCAATTGGAGGAGCAAAATCAGGAATAAACTTCGACCCTCAAGATCCACGAAAAGATGATGTACTTCGTCGTTGGTATGCTGCCGTAACTCCATTGCTAAAACATTATTACGGAACAGGTGGCGATTTGAATGTCGATGAATTAAAGGATGTTATTCCTATAACTGAAGACCTCGGTCTTTGGCATCCACAAGAAGGAGTTGTCAATGGTCATTTTCAACCCAGAGATCATGAAAAAATCCACCTTATCGGTCAATTGAGAACTGGAGTTTCCAAAATTGTCGAATCTCCTGAATACACGCCATCCTCCGATAGAGAAGATAAATATACAGTTGCTGACCTAATTACAGGATATGGTGTGAGCGAATCTGTAAGGCATTATTATGACATTTACCATCAATCTACCCTAAAGGATAAAAGAGTTATTATCCAAGGCTGGGGAAATGTGGCTGGAGCTGCAGCTTACTATTTGTCGCAATGTGGAGCTAGAATTGTTGGTATTATTGATAAAAATGGTGGATTAATAAACGAAGAGGGGCTAGATTTTCAAGAAGTCAAATCCTTATTCCTAAAGAGAAAAAACAATCAGCTTACAGATAAAAACATACTTTCGTTTAAAGAAACCAATGATAAAATTTGGTCTGTTCCAGTAGATATTTTTGTGCCAGGAGCGGCCTCAAGATTGGTCTCTAAAAAGAATGTTGAAGATTTGTTAAAAGGAGGATTAGAAGTTATTTCAGCTGGCGCCAATGTACCATTTATTGACAATGATATTTTCTTTGGTGCTACGGCACAGTTTGTCGACAAAAATTGCAGTTTGATTCCAGATTTCATTGCCAATTGTGGAATGGCCAGAGTATTCGCTTATTTAATGAGTGAAAAAGACATTGAAATTTCAGATCAATCTATTTTTGATGATGTTTCCTTTACAATCAGAAATGCCTTGTTTGATGTATTTAGAAAAAACACATCGCGTTTAGGCATAGTCGAAAATGCTTTAACCTTGGCGCTGAGTAAGATAAACGGAAACCCATTGGGTGAGCAGGCGCGCAAAGCTGCTGGATCTGCAAGTTTTAAACATTCCACTTAGAAAGTATTAATTTATGCCTTCTTTATTTTCTCATGCAATTTCATCCGTAGCCATTGGTAAAATAATGGGCCGAATTGAAGGGCTGAGGCTTTACTTATTGGGCATTTTTTGCGCTGTAATTCCGGATTTGGACGTTCTCGCATTTAAATTTGGGATTCCTTATGGTAGCCTATTCGGACACAGAGGCATCAGTCATTCCTTTTTCTTTGCCTTTGTATTGGCTGCCCTGCTTGTTTTGATATTTTACAGGAATTCTAAAATCAAACTCCTTGTTTTTCTTTTTTTGTTTCTATGCACAGCTTCACACGGAATCTTAGATGCAATGACATCAGGAGGCAAAGGAATTGCATTTTTTGCTCCTTTTGATTCGGAAAGACATTTTCTTCCTTGGCGGAAAATAAAAGTTTCTCCCATAGGAATTGAAGCATTTTTCTCAGAATGGGGCTGGCAAGTCATGAAAAGTGAATTCAAATGGATATGGTTGCCCTCTCTTTTGATCATTTCAGTCTTCGGATTGGGCCAAAAGTTTGTAAAAAACTCGCAAAGACCTTAGGAATTGCAATGGCAAATAATTTCAAACAAAACGTTTTAAAACAAGAATTACAAAATACTGATAATGACATTTTTACAATTTTTATTTTACCCTAATGTCTAAAATCTACGATCTAATACCTATCAGTAAAGTTTACTATCAAAAATAAAAGTATTTTTGTGCAATTATTTATCAACACAGCTGAATTAAAAAAATAGCGAATGGTTTATTCGATGACAGGATTTGGGGCTTCGGAAGTTATATTACCGGGAAAGAAATTGAGTTTTGAAATCAGGTCTCTCAACAGCAAGCAATTGGATATTAATATGCGATTGCCGTCTCAATATAAAAATCAGGAAATTGCACTTCGAAAAATCATCAATAAAAAGTTGAGACGAGGCAAGGTTGATGTTTATTTAAATATTGAAGTCAGTGGAGAAGAGGGTTCAATAAATTTCAACAAAAGCCTCATGAAAGCTTATGCAGGTGAGCTTAAGTCTTTTTGTGATGAAATGGATTTGCCTCAGAATGAAATTCTCAGAACAGTGGTTATGCTTCCCAACATAATGGTAACAGATAATACATTATCTGATGGTGAAATTGAAGCTTTGGCAAATACTTGTTCAGAAGCCTTAGATGGCCTAAAAAACTATAGAAAGGAAGAGGGGGCTATTTTAGAGCAGGACTTCATTAAACGAATCAATTTAATTTTGTCCAAATTAAAAGAGGTCACTATACTAGACCCTAAAAGAATAGAACACATTCGGGAAAGAATTTTGACTTCTCTTGAAAAGAATTACAAGGAAATTTCAAAAGATGAAAACCGCTTTGAACAAGAATTAATTTTTTACATCGAAAAACTAGATGTAACAGAAGAGCTGGTTAGACTGGAGAACAATTGTAAACTCTTTCTAGCGGAATTAGAAAAAAATGATACGATTAAAGGAAAAAAACTTAATTTCATCTGTCAGGAAATTGGTCGTGAAATAAACACGATAGGATCAAAAGCAAATAACAAAGACATTCAGATATTGGTTGTTGAAATGAAAGATGAGCTAGAAAAAGTTAAAGAACAACTCCTCAATGTTTTGTAAAACATAATTAATATTGCAGCTTGTTTGAGCTGGAATTGTCAATTGTTTCAAAGAGTTGTGAAAACCAAGTGGATCGAAAAACAGTATATGGAAAAGAAGGAGAATGACAAGAAAGTTGTTATTTTCACTGCTCCATCGGGAGCAGGAAAAACAACGCTTGTTCGTTATTTATTAAACCAACTAAATGACCTGAGTTTCTCAGTTTCCGCTACTACGCGCTCAAAACGCTCCCACGAAGTTGATGGCAAGGACTATTACTTTTTGACGCAAGAGGAATTTGACGATAAAGTTTCCAACGATGACTTCCTTGAATGGGAAGAAGTATATGAAGGGTGCCGCTATGGTACTTTAAAAAGTGAGGTTGAAAGAATTTGGAAACAAGGCAAGCATGTAATTTTTGATGTCGATGTCAAAGGTGCTGTCAATATAAAAAATTATTACCAGGAGAAAGCCTTGGCTATTTTTGTAAAACCTCCCTCAGTTGAGGTGCTAATGCAAAGACTAGTAGATCGAAAAACAGAAACTCCTGAAAGCCTAAACAAAAGAATGGCTCGATCCAAACATGAGCTTAATTATGAAAACTACTTCGATAAAATTGTTGTGAATGATCAGCTAGATGAAGCGAAGAATAGTGCCTTAAATTTGGTCAGTAAGTTTCTCAAACCCCCTTTATAGTTTCAGCGCTAATTTAGAATCTCAACTCAATTAATTTTCCCCGAAAAATAAGGATCATGAACCAATCGCATGTTTCATTTTTAGTTAAGTACTCGAAATAAGCACTTATTCGAGTTTTAAGGGTAAAATTCCAATCAATTTGCTTTTTACTATAATTATAAATTAATAACTATCAATCAGTTTTACAAACACGAAAATAGTTTTGCTAATTAGAAAATAATATTCTATTTTAATAGGCGAAAGAACAATAAAAACAACATCATTTAAGTTTTCTAAAACAAGATATTTCAAGAAACGTAAAACTGTCCAAAGTCTAAAGAATGTCCATATGATTTCTGTGAGTGCCATTACTGAAGGGGTTATCGTTATAGCCGAAGTCCAATACAGACCTGAATATTCCAGGCCGATGGACAATGAGTTTATTTTCACTTATGAAATAACAATTGAAAATTGCGGTAAATCTACCATTCAACTACTTGATAGACATTGGCACATCTTTGAAGCTAGCAATGTAAGAAGAGAAGTAAAAGGCGATGGAGTTGTTGGACAACAACCGATTCTTGAACCCAATCAATCTCATCAATATACTTCCGCTTGCAACCTAAACTCAGAGTTTGGAACCATGCACGGAACCTACACGATGCTCAGAATTTCTGATGACCGACTTTTTAAGGTGGCTATTCCAACTTTTACGATGGAAGTTCCTTTTAAATTGAATTAGTATTAGGTTTTCGGTTTTCGCAATTCGGTTTTCGAAATTAATCTGCTGCCTTTTTTGGTGTTATCGCCAAATTCATGGTCTTCTTAAAACAGCACATCCATTTACCCTTTTTGTATTAATACCAAAAGAAAGCATCGGTTTTACTTTGCCACAAATCCGTCTTGTTATTTTATACTTATTACTTTGTACTTTTGTCGATGACAGGTTTTGAAATATATTTCAAATTGGGCTGGCAACACATACTTGATCCAGCAGCCTATGATCATTTGTTATTCATTGTTGTTGTAGCTGCGATTTTTCAATTTCAAGACTGGAAAAGGGTCATCGGATTGCTAACAGCTTTCACAATCGGGCATTCACTCACGCTTGCAATCGCCACACTCGATATTTTTAACATCCCAAGTTCCATTATAGAATTTCTGATACCGCTCAGCATATTTGTTACGGCCCTTTACAATTTGTTTATTTCACCAAGCAACAGGCAGATAAGTATTGCCAGCCATTACTTGATCGTACTCTTTTTTGGATTTATACATGGCATGGGATTCTCCAACGGTTTAAAAGCATTATTGGGCAAAGAAAGCAACATTATAGAATCCCTTTTCGCCTTCAATTTGGGTATTGAACTGGGGCAAATCATCATCTTTCTGTTGTTTTTAATGCTCTCTTTCGTTTTCATAAATGTCTTCAAACTGCCCTTTATTAAATGGAGACGACTTGTGTCTTCAATAGCTGCGGTACTTTCATTATATTTGTTGTGGAATTCTGTTGTTTAGAAACGCTATTTTATACTGTCAATCACTAAGTATATCCCCAAAAAAGCTTCTTGACTTGTATTCCATTCACTAAAACCGTTCAAAACCGTTTATTATGAAGAGAATTTTTCTCCTTTTCTTATTGTCTAGTCTATTTGGCAATCTTTCCTTTGGTCAGTCTAATGTCAATACCAATAAGTTTCGTCAATTGGGTCAGGAATTACCCACTCCTAACGTCTACAGAACTGCTTCAGGAGCACCAGGTCATGAGTATTGGCAGCAAAAAGCCGATTACAAAATGGAAATCGAAATCGACGATGACAAACAAACACTTACTGGTAAGGAGGATATTACCTATTTCAATAATTCTCCTGATGTACTGACTTATTTATGGCTTCAATTGGACCAAAACAAGAGGGCATTGGATTCTGAAACACCTTTGATAAAAACCAGCAATGTTAAAGACAAACTCAACTTCAGTACAGTAAAAAAATGGCATTCTGATTTTGATGGTGGTTTTAAAATCGAAGGAGTAAAAGACGCAGATGGAAATGATTTAAGTCATACGATCAACAAGACAATGATGAGAATTGACCTGCCTAAAGCTTTAAAGCCCGGTGAATCTGTTTCTTTCTCAATTGATTGGTGGTACAACATCAACGATCGAATGGCCATTGGTGGCCGCTCGGGCTATGAGTACTTTGAAGAGGATGAAAACTATTTATACACCATCGCTCAGTTCTTCCCAAGAATGTGTGTTTACAATGAAGTGGAAGGCTGGCAAAACAAACAATTTTTGGGCAATGGTGAGTTTGCATTAACTTTTGGTGATTACGAAGTCAGCATCACAGTTCCTTCTGATCACATCGTCGCTTCAACGGGTGTTTTACAAAATCCTGTTGACGTATTAACAGCCAAACAAAGAGAACAACTAGACAAAGCCAAAACGGCTGATAAGCCCGTCATCATTGCCAGTCAAAAAGATGCTGAAAAAAGAGAAGGCAAGAAGTCTTCTAAAAAATCGACTTGGGTATACAAAGCCGAAAATGTAAGAGACTTTGGATTTGCTTCTTCGCGTAAATTCATTTGGGATGCAATTGGTGTTCCTATGGGAGACAGGACAGTAATGGCGATGTCTTACTATCCGAAAGAAGGAAATCCGCTTTGGGAGCAATATTCAACCAAAGTTGTTGCGCACACTTTGAATGTCTATTCAAAATTCACTTTCGATTATCCATATCCTGTGGCGATTTCTGTTCATGCAAAAAGCATCGGAATGGAATATCCGATGATCTGTTTCAACTTTGGCCGCCCTGAAAAAGATGGCACCTACAGTTCGAGAACCAAGCACAGAATGATTGGCGTAATCATTCACGAAGTTGGGCACAACTACTTCCCAATGATCGTCAATTCTGATGAAAGACAATGGACTTGGATGGATGAAGGTTTGAATACTTTTGTTCAATACTTAACAGAGCAAGAATGGGATAGAGATTTCCCTTCAAGAAGAGGACCAGCTTATAAAATCACCAATTACATGAAAGGAGATAAAAGTAGAATTTCACCGATCATGACCAACTCTGAATCGATCCATCAATTTGGAAACAATGCATATGGCAAGCCCGCAACGGCTTTAAACATTTTGAGAGAATCCATTATGGGTAGAGATTTATTCGATTATGCTTTCAAAGAATATTCGAATCGTTGGAAGTTTAAGCACCCTTCTCCGGCCGATTTTTTCAGAACAATGGAAGATGCTTCTGGTGTTGACCTAGACTGGTTCTGGAGAGGATGGTTCTATACCAATGACCATGTCGACATTTCAATAGATGATGTTCAATGGTTTAAAATCAACAGCAAAGATCCAAAAGAGGTAGAAGAATTGGCGAAGGCCAATAGAGATTCCAAGCAGTTTATTGGGGACATTCGAAATGCTGAAGAAATCAAAGAGACAATTGTCGAAAAGGACAAGTCTACAAAAGATTTTTACAATGAATACGATCCTTTGGATGCAACCGTATTTGACAAAGAAAATTACGATCGCTACATGGCCAATTTGGATGATGAAGAAAAAGCAATCCTAAATTCCGGCTACAATTACTACCAAATTACTTTCACTAATCATGGAGGTTTGGTGATGCCTTTGTTTTTGAAATTTATGTTTGCTGATGGAAGCAGCGAAGTTCAAAAAATTCCAGCTGAAGTTTGGAAAATGAACCAAGAAACAATCAACAAGGTATTCTTTTTCAAAAAAGAATTAAAATCAGTTGAATTGGATCCATACATTGAAACAGCTGATACAAATGTGGACAATAATTCCTGGCCACCAAACCAAAAGCCTACACGTTTCGAATTGTACAAGGATCGCAAGAAAGGAGAGAATGAAATGCAAAAAGCGAAGCGTGCGGAGAAGAAGAAGTAGGCTGTTGGCCGTTAGCCTTTAGCTATTGGCCTGTAAACTTTAAGTGCTTTTCCTTCCTAAGGAAGAAAAACTAACAATTTGCAAATGAAAAACTTAAAGCTTGACTTACAACTTATAATAAAAGCTAATGGCCAATAGCTAACGGCCAAAAGCCTTATCAAAAAAGCATGGTGGAAATCAATTTAAACAAGAAAATCGTAAGGGAAGTGGTCGTTCAGGCCACTCCCGAAGCGGTTTGGAAAAAATGGACCAGCAGCGAAGGGATTGGGACTTTTTTTACACCACACAACAAAGTGGAGTTAAGGATTGGCGGCCCTTTTGAAATGCATTTTGATCAAAGTAAACCAGAAGGTGATCGTGGGAGTGAAGGCTGTCAATTTTTGGCCTATCTTCCTTATAAAATGCTTTCCTTCTCATGGAATGCACCCCACCAGTTTGAAGCCATTCGAAATGGCGATGTTTATACTTGGGTGGTGGTTGAAATAAATTCCATTTCAGAAAAACTAACACATGTCAAACTAAGCCACCTCGGCTGGTATGAACATGGTCAATGGCCAGAAGTTTATGCATATTTTGAAAAGGCATGGACTTATGTGATGGACAATTTTGAAAAATCGTTTGATTAAACGCTTGCTATACAATGCTGGCATAATTTACCTCTACTTTCTTGGATATAGAGCCTCTTCTTCTTATTCAGATTTCATGTCCCAAACATTTTCCTCTCTAATTTTATCCTCAAGTCCCTAATACCAGTGATGATTGACAAGAAAAACTGTCAAGTATTTCTTAAAATCAACCATTTAGTCTGCATACTCGTTTATAATGGTATATTTTTGTGGTTAAAATTGAAATTAAATAATTGTTTATGAGATTTTATTATACACTTTTTCTTTTACTCAGTATTGGACTTTCATCCAATGCGCAAATGGATTGGAACCTGAGTACAGGCCCAACCAGTTGTTTTTCTTCGGCCAGAATGGTTGATTTGAACCTTGACGGGGTCAAAGACATCGTTTTGGGTGGTGGAATTGAATCCTATTTCAATCAAGCCCAAGACATTGTACAAACTCCAACCAATCACATGGTGATGGCCATGGACGGTGCAACGGGTGAATTTCTTTGGACTGTTCCTGGTATGGATCAAATCTTCGGAAGTCCTGTTTTCAAGGACATCAATGGTGATTTAAAGCCAGAGGTTTTTATTGGTGGTAGAAACGGTTATTTCATGTGCATAAACGGAGCGGATGGTGCTGTAAACTGGATGTTCTTTGACGGTGCGGGAAGTGAAGATGCTTCTTTATCAGATATCTATAACTTTTTCACGCCACAATGGATACCGGACCAGAATGGTGATGGAATGCAGGAATTGTTGAATGCACATGGTGGAGATAGAAAATTGAATGCATTGGTGGTTGATCGCCCTGTGGGTGAATTGGTCATTGTTGATCCATTTAATGGAGAATTAATTGCCAGTGCTAAAATGCCGGACAACAAGGAGACTTACATGTCGCCGATTGTTTGCGACTTTTTTAATGATGGCGAATTAGATGTTATTTTTGGAACTGGTGGAGAGACCATTGGCGGAAAACTGTACAGAATTCCTTTGGCTGATGTTAGAAGAGGCGATTTGAGTTCAGCAGTGGTTTTGGCTAGCAACGGCGATAAAGGTTTTATCGCTCCTCCAAGCTTGGCTGATTTGAATGGGGACAACATTCCTGATATCATAGCCATTTCATTCGGTGGAAAATTGTTTGCCATCGATGGTTGGACAAATGAGGTGATCTGGTCGCATAGTTTCGAAGGATTCGAAGTGAGTTCATCGCCAGCAATTGGCTTGTTCAATGAGGACGATGTTCCAGATGTTATGGTCAACTTACTAAATGGAATCAACGGCTTTTTCAATGGAACCCGTCAAGTAATGTTTGACGGTGCAAGTGGCATTATGGATTATGACAATACCATTTCGAGTACACACTTCTCTACTCCACTGGCTTGTGATTTTGATCAGGACGGAAGAGATGAAGCAGTGATGAGTGTGAATGTTGCAGTTGGGGAAGCTTACTATCATGACATTGTTTCTTTGAACTTTGTAGACAACAGTCAATCTAGTTTGATTGGTGGTCAGGCTTCGGGAACGAATTTGGCTTCTACTCCACTAATTGGAAATTTCAACAATGATGGTAAAATGGATTTATTTTATGTTCACAATACCAATGGAGGAAATTTCATCAATACAGATGGGGTTACTATGGAGAAACACTCATTGACTTTGGTGGACAGTGTGCATGTTGCATGGGGTTCATACATGGGAAGTCAGAACAATGGATTTTACGAAAACCGCAAAGGCAATTGTTTTAGCTCTCAATACTATTTCAATACTGCTGCTGCTTTGCCACCAAACTGTATCGATGGAAACGACGGACAGGCTTTGGTCAATACGAGTGGTTGTCCTTGCGTTACAAGTGGCTGTCTATATGAATGGACTGAAACACTAGACAGCACTAAACATGCTTTTGATTTGACTCCTGATACTTATTACACGAAAGTTATTCATCCGAATGGTTGCATTATGGTAAGAAGAATTCGTGTTCCTAATTCGGAAGGTGCTCCAATGAATGTCGCTCAGCCTGATTGTTTTGGTGATGGCGGAAGCATTGGCATTCAAGCTGCCATTACTGACAGCACTGCTTATACAAACTTCACTTGGTCAGACAACAGTCAAAACAATTCTATAAACAATCTGGCTGGAGGAACTTATAATGTTCAGTATATGCACCCATCTGGATGTATAGAAGATCGTGAAATTGAGATATTGGAACCAGCAGAAATAGTTATCACTGAAACAATTGTACCAGATGCCAATTTGGATGGGAATGGTTCTATTCAGTTATTCATTGAAGGAGGAGTTCCTCCCTACTCTATTGACTGGAATGGTGTTAATCAAAGTGATTCTTCTTCAGCAGAAAATTTATCAATTGGTGACTATTCCATTTCACTTTTGGATGCCAACAATTGCAGTGAAGAATATACTTTCCGTATTGCGGAGTTTGCTACTGGTCTAAATACCATGCTTGCTAAACAGTATGAAATTTATCCAAATCCAAGTCAAGGATTGTTTAACATTAAAACTTCAAAAGATTTGAGCAGAGCACAAATCAGTTTAATCGATGTAAGTGGAAAGTTGTTGTTGAAGAATGTTTCATTTGAAATGCTCGATGCACAAACTACTACAATTCGCCTTGATCAAGTTCCTGCTAACGGAACTTACTATTTGGAAATCATTACCGATTCAGAAAGAGTCTATAAGAAGTTGGCTATTTTTTGATTGCTGGTTTTGTAAAATAAAATTGGAAGGGCTGTTCTTTGTTTGAAAAGGACAGCCCTTTTTTTTGTGGATTGTTTTCCAGTGGATTGTGGCCTTTGTGGATTGTGCCCTTTGTGGATTGTTTTCCGGTGGATTGTGGCCTTTGTGGATTGTAAATTTGAACCACAATAGGACACATAGGGCACATAGGGATTGAACACTGACTCCTAATTCCTATTTTATCAATGTGATATTTCCTTTTTGTAGAAATTCTTTTCCTCCGGCAACTCGGGCCTCAATGTAATAAACAAACACACCTATATCTTGTTCCTTTTTGCGGAACCAGCCATCCCATTTATCACCGAATTTGTTTGATTCGAATACTTTTTCTCCCCATCTATTAAATATTAAAAACTTGAAGTTCTCAACACCAAATCCACGAATTACGTACTCGTCATTTAGACCATCATTGTTTGGGGTGAATGCAGTTGGTATAAGAAATTTAAAGTCCGCTGAAATATTTATTATTTCACAATAAGTATCTGTGCAACCTCCCTCGGGATGCGTTACTGTAAGGCAAACTTCATTGTCACCAACTTGCAGGTAACTGTGTATAGGATTTCTTTCGATGCTGGTATCACCATCGCCAAAATTCCAGAGATACAACAAGGTATCAGGAGTACTTAAATTGGTAAACTCTACGTCAACCAAAATATAAGGTGCTGGTTGATCAAAAGTAAAATAAGCTGTAGGAGCATCAAAAACCTCCATCGTCACAGAACTGGTATCTCTTAGGTTACAAGTGGTAGAATCTACTGCGATCAGTATAATTTCATAGGTTCCTTTTTCCTCGTATACATATTCAAAAACTGGATCTTCCACTTCAAATATTTCACCATTACCCATATTCCATATGTAAGTTTCGGCTTCGTCTTCAGCTTCCAATACTACAGGCAAGGGAATACAAGCCTTATCTGGTGCAAGAAATTCTGCTGAAACAATTGGGTTCTCTTCTATGAATATCTCCATTTGAAACACCTTCTCTCCTGGACAGGGTTCCTGAATCATTGTCAGTGAAATATCATAGGTTCCATGTTCGGCATATTCATGTATCGGAGAAGTTTCAGTAGAAGTTTCACCGTCACCAAAATCCCAGACATAGGAGAATGATTCTATTGTGGCAACACTGGGATCAAAATCAGAAGCGTTGGTAAAGTCGACAATATATGGATCACACAAAGGAGGTAAAATTGGATCTGCAAATGGATCGAAGAACTTTGTGCTATCTGGAATGAACACTGTTGTGGTGGTGGTATCTGCAATGTTGCAAGTAAGAGAATCTATTACAACCAAAGTAACCGTATAAGTGTCGATTACACCAAAAACATGAGTTGGATTCATTTCATTGGATAATGCAGAGCCATCTCCAAAATCCCAAATATATTCTTCGGCTTCCGTAGAAGTTGTAAAACCTACTTCAAAAGGTGCACAACCAGTGGCTCTTGGAGCAATATCGGCAAGTGCTTCAATAATGTTGGGTTCAAAGTTAAATTTCACAACTGCCAAGTTGCAATTGTTGGAACCGTTCGAATTGGACCAAGCACCTGGTGTCGTTGGAAAAGCATCTGTTCCTCCACATCCAGCACAAACTGCTTGATAGATAATTCCTTCTTTATCAAATCGACTGGTTCCTCCATCTACGTGTTCTCCCGCATTGGAGTTATTGGCACCAAAGAAGGTCGCATAAAGCAATTCTGAGGCATCTTTTTCTAAAACAAAGAAGTAGAGATCACTACCATCTGTCGAAGATTGATAAGCATCTGGTGTTACAGTTAGTCCATTTGTATTGCCCATTAGGGTAGACTGACCATTGACAGTTCCTCCCCATCCTGAGACATAAACACGTCCACATTTATCGACAAGGAATGCAGTTGGTGAAATATTTATTTTACTCCCCGATCCAAAAGTCGTTGACCATTCAGTTGCATTTAAAGTTGGATTCAACTTGTGAATAAACTGACGACCATTGTTATTGCTCCATACATTTCCAACCACAGAATAAAGCCCTGCGGTTTGGCCGACTGTATAGATGTCATTGTTCTCATCGATTTCAACAAAATAGGCTTGATCATAATCGCCAGTACCGAGGAATGTTCCATGAACGAATCCTGTTCCATTGGCCCACATGCTAATTAAATAACCATCTGCTTGGCCACCAAGGTAGGAAGTATTCAGTCCGTTCATTCCAGGCATGTTTTCACTCCGAGTACCGCCGGCTACATACAATCTTCCGTTGGGGTGAATCTTTAGTGAATAAGCTGCATCGTTTTTATTACCTCCTAAAAATGTATACCAATCGAGGCTAGTAACATTGGAATTAAACCTGGCAACAAGTCCATCCTGTTGGCTACCAAGTGAAGCCTGAATTGCACTGACTTGACCGATTGTATTTGGAGTAGACCCAATACTTGAAGCAATGTAAATATTGTCATTGGCATCGACAATTACCTCTCCTCTGGCATGATCTCCATAATTTACTTGCAATGAATTTATACCAGAAGTGTTTAGCCCATCCGTCAAATTTCCACCAAAGTAAGTAGAGCCATCGAGGCTAGATCCGTCGGGACTAAGAATAGAAATAATGATGTCTGCTCCTGCAGAAAAATTTAAATAAGGAACTCCCCCATCGCCGTCTACGCTTAGTGGTACGGCTGGGCCACCACCGAAAGAATCATCCCAAGCCCCTGAAGTAGTTGGATAATTGGAGGAACTTGTCGTTCCAAGAATGACCAATTGCCCTGCATTGTTGACAATCAAACTGTGCGGAAGTTCAGAACCAAGTCCGCCAATGTAGGTTGAGTAAAGAAGCGTGCTTCCATTTGAGCTAAACTTACTGATTCCAATGTCGCAACTTCCACCATTGAAAGCAGCGTCATAGGCCCCAGTTTGAATTGGGTAACCTGCTCCAAATACAATTCCTCCACCATATAGATTTCCATCGTCATCATAGGTTGCAGTGTATCCCCAATTGTCTATTGCTGAATTGGAATACGAGGCAAAAATCAAAGTTGGATCGATTATCAAAGTGGCATTCTTGTTGTATTTCTTTGGCAAATCAAATGTCAAAACATTTCCATCCAAAGCAAATTCGCAATCAACCTTTTTTGTCTTACCATTGATAATCTGATAGGCATAAGGCCTCATTTCATATACTTCATTTACAGAAGTTTTGATGTAGAGGTTTTTCTTTTTTAGAAAGATTTCATCGACCCCTTCATATTCAAGAACAATTTTTTCTGGATCACCACCAGGGTGAACGATGAAATCGTATTTAAAGCTTTTATCTTGTGTGTAAACCTCCAAATCAATGCAATCGTACAATTCTCTTTGTGAAATTTTACCATAAACTGGAACATTCCCTGCCCATTTCGACTGGTCATTTCCTAAGAAATAATTGTGGTGGAATGCTTTTTGAACAGAAGGCTCAAAAAAGTTATTTTTTTGAGAACCTTTAAAATTCAATCTATAAACATGCTCCTTTTCTCTCAATTCCTCATGGGCATGATTGTGGCCATTGGCAAGGTGATCGTTTTTGTGTGAGTGTTCCGGCCTTTCAATAAATTGAAAAGTCCATCTGTTTTGCTCGACATAAACATTACCACCAGGCAGTGCTGCTTTGTACTTGACATTTGGATGAAATTGTCCTCTGTTTTCAACAAAATTATAGGTATCCTCCACTGCACTTGCCTGTACCGCAGATTGAGCAATTGCAGCAGAATAGCTAAAAAACATAAGAAAAACTGGCAAGATGTACCTCATATTAAAAAGTTGCAGTGTTGTTGGTGTAAAATATTGTTAAACTACGTTATAATTTACGAATGATCCAGCATTTCTGGATTGATCTGTATCAAAAATATTGTTTACAGTTGTTGTTCAAT
Source organism: uncultured Chitinophagales bacterium (assembly GCA_937927195.1). Taxonomy (GTDB): domain Bacteria; phylum Bacteroidota; class Bacteroidia; order Chitinophagales; family UBA2359; genus JAHDGP01. Next base: position 20,760 of record CALBCY010000324.1, read on the forward strand.
ATGCTAAAGACGATCAAAATATCAAGAATAATGTAAATCCTGAGTAGATACTTCTATTTAAACGATAAAATGATCATTTTAGTCAGTACTTGTCTATATTTTCGACAATACTTTTAACAATTGATACAATTTTGTCGCCTATAAAGTTTAAAAGTCCTTGTCTGTTTGAAAGAAATGACAATATTTAGACAAAATTTTACGTAAAAAGTAAAAAAAAGGTCCTCAAACAGTCTTTCTGAATGAGGACTTTTTTCCTGAATAAATACAATTTGGGAGTTCTTTTAATATTTTAGACCACTTAAATCAATTTCGATTTACTTGCGGTCATAGTATTTAATAAAATTTCAACTTGTTAATCAAGGAAAGGAGCTTGATTATGCTCCATTTCATTTAAAACAAAAAGGAAAGCCCTCTGCCAATAAAATGAATTATTAGCAGAGGGCTTTAAAATTTTTATTTCACTAAACTCTGAAAGTGACTACGGCAATAAACGGCCATAATATCTTGGGAAAGGAATGGTCTCACGAATGTGACTCACATTGGTCAGCCACATGATGATTCTTTCAAATCCAAGTCCAAATCCAGCATGAGGAACAGAGCCATAACGTCTCAAGTCTAAATACCATTCGAAATCTTCTATTGGTAAATCGTGTTCCTTGATTCTTTCCAAAAGCAAATCGAGGTTGTCTTCTCTTTCAGCTCCTCCAACAATTTCACCAAAACCTTCTGGTGCCAAAAGGTCAACCCCTTTTACGTAATTGTCGTCTTCTTCGTCCCTTTTCATATAAAAAGCCTTGATGTCTTTCGGCCATTTGTATACCATAACTGGAGTGGAGAACAATCTGGTAATTACGGTTTCATCAGAACCACCGAAGTCTTCTCCGTGCTTAAAGTTTTTGGCAGATTCAATCCATTGCGGAATGTTTCTTTCTTTTTCTTCCAGATCTTTTATTTCATTCTTAAGCTTGTCAATTTTGTTTCTGTTGAAATTGATGGCTCCCTTTTTCATTCCACCAGCGTTGATTGCTGTTTCACGCTCTTCAATGTCTGCCAAACAAGCTGTTTTTCTTTCTTTAACAGAATTCAGATCGTCTTCCAGTGTTTTAAGCGCATTTTTACCATCGAGGTCTTTTTCTCCTCTCAAAATTTCAACTGCTTCGTCGTAAGTAATTCTTGGGAAGACCGTTCCGATGTTTTCGAACAAGGTAAGATCACGTTCAAGAATTGTCAATTCCGATTTGTAATTATTATAGATGTCCAAAACGATGTAACGAATGAATTCTTCGATCAAGTCCATGTCCATGTCCAAATCATAAAAAGCCATTTCAGGCTCAATCATCCAAAATTCGGAAAGGTGTCTTCTTGTTTTTGATTTTTCAGCACGAAAAGTTGGGCCGAAGGTGTATACTTTTCCCAAAGCCATAGCAGTGGCCTCTGCGTAGAGTTGACCAGATTGTGAAAGGAAGGCTTGCTCCCCATAAAAATCAGTTTCAAATAGGGTTGTAGTCCCTTCACAGGCATTGCCGGTAAAGATTGGAGCATCTGTTTGTATAAAGCCTCTTTCCTGGAAAAACTGGTGAATAATAAATTTCACCCTACTTCTAATTCTCATTACGGCCCACTGTCTTTTAGAACGAAGCCAGAGATGTCTTTTTTCCATTAGGAATTCGATCCCATGTTCTTTATTTGAAATCGGGTAATCTTCAACAACTTGTAATGTTTCGATCTCATTGACTTTGAGTTCATATCCACCAATTTGTCGATCATCCTTCTCAACCTTCCCAACAAGTCTTACTGAAGATGCCAATGTTAGGACTTTCGCTTGTTCAAAGTCTTCAGGGCTTACAATCGATTCATCAATTACACATTGACAAAAGCCGCTGCCATCCCTTAGCTCTACGAAAAACAAACCTTTACTGCTTCGCTTATTGGAAATCCATCCTTGAAGGCAAACTTCTTGATTTTCAACGCTTGACAATTGATCAATTGTGCAAACATGCTTATCTTTAATTATTGTTTTTGTTTCCATAGGATAAAATTTAGGCCGCAAAGTTAGTTTATTCTGATAAAATGAAAGAAGGATTCTTTGAATCTTATTCCAGCATTAAAAATACGCCATTTCAGTATAATTGTTTGTAAACTTATAGCTGATCGGAGTCAGGAAAGGATTAATTCCAGCACCTATGTCGGACTATGATTGATTATGACTGTGTTCTTGATTCTCAAACCACATTGTGGTAAATAAATATATACCATTTCAAGAAATGAATGGTTCAATATAAGAAAGAAAAATATTTATAATCAATGAATTAGGGAGGGGACAAGAAACTTATAACAAAAATCATTCCAATTTTTTGGTTTCTTTAAAATATTCTTTACATTTGGAACAGATCGGCGTCCAATCGGCTTCGGCTCACTACTAACCTAAATCTCTTCCACTTTACTCAGGGAAGATTTGATACTTGTATCAATGTGCTTAAGAAATTGACTAGATGTGTCAAAAGGCATTGCTGGAATTACTATGGAAAACAATTACTATGCTCAAACAAAGACTTACTCAAAAACTACAACAGAGACTCTCGCCCCAACAAATTCAGTTGATGAAATTGTTGCAAGTGCCTACAGCCTCTTTGGAGCAAAGAGTAAAAGAAGAGTTGGAAGTTAATCCAGCTCTTGAAGAAGGAAAAGTAGAGGCTGAGAAGGATGAATTTGACAACAAAGAGGAGCCAGAGAAAAAAGAAGATCCCAACGATGATATAGATTTGTCAGAATACATTTCTGACGATGACGGCATAGCCGATTATAAGTTAAAGACCAACAACTACAGAGACCCTGATGACAATAAGACCATTCCAATTCCGGTCGTAGAAACATTTCACGATCATTTAAAAAACCAGTTAGGTCTGTTGCAGCTCAATGACAGAGAAGTGGTGATAGCCAAGCAGTTGATTGGAAGTATTGATGATGATGGTTATTTAAGAAGAGAGTTGGAAGCCATTATTGATGATCTTGCTTTTACGCAGTACATCAACAGCGACATGGAAGAGCTGTCAAGGATTCTCGATAAACTCCACACTTTTGAGCCTGCAGGTGTAGGTGCAAGAAATCCTCAGGAATGCTTGCTTATCCAAATAAACAGAAAGCTAAAATTACAACCAGAAAACACAAGTCTTATAAATGCCAAAAGGTTGCTAAAAACTCATTTTGAGGAATTTGCCAAGAAGCATTATACCAAACTGCTTCGACAATTGAGCATCACTGAAGACGAGTTGAAAGATGCCAATGATGAAATTTTAAAACTCAATCCGAAACCTGGAAGCGGGCATGCAAGTGAGTCAAGAGCAGAAAATTATGTTATTCCCGATTTCATTTTAGTGAATGATAATGGAGAGTTGAACCTTTCGTTGAATTCGAGAAATGCACCTGATTTGAAAGTCAGCAATGACTATGTGGACATGATGCGAGCTTATAACAAAAGCAAAACAAAAGACAAAAAAGAGAAAGAGGCCATCCTTTTTATCAAACAAAAAATTGATTCGGCCAAGTGGTTTATTGACGCGATAAAGCAAAGACAGCAAACAATGATGAATTGTATGCAAGCCATTTTGGAATATCAATATGCCTATTTCCTAACAGGAGATGAGACCCGTTTGAAGCCAATGATTCTTAAGGATATTGCTGAAATAACGGGCCTTGACATTTCAACCATTTCGAGGGTTGCCCACAGTAAGTATATTCAAACTGAATTTGGAACCTTCCAGCTCAAATCATTCTTTTCAGAGTCTATTCAAAAAGACAATGGAGAAGAAGTTTCAACGAGAGAAGTCAAGAAGATCTTGAAAGATATGATTGCCGATGAAGACAAACGCAAGCCTCTTTCCGATCAAAAATTAACAGATACTTTGGTTGGCAAAGGGTATAATATTGCCAGGCGAACGGTTGCTAAATACCGTGAACAGTTGAATATTCCAGTTGCTCGATTGAGGAAGGTGCTGTAATGGTTTTGGGGGATTGGGTCGCGCCATTCGCTGCGCTCGGCTCACGCTTTTGGGTCGATGCTGAAGCATCTATTGGGTTCAGATGGCAATGTGCAATTCAGTTGTTACAAATTGGCGTTATTACTACATTTCCGAAAAGGTATCGTTCTACCTCTTGGGCAATAAATGCTTTTTGTAAAATCCCTTTGTACGAGAATATAAAAGAAAACCTGAGACAGTTATTCACCCAAATTTTTCTCTAGATTTTTCAAAGCAATATCAGGGCGAAGCTCGAAATAGTTTCGCAATTCCTCAATGGATTTCTGCCAGCCTTTATAGCTGTTGCCCCATTTGCCTATTTCAATATTCCATTTTTCAAAGTGCCGAGGCATTTCATTATCTATTTGATCAATAATTTTATCCAACTCAAGGTTCATGTTTTCTTTGGAAAAAACTGTTTGAAGAAGTTCAATGTATCGTTTCTTAAATTGTTCTTTGAAGTGCTCATTTTCATGAATGAGCTTGCTAAATATTTTGAAATGCCTAAATTTATTTTCAAGAACGTAAGCCAATTGATCTTCGGTCATTTTAGAATTTTTACCCATTGTCATATCCGCGTCGACTAGAAAAAAGCGCCATTTTCCTTGATTGAAATTGGGATGGCGCCAAAATTTCACGTTATTGATTCTTCTCCAATCCTTGTTTTGAGCGTATGTGTAAGCACAGAAATAATCGATGTAATTATTTAAGTCAAAACGATCCGTAAAAAAACGAAAATTGGTTTCTTCCCCCATATCATGGTCGAATATATAATTGGTCAATTCATAAAACTCTTTGTTTGTTCCTGCAATTTCAACCTGCCCTACTCCACCTAAAATATTACAGTCCTTTTCTGTCAGGTTAAAGTTTGAGGCCAGATACTTTGCATCAATTTTTTCGCGTAAATTATGCAGGCCCCAGTATACACCGTTGATATAGACCACACAGGGTTCATAAGCTTGGGTTTCGATTGAACCCAATTTATCGACAACTTGATGAAACAGTGCATCGGTAATGTGGGTTTCGTTAAAATTTTGCCCACCGTTTTTCAATAGTAACTTAGTAAACTTTGAATGCGCTCTTGAACTAAAAAACTGGTGCTTGAATTGGCGCTTTCCATATTTGTTTCTAGCCGTCAGTCGAAGGCTTTTCATTGGCCTGGATCTTGATCCGCCGCCATTGATTTTTAGTCCCACTTGTTGACTTACAACCAACAAGCCATTTGATTCTTTCAAATCATTTTTACGTTCTGTTTCAAATACGTCTATGTGAGCTGACACTTCTTTGCCAGAATAAAAATTGGCGCCCTTAAATGGGGACTTTGAGTTGGCAAATTTCCCCTTGCTGTAGATTCCACTCTCTTCATCCCAAAGGCATTCTGGTTCTAGAATTAAAGACGCTACTTTTACCTGATGGTTTTCATTTATAAAATAACTGTATGACCTGGTTTTCCCAGGAAGACAATCTGAGTCGATCAATTTAATTCGCAGAACAGTGGTTTTTCGGATCGTCAAAGAATCTGGGAAAAGTGCAGATTTTATACTGGGTTCGGAACCATCAGTGGTAAAATATATTTCACCCTTAACATCCTTACTGACTGGTTTAAGAACAATTTCACTCTTGTAAAAGCCCGATGGAAAATTCAACTTTGTTGTTTTACTTTTACAATCAAAGCCTGTTGATTCTGAATTGGATTTAGCAGGGCTTGGGATTTCATAGAATAGCATGGAAGATGCTTTCTTTTCCAGATCTGTTGCCCAAGCAAAAGATTGATTTTCTTCGATCTTTGGAATCGTTGCACTATCACACAAAGCCCCAGTCTTATAAAACAGGGAAAGCAATTCCTTTTCCTTCAGTTTGAAATTGCTGTGAAACTGTCCACTTTTTTCGTCCCACCAAATTGGTTTATCATTTTCAACAACTTCATTTATACCCAAAGAGAAAAAAGGCCGAAGGCTTAAATCGCCAGAACTTTTTTTCACATTGAAAGCGCGAATGCACAATACATTTTCTTTTTCTTGCAAGGCCGATTTCAAAACAGCCTCCTCTATGATGAACTTTTCTGGATTGCCCTGTCTAAACATTCGAGCTTCATGGTAAAACTGTGGCTTGGTCTTAGCCTGAATGGTTTGAGTGCCCATGCTTTCACTTCTTGCAATTTCTTTCCCATTGAGCCAAGCAACAAAACCATCGTCATAATCGCAATGCAAAATTGCTTTCTGAACATTTTTCAAATCAGCATTTGTACAATCAAATTTAATTCTGACACAGAAGCCAGAAGAGTCTAAAATTTCAGTTTGATCATCATTGTCACCATAGCCGAATCCACCTTTGCCGGTAAGCCAGTCTGAATCGTCAAATTTAGTTTGTCGCCACTTGGAATTGCCAATTTCGGAGAACTTTTTATAAGACCAATTATCACTTTCATGTACAAAAGTCTTCCACCCATAATTTTTCCGTTTGTCTTTTCCTGAAGCGAATACGAGGAGATGGGCATTAGCGGCGAGTTCAACATCAGGAAGTTGCCATTGCTTTTTTTCCGTACGATCTGAGAGAAAATAATCCTTCAATGAAACAGTTTGTTCAGAGCGATTAACAATTTCTATCCAATCTTCATAATCTCCATCTTCGTCTTGTAAACCAGCAATATTATTGGGACAAACTTCATTAATTTTCAATGGTGAGTTTTCAATATTTGGGCTTTCACTACAACCGAATAAAGTCCAAGTCAAGAAGACAAAAAAAGACAAAAATCTTATATTAAAAAGCCATTTCATTCAATTGTAAGTTACGAATTTATGCTTACATAGGCTGTAAATAATCACAGGATTGAATAAAAAAAGAAGAGTTTTGAATTTGTCCTTTTTCAAGAAAAATTTTAAGTTGTGTTCGGAATAAAGGCTGAATCAATCCAAAACAAATTTCACTCCTAGTGTGATGATGCCAGATGTAAAAGAAGTGTTTCTGTCATATTTGTAGTATTTCAGGTCAATGCTTTTCAAGCCAATTTTCCAGATGTGAACAGACCGCAAGATATCTGTGTAGGATACGCCAAAGCCAAACTGATTGGAACTGTATTCAGATAAATCATAATCTGAAGTATAAAATTCACTGCTCGATAGATGTTGATTGTACGGAGCAAAATAATCAGCAGCCGTTTGATTGTAAAATCTGTAGGATGGATAAAAGGTTATTTTACCCATTAAAATTTTGATGGGAACTTCTATACTAGCGGTATGTGAATTTATGCCCCAATCATCAGCGTAAAATCTATAAAACGAACGAAGAGAAACGAATTCGTTGAGGTAATAATTTAGACGACCGCCAATGGCTGTTTTAAATCGGGTAGCCGGCATTCTTTCTATATCATCTGCTAGATGGAAATTTTCAATAAAAGAATCTTCAACATCGCTGAAATAGACTCTTTGAAAAGGTGTAGAGAGCAAGCCGTTTTGGAGCACCACATCGAGGGCTAAAGAACCTTGCAATTTTTTAGACAAAATTTGTGCAAAGCCCAATCCAAGTGCATAGGTATTTCTTCCGCTGCTTTGTAAACTTTGGAACTTAGGATTGTAATCTGGATTTCCAGTAATGGTGAAATTGTTAAGATTAAATCGGTCATCATCATCTCCTCCGTTGCCTCTCAATTCAGAAGGATAGATTCTGCTCCAGTTGTCAATATAGACATTTCCGTGAATGTTAAACTCCGTATTTTTTTGATTAAATAATTTGGTAAAACTTGCCCCACCACCAATAGAAGTATAATCATATTCTGCTGCGACCGAAAGATTGGCTCCCCAAATTGTATTTCGGTCATCCGAACTATGGCTGTAGGAAACGACTCCATTTACCCACACATCCCCTTTAGATGCACCAGAGGAGGCAACAAAAGGATCTCCTTGATTTTTTCCATCGAAGGGATTGACATTACTGGAAGAGGCAGAAGTATAGGCAGAGATACCAGCATCTATGGTCAACACATCATCCGCATTAAGCGGAATAGAAATGACAACCGTTCCTGTCGCATCGCTTAATTCCTCTGTTCCAATCCCTCCGCTCACTGCGGCATTTTCTCCATTTTGTGTATAGTAACTGCTGAGAAAATCAATTTCTGTTGATTCCAAAACTCTCTTTTTATAGACCATACTGCTGTCTTGCGCTTGCAGTTCTATAAAAAGCAAAAAACCAATCAATATAAAAATATACTTTGTCATTTTTGTAAATTCAATTTCACCCATTCAATCCTTCACTCACTCATTAATTGCAGCCACAGCCACCGCCTGTTTTTCCTCCATTTCCTCCTGAGGCAGCTTCTCTATAAGAATGGGCCGTAGATAAATTTCTATCACAATTTTTATCCCCCAAAAGCATATCGGGATCATTGAGTAGCACCTTTTCATATTCTTTAACAACAGTGCAGGAACTAATGCTTAAAAGAAGAAACACTGCTGTTGTTAAAATCGCTATTATAGTTTGCTTTATCATTTTGAATCAATTTTTATATTCGATGACTTGTGAAGCTTCCCTGCTTCGTCTACTATCACACATTCAACTTTTGGTATCTGATTTATTCTATTCAAGCCAGTTTCGATTCCCATTACAAAAACTGAGGTTGATAGAGCGTCGGCAAGTTCTGCCTTAGGAGCAAACACCGTTACACTTAAAATACCAGTCGTTGGATAACCTGTTCTAGGATCAATGATGTGTGAATAGCGCTTATGGTCAAAGACAACGTACTTTTCGTAGTTACCGGAGGTTACCACAGCGCCATTGCTAATTGGCAATAAACCGAAAGAATTATTCTTATCTAATGGATTCGTAATGGCAACTTTCCAATCTTCGCCGTTGGCTTGTTTCCCCCATGCATTCATATCACCCGAAGCATTGATTATTCCCGATGCAACACCATTTTCGATTAGTAAATCTTTTGCCTTATCAGCAGCATAACCTTTTCCGATTCCACCGAAACCAATTTTCATATTTTCTTCCTTCAAAAAAACTGTCAAATTTTCTTTGTCTAGGTGAATGTTTTGAAAGCCTACCTTTACAACTGATGCATCTATTTCGCTTTGACTTGGCATTGCTGTCATGCTCCCATCAAACTTCCAAATTCTATCCATAGAGGCATAGCTGATATCGAAAGAACCATCCGTTAGTTTTGAAATACCGATTGCTCTTTCAATCAATTCAAACAGTTCTAGGTCAACTTTTACTCCTTTAATTCCTGCATTGCTATTTATTGCTGAGGTTTGAGAATTTTGATCCCAAGAAGAGATTAGTTTTTCTATTCGGCTAATTTCATTGTGAGCCAAATCTATAAAACGGTTCGCGCTTAATTCATTTTCTGCGACGACTGTGATTTCAAAACCACAACCCATCAATTCCATGCTTCGCTTATGTGTCGATTGCCCATACATTTGAAGCGCAACAATAAGTAATAAAATTCCAATCAATCCTCTCAAAACAGTTTTTTTTTATAGTGAAATTTACTTTACAAATTTATCAAACATATTGATGTAATACTTGGGTCCCATTCTCTTATATCCTGTTTCAGCTACTGGATTTCCCTTGGAGTTAAAAACCACTATAAAAGGAAACACGCCTGGCTTATTGTACTTTTCTGCTAGTGCATAGTTCATTTTGACTTGCTCTTCACTTAAAGCATTTTTCTTTCTTCTTGGAAAATCAACTTTTAACAAAACCAGATTGTCCTTGGCATATTTGACAAAGTCTTTGCTTGCCCAAACCTTCTTGTCCATTTCAATACAAGGCCCACACCAATCAGATCCTTGAAAAACCATTATCAAGGGCTTGCCATCCTTTTCAGATATTTGCTTTGCCGCTTCAAAATCAGTTTCCCAATTTTGAGCCTGTCCAGTTGCTAGACTGAAAAGTAGTGTCAAACACAACAACAATAATCCAAATCCATTTTTCATTTTATTCATTGTTTAATTATTTATTTCACCTATTGAAGGCTTTGAATTAGATTAAAGATAAAGGTCTTTTGCATTCTGTAACTATATAACAACTGAATCAAATTTTACCCTACCTTATTCTTTAATTTTTTTCTTTATTCTTTATTTTTTTTCCCTTAGGAACAACCGTTCATCCAGATTCTAACAAGATTTCTCTCTGGCCTACGAAATGGCAGATGGAACACAAATACTAACAATATTTCTCGATGCCGTTCAAAATGACAGATGGAACGCAGATACTAACAATACTTCTCGTTACCGTTCAAAATGACAAATGAAGTGAGATTGATCCCAGACATGGTTCATGAACGTTAAAACCACTCATTTTGGTATTGGGGGATAGGTTGCTGAATTTTATTTTTCAATCAATTATCATTGACAAAAACAACTTTATGTGAATAACAACGGTCAAGGCCTTGGAGATGGACCAAATACAAACCGCTGGTAAAATTGAATTCATTGTCAATTTCTATTTTAGGCTGTCCATTTATTAGACCAACAAAAACAAGATTGCCTTGTGAATCAAAGATGCTAAACTCCATTTCTGTATTGTAATCGGAAGCATCAATTCCGAGTATATTAATTCTTTCGGAAATTGTATAAACAGGATTGGGGTAAAATTTAATAGACTGATTTTCGACTGGAGTATTTTCGACTTGCAGACTGTCCGAACAAAATTCATTTTGTTCATCAACAATTTGTATGTCAAACATTTCACTTGAACAAGACAGATCTGCTTCTATTTGAATTCTGCCTGTAGAATTATAGATATACGGATTGTTATTGTATTTGAGGCCATCTATAAAAAGATCAAAGCCTTGCCCGTTGGCATTGTTTCCATTGATCAACAAATGAAGTTTAACGGTTCCGTTCTGACAATCTTCAAGGTTGAAATCCAGAATTTCAATGAAACAATCCTCTCCCATTGTTTCACAAATTGGGGTTGTAAAATCTTGACTTTGAATGCAATCAATATTATTGGCTTGATCCAATCTGACATTGTTGCTTTGCCCATTTCCAGGGACGATAATCACAAACTGTCTTTGTCCATTTTCAGCAATATTGACATTTTCAGAGATTATCATTCCATTGAATCGTACGGTAAACACATTTTCAGAACCAGCATTCGAGACGACCAAATTGTATTGATACTCTCCAAATTCATTACAAATTTCACTTTGAGCAATTGCTAAACTCAAGGCACAATCTTCAGATGAACAGTATGCGTCATCGATGGCCCATTCAGCAAAGCAATCCGGAACAAGCAAGTTTATGACTTGAATAAAATGATCTCCGGTATTGGCAGCTAAATCAATTTGGATAAAATTCAATCCTGGCTCAAATTGAATGCTTTCCAGTATGGTGTCTCCGTCTAAAACAACATCAAAGGTTTGGCCGACAAGATTGTTGGCTTCGACCTGCAAAGTATATTCCATTCTATTCAATTCATCACAATTTGAGCTTTGAAATGCGGACAATGAAATTTCACAAGGCAAAACATCCATGCATTCAGGCAATTCCAAGCTGCTTTGAGCAAAGCAATTTTCATCCTCAGAATCTATCGCAGAAATTACATGAATGAGGCCATCTCCTTCCAATTCAAGATTCACGATATTCGGATTGTCCAAATCATAGAGGAATGGACTGTCAGAAACTGCAGTTCCATCGACATGCAAATTAAATGATGCGCCTATTGGATTAGGATTGATTATTTGTGCCGCGTAATTGATCATCCCATTTTGACAATCTGATAACTGAGTTAAGGAAATTTCCATTTCACAAGGAGCAATACAAATTTCAGTTGCAAAAGAAACTGTTGCCAAACAATCTGGATTATCAACATCTTGAATTAAAACTTCCTGAACAATACCGTTGCCTATAATTTCTAAATTAAGAAGCTCCATCCCATCGCTTGAATAAACAAATGGGCCATTCTCATCTTGGATGTTATTCAAAAACAAATGATACCCCGACGAACCAAAATTCAAACTACTTAAACTAAAACTTGCAATTTGTAAATTTTCACCGTTGCAATCGGAAATTCCATTGAAGGCCAGATCCATGCTGCATTGACAATCGGCTGTTTGGATTATTGTAAAGTCACTACAATCTGAATTGACTTGATCGACCACTTCAGCAACATAATTCCCATTGTCTCCTTGGAATTCAAACTGAAAAACTGTTGTTCCAGAAGGATCGTAAACAATTTGATCGACTAAAGTTTCCTCAACAAAAAACAAAAATGAATTTCCCGCTGTATTCGAGCTAATCAGCGTAGCTTCAAATGTTGATTGTTGATTTTCGTTGCAAGCTTCTAACAAGTTTATACTCAAATCCATTTCGCAATCAAGCGTTGTTAAACAATCAGAGGTTGGTACAGAGATAGAGGTAAAACAGTCATCGAAAATTTGATCGACAAAACTAATTTCATGAATATTTCCATCACCGACAATGCTTATTTCAAGAAGATTTTCACCGTTCGAATTGTAGAGATTATTGCTGCTGTAAGTAAGTTCATCGACTAAAATATCAAAGCCATCGCTACTTCCATTGAGGGATTGAAGATTTAGAGTAAATACTATTTCATTGTTTTCATCGCAATCACTGCTCTCTAAAAAAGAAAGGGCCAAATCACATTGACAATCGGGCAAAGCGAGAAAAGTTGAAGCAAAACAAGTTGGATCAGAATCATCGATGCATTCAACCAATATATTTTGACCGTTGCCATTAACTTGAAAAGCAAAACTACTTGTTCCTGTTTGATTGTATTCAAAATATCCTTGAACCGCTCCATCAAACAAAACATTGAAACCCTCGCCCACTTGGTTGCTATGGTCAAGGAAAAAGTCCAAGGCAACTTCTCCATTGTTACAGGCAAAAACTGTCCCACTTAATAACATTTCACAAGGCGGCATAAAAAAGCAATCCTCCGTTGGAACCTGGATCAAATCACTGCAATTGTTATCGGACAGATCAAAGACTTCTATTGTTTGAAAATTTCCGTTTCCAATGAGATTAACCGAGGTTTCAGTAAAGCCTGATTGATCATAAAATCCAGTTTCTATCGTTTGGCCATTTACAAATATTTCATATCCATTGGTGCTTCCATTTGTTGATTCTATTTCTAGCGTGAAATTAATTTCATTCATTTCACTACAAATACCTGTTTCAATTAGGTTTAAAGAAAGATTGCATTGACAATCGGGCAAAGGAATTAGCTGACTTGTTTGGCAGGCAGGATTGGATTCGTCTTGAATTTCTATCAAAACATTGCTTCCGTCTCCTACGATGCTCAAAGGAAAACTTGTGGTTCCAGAAGGGTCATAAGAAAAATTTTCAATTGGCATTCCACCGATAAAAACATTGAAACTTGCTCCAGGTGGATTGTTTGTTTCTAGCTCAAATTCAAATTCGACCATTCCGTTGGAACAGGCGAAGAGTTCTGAATAGGATAAAAACATTTCACATTCAGGGACGAAAAAGCAATCACTTGTCGATGCTGTAATATCAGCAGTGCATGTGCTGTGAAACTGGTCCACGAAGACTATTTCATGAGCAGCTCCATCTCCAATAATTGACAAGTCAATCTCTGTTGCACCGTTTGTATTGTATGGATTATTGACACTGAATGATTCGCCATCAATTAGAATTTCAAATCCCATATCACTTGGGTTTTGCGATTGGAGGTTAAGCGTGAAATTTATTTCATTGTTCTCATCACAATCACTGCTGGCTAAAAGTGTAACAGACAAATCGCATTGGCAATCTGGAAGGCTGATAGCGGTTGCGACTGAACAAGATGGATCAGATGAATCTATGCATTGAATATTCGAATTCTGGCCAGACGCTAAAAATTCGACAAGGAAATCGGTTGAGCCTGATTGGTCGAAGTTGATTGAGTTTTGAATTTCACCGTCTACCAAAACATTGAAAGTCTGTCCAGTTGTGTTCGAATGTTCGAGGTTGAAAATGTATGTCACGAATCCATTAAGGCAGTCTCCACTCGATGCTTCAATCAAGGTCATTTCACATGGAGGTATGAAAAAACAATCCTCAGTCGGAACCTGTATCAAATCATTGCAATTGTTATCGGACAGATCAAAGATTTCTATTGTTTGAACATTCCCGTTACCCAAGAGATTGACTACAATTTCTGTAATGCCAGATTGATCATAAAATCCAGTTTCTGCAGCTTGTCCATTTACAAAAATTTCATAACCATTGCCGCTTCCATTTGTTGATTCTATTTCTAGGGTAAAAATTATTTCATTCATTTCATTACAAACACTTGTTTCAAGGAGATTTAAAGAAATATCGCATTGACAATCGGGCAATGAAATTAGCTGACTTGTTTGACAGGCAGGATTTAATTCATCCTGCATTTCTATAAGATTGGTGTTGGAATTTCCCTCAAGACTGATTGTAAACACATTGGTTCCTGAAGGATCATAAGCCAAGGATTCTAAAAAGTCTCCATTTGAGCTTAGGATAAAATTGGTTCCAAGCGGATTGAGCGTTTCCAGCGTTATTTCATATTCAACAAAGCCGTTGTTGCATGCTGTCGTTTGGATGAAACTTGAAGACATTTCACAATTGGGAACAAAAAAGCAATCCAGGGTTTGAACATTCAGACTTGCCTGACAAGCGTTGTCTGTGGCATCAAAAAATAATATTTCATGTGAATCACCATCACCGATTACAAGCAATTCGATTAAGGTTTCACCACTTGAATTGTAAAGATTGTTTGAACTGTAGGACGCGCCATCAATTTGAATATCAAATCCGGCCGCCCCACCATTGATTGAAGATAGACTGAATAAAAAAGAAATTTCGTTGTCGTTGTTGCAATCAGAACTCTGGATCAGATCTATTTCAAGACTGCAAGAGCAATCTGGCAAATTAAAATCGGAAACACTTTGACAGGCTGGATTGGCGATGTCATTTATTTGTAAATTGTGTGTTTCATTGTCTGCCTCCAAAGAAATACTTGCAATTGTACTGCCGTCCGATTCATAGTTAAAAATCCAATTCGCATTCGTTTGTCCATCCACAAAAACCTGGAAACCTTGATTGCCTCCATTTTGATCGTTTAATTCAAAAGTCAAATCAACCATTCCATCATCACAGTTGCTTATGGAAACAATATTGGATGAAATTTCACAGAAACAAACTGGAGCATTAAATGAAATTTCATCAGTACAATTGGGATCGAGCAAGTCCTGAATATTCAAGATGTGATTTAGGCCATCTGCAGGAATGGTGAAATTTATGAATTGTTCGTCATAGCCAAAAGGACTTCCAGCCAATTCTGTACCGTCGAGCATTGCAGTGAAATTTTCAGCATTTGGATTTGAAACATTGTATGAGAGCGAATAAGATTGCATTTCATTTTCACAATTTCCAATAGGAATCAAGTTTTCGATTGTCAATGCACAAGAGCAATCCAATGTTTGCAAATCGAAAGCGTCTGAGCAATTCGCATTTTCAGAATCGAAGACTTCAATGGTTATAACATTTCCATTGGCTAAGAGTTCTAAATTAACAGTGGTAGAATTCCCTGCAACATAATTAAAACTTGCGATTGATTCCTCCTCCACGAAAACTTGAAATGATTCGGAAGACGGGTTTTGGTGCAATAAAGTGATTGCATATTCAACCGTTCCGTTCCCAAGACAATTGCTTATTTGCTGAACTGATCCTATTTCAATACCGCAGGTACAATCGTTTGTTGTGATTTCGATTTCATCGAAACAGCTGGAGTTAATTTCATCTTGAATCACAACAATGTGATTTTGGCCATCGGCTGGAATAGAAACATCATAAACGGTGTATCCAGAAAAATTATAAGGGATAGAATTATCATTGATTAGAACTCCATCTAATAAAACACTAAAACCTTGTGCACTTCCGTTGACATCATTTATACCAAATTGGTACAAAGACATTTCATTTTCTGCGCAGTCATTTAAGAGAAAAAACTCACTTGAGATTGAGCAAGGATTGTCGCAAGAAGGAAGCGGAACCATTGGGCCAAAGCCAGAACATGTATTGGGAACAATGCTGTGTTCCACAACGATTTCTCCGCAACTTAGCGCATGCTCGTCGATGTTTCGCTTGTCCTCTGCAAAGTCGATTGCCGGATACATGAGTCCATCGAGATTGAGAACATGACCTAAACCATGAGCATGGCCGAATTCGTGAACGGCAATGGATTCAAAATCCTTGAAGCCATCCTGTGTTGGTCCAGGTCCAAAATTCCAAGAAAAAGCGTTGGTAAAGATCACATCAATTTCTTCGATATAAGCTTCTGAACTATTGGGGCAATAAGTAAACCAATGAGTGGTCTGAGCCAGCACTCCTGTTGGCAAATTGCATTCGTCGTCAAAGGCGATGAGATTGAAAGAATCGTTTCCAGCACAAGCATTTGAACTTACCGATCCGCTCAACAAAAAGGAGGAACCGATGGAGCATTGCCAACGTTCCAGAGATCGTTCTGTAGCAATGATCGCTTGATTGTTTGTGGTAAAATTGTCGCTGTAGCTGAAAGTATAGCCACCAAAACCATTGTCGTCTATTAGGTCAACTTCGTTTAGGTTGATGACAAATTTATTGAAATTTATTGTTAGCGGTGATTCTGACTCCCCCATTTCACCATCCGCATTTATGACTCTTATGTTCCCTGAGGCAGCACCTGGATGGCCGCTGAGTAAATCGCGGCCGGGTATGATTGCTTCGATTTGAGTATCGGACCAAGAGACGATGTGGTTAGGTGGAATGTCAACATAATTGATTACTATTCCAAAATAGTCTGGATTTCTAAATTGGACAGTTGATAGCCCCGAGGCTGTTGGACCAAAGCCTGTTCCTGTAATGGTGATGCTTTCAAAAACGCCAGCATTGATGTTGTTTGGGCTAAAATTAGTTATTTCAGGAGGAACCTGAAGGACGGATTTCAAACTGTTTAATGGTTTGTATAGCTTTGAATCGACATGAAGTGATTCTGCCAAATTTTGGCTTAGTTGAGCATAAGGCAAAAAGCTATTGCTTGCCTGAGCGGCCTTGAGCAGAGGTATTTCTCCTTGGTCAAAATTAAGTAATTGTTCAGAACAGCTTTCAGCAAAGAAAATGCCTTTCATACCGACTTGCCCATGAAAAGCGGGGTAAACCATTTCACCAATTCCATTTAATTCGCCTCCAAGGCTAAGCAGCCAAATTGCATTTGAAGAATTGTAAGGTTTGTCTAATTCAATAAAAGCTATGGTAAACAGATGGCTCTGTTCAGTATTCCAAAACACCTCTTTACTTTTGAGCTCTCCAAATAGAATGGTTTCTGCTTGGAAAATTTCATCTTCTTGATTGAAAGAAGTAGAATAACATTGAGAAGATAAAATCTGGTAGACCAGAAATAAAAAAGGCAAGAAAAATTTTAGCTTTTCCGCCATGAATTTGTATATGTTTATAAAGAAGTTGGTTGTTTGTAAACCCAAAAGTAAAAAAAAACAAGAGCAGGCCCAATTACCTGCCCTTGCATATTAAATACCCAATTATACTCGCTAGTAAAAACTAAAGTTTTTTCAAAACTTTAGTTGAGGTTGCATTTTTTAATCAGCCACCGTCTCCTTCGTCAACGTCGTCCTCCTCTTCTTCGGTGTCTCCTTCTTCGCCTTCTTCGGTGTCGCCTTCTTCACCTTCTTCGGTGTCGCTTTCCTCGCCATCTTCAGTTCCACCTGTGTCACCTGAATCACCAACTTCACCCATGTCTTCATTTTGGAAGTCTCCGTCATCATCAAAAGAAACCCTCACACCATTGTCCATTAAAACAAGATATGAACCATCTGATAACAATTCTACAGTTACGATACTCAATGAAGCGTAATTTGAAGCCAAGTGGTTGCTGATTGCTTCAGGATACTGATCAACTGTCACACTAAAAGAATTGTTGGCTGATGAATCAGGTAAATTCGGATCTGACTTTGAACAGGAAATGGCTCCTATTATGATAAAACAAAGTGAATAGAAAAGTATATTTTTCATTTTAGGCATTTTTTTGAGAATTAAAAAGTCTTTCGATTCTTTATATAGGACCGTCGTCAGTGGTAGGATCATCCACAACTACAGTATCTCCACTGTCGCCTGAATCACCTGAGTCACCTGAATCTCCACTGTCACCAGAATCGCCTTCTTCACCGTCTACTGAATCTTCGCTGTCTCCTGAGTCTCCACTGTCACCAGAATCTCCTTCTTCGCCGTCAACTGTATCTAGGCTATCTCCAGAGTCTCCTGAGTCTCCTGAATCACCAGAATCTCCTGAATCACCTTCTTCGCCGTCATCTTTAGGCTCATCAACTCTCAAGAATTCGCCTTGATTGTCATAGCTAACCGTGTATCCTGTGTCTAACAAAACAAGGTACTCGCCGTCGTTTAAAAGTTCTACTCTAACAACAGTTTCACTTGGGAAAGCCTCTGTAAGATGTGAATTGATGCTTGCAGGATATTGTCCAACTGACATCGTTAAAGAATTATTCGAAGAAGATCCATTTAATTCTTCCTTGGTACAACCAACTAAGCCTATCAGTAGGAAAGTGGCTAAAAACATTAATAGATTTTTCATTTTTTTTATTTATAATTTGTAAGTATTATTTGTTCGTTGTTCTTCAATTATAATGGTACCAATTCTTGGACAAAGGTTGCATCAATAAATATTAATTACTCGTTTTACTGTAAATAAAGCCTAATCTCAAGGATTGTGCCTTTTGTTTTACCAAAACTGAGCGATTTTTGTTTTGAGAATCAAATCCACTCAGGTATTGAAACTGTACAAACATTCCCAGGTCTTTCCAAAATTTGTATTCAATCCCTGCTCCTACAGAATAAGACCAAAACATTGCGGCCAGGTCATTGGATTGCCCATGGTTTAGGTTTGAAACAACTGAATTTTTAGATTGAATCGATTCCTTCAATAAAACATTGCCTTGAAACCCTGCTTCGAGATTAAAAACTAGTCCTTTTATTCCATATTCATATTGTGCATAGATTGGAATTTTAAAGTAATCAAGCTGTTGATTTAAGCTTAGATTAAATTCGTATAAGTTGGCTTCAATTGCAGCTTCCTGGTATTGATTGGACTGAAATGAAATTTCATTATTAGACAATGAAGAACTCAAATTACTAGAATATTCTCCTTGCGAATAAACAGCCATTAAAGGGTAATTGATTTCTTGGTTTAACCTGAGAAATTCTAATCCCGTTTTCAGTTCAATGTTTTTGAAAAGTTGATAGCCAATGTTCAATCCAGCGCCCCAAGACAAAGATGGTTTTTCTGTGTTTTCATAAAATTCCATACTTGCTAGCGACTGTAAATCAGCTGGGTCAGCCAAACTTAATTTTTGTTGAAAAATCAAAGGAGACACAAACGCATAATAATTCCATTTTTTATTAAAAGATTGCAAATTAGGAATTTCAAATGCATTGTTAAATTGCCTCCTTTGTACTGATTCCCAATTCTCAGTATTGTTTTCATTGATGGCTAAATTAGAGCGTCTAGATTTTATTTTATCGAGCTCCATTTTGCCGCGCTCTATTCCGCCAAATTTATTCTCTAATTGATTTTGTAAATCATCATTTTTATTGTCAAAGGAAAGGTAAGAGCTTCCCGAAAGAGCCGCTGTTTTTTTTGTTTTTTCGGCCTTTTCAAATGCTGAGTCGATGCTTAAGTCATTTCCATTTTTAACAAATGGCGTATGAATCAAACTTTCTATTTCCCTTTCTATTTCCCTTTCTATTTTTTTCGATTCTTTTGAAGGCTGGAAATTAAGGTTTTTGTTGTTTTTTATCTTATTTCTGTTTGCGACTGCCTTAGTAGGGTCCATAGAAATGTGGATGTCATCATTTGAAACATTGCTGTTATTCGATTTTTTAAAATCCCCAGCAAAGTTTTTCGTTTCCGTTTTGACTAATTCAGTGCTCGATGCATTATTGTCTAAGATTGGTTCTGATTGACTTTCTTTTTGGCCTTTAAATATTGAGCTTGATTGGTTTTTTGTGAAATTTTCCGCTGCGTAATTTCCAGCCTTACGATTAGCGGTCGGTTCTTGCTTCTCTAAAGCTGAAGCGTTTTCAAGAATTTCATTCTTATTAAAATTTTGAGCTATTTCAGTATTTGTATTGATTAAAGAATTGTTGGTGTTGAAATCAAGATTGAAAAAATATACAGCGCTCAAAAACAATAAGCAGCTTAGAGATATACCAGAAAGTATTTTAAAGAAATTCAACTTTTTAGACATTGAATTCAATTCGGCATTTTGTTGTTCGACTAGGAGACCATCTAATCTGCCATCCAATTTTCCCCAAACCATTTCTGGAATTTCAGGAGAAAAATCACCGACTGATTCCCTTAAGAAATCATCCATATGTTGATCAAATTTATTTTCCATCACCTTGCCTTTTTGAATTCATTGTTTTTCTCATTGTTTTTCATTAAGTCTAGCATCATTTTTCTTGCTCTTGAAAGTTGAGATTTCGAAGTCCCAACACTAATATTTAAAGCTTCTGCTATTTCTTTATGACTGAAAGACTCTATTGCATAAAGATTTAAAACTGTTCTAAAACCAAGCGGTAGCTTTTGCAAAAGAGAAATTACCTCAGCTGCCTCAAATGTTTGGAATATATTGGATTCTTTACTTTCATCCATATACTCTTCAAAACTTACTAAGGGATACATTTTTTTTCGATGTTTTTGAATGTATCGCAATGCAGTATGAATCATTACCATTCGGATCCATCCACCCAATGGTCCTGTTCCTTTAAAAGTGTGCATGTCCTTAAAAACGTTGTAAAAACCCTCTAAAAGAATGTCTTCAGCTTCCTCCTTATTTTTCCCATACCTCAAACAGAGACCCATCATAGGGCTTGCAAATATCTGGTAAAGCTCATTTTGAGCTTTTCTGTCTTTATTCAAACAGGCTTTTACCAGTGTATTTTCCCTTGTTTTATCCAATTTTGGAATATTTATGTGTCTCTTATTAATAATGGGACGTTTTTTAGTGAAATGGTTGCATGGAATGACTTTTTAGGCAATCATTTACAATCATTATCAATCATTATCAATCATTTATACTAAATAGGACTCCCTATAATTTGATGAAATCCAAAATAATTTCATTGTATCCTATCAAAATACTGAATTTGCCTGTTCAATTTGGTAATTTTGGCTATGTTTTCGCAAAGAATTATCGCCAATATACTGTCTTATTTATTTCATCCAATATTTATGCCTGTTTATGGCCTATTGTTTTTAATGTGGTGCAATCCTTTTGTTTTTTATGCAATAGATTCACCACAGGGCATAGGAGTGATCAGTGTGGTGATTCTAAACTCGATTGTTTTACCATTGATCATGTTGGTTATTCTGTATCGATCTAAATTGATTGATGATTTAAAGTTGAATCAAAGAAAACAAAGAGCGATTCCGTTTCTGATCATGATTTTCTTTTTCTTCTGGACCTACTTTGTCGTTAGGCATCGACTTCAAATGCCGGAATTGATGACAGATATAATGTGGGGAGCGTTTTTGTCCATTATGGCTGCCTATTTAATCAATGTTGTCTATTTTAAAATAAGCCTGCATGCGATTGGTATGGGAAATTTTATAGCACTTATCATTGCGGCTAGTTTTTTCTCTCTTTACGGCTTGGCAGGAGCATTGGCTGTAGGAATTATTGTAGCGGGATTGGTTGGCACTTCACGTTTGGTTTTAAATGCTCATGAACCTCGTGAGGTCTTCATGGGTTATCTCGTAGGATTTGTGGCCCAATTTGTGGCTTTTCTTACTTGATATTGAGGAACTTTTATGAAGATTACATTCATTAAATTCTTTGCTTTCGATGAGTTAAAATTCCTTCGCTGCTATTGACTTTGTTTGTTTTGAAACAGCTTTTGTGTTGCAATTCCATCCATTCTTTATTTGTCAAAATATCCTCCTTTTAATCTGAAATTACTGTCTCCAAATAAGCCATTTCATACTCATTTTTACTTGCAAATATTTTTTTCGGCATTATATAAGTGTAATGGCCTTGCTTAAAAAAATAGATTGTTCTTATTAAATTTTATGGGCATAGGTCTTTGAGTGATTGTTAAATGCACCTTGTATCGACCAGGGGAAAATTATGAAAACATGCTTAGAGAATTTTTCAATTTTAATCGTCAGGACAGAAGAGCGATTATTATTTTGGTTGGATTAAATATTCTTGGGTTGATTATATGGAAGCTAATTCCCTTATCGCCAAGCAAACAAATTCGGCCATTGACAACTTTAGAACAAACAAAATTGTCAGAGTTAATTGGAGAAGTAAAATCAGAAGAATTAAAAAAAACAAATCAAGTTTTTGACACCAGCCTTCTCAAACATTTCGATCCCAACAAATTAACTATTGAAGAAGCACTTGATCTTGGTTTTCCCAAAAAGCTGGCAAAAACACTTTGCAACTTTACAGGAAAAGGAGGAGGATTTTACAAAAAAGAAGACCTAAAAAAAATCTACGGATTAGAAGAAGGAGATTATTTTCTGCTCGAGCCTTTTGTACAAATAGAAAAGACGGAGTTCAATTCTAACAAAAATGGGACAAAGAAACATCAATTCAAAAATAACTATCAGGAAAGTAAAGAACATTTCCAAAGCAATAAATTTCAAGAAAAATCAAAAACCAATCAAGGTGACAAAAAGCCAATTCAAAAAATTGAGTTAAGTGATTTTGATCCAAATTCATTGACAAAGCAAAAAGCGATGGCCTTGGGAATCAATTCAAAAGCTGCCTATAATATTGAAAAGTATTTAAACAAAGGAGGCAGTTTCAAAACGAAGGCCGATTTAAAAAAAATATACAGTTTGACGGAAAGTGAATTTGAGCAACTAGAAACTTATATTCAACTTCCAAATACACGGGAAGAATTTTCATTTCACGAAAAAAACAACACCGAACAACAAGAGCATAAGCAGCCGGAAAAATTTGCCTTCAATCCCAATCAATTAAATCATGAAATAGCAGAGCAATTGGGTTTGGACAAAAAGGTAACGAACAACATTTTGAAATTCATCGAAAGTGGTGGCACTTTTGAAAGCAAGGAGGATCTTAAAATTATTTACAGCATAAACGATTCAATTTACCAATCCCTTGAGGCTTATATAGAATTGCCTTCCAAGCCCAAGCCGCAAATCCAAATTTTTGAAATAAACTCGGCAAGTGTCGCTGATTTAAAAAGCTTAAATGGCATTGGAGATTACTTTGCAAAAGCCATCATTAAGTATCGCAATCAATTGGGCGGGTTCATCAATCTGGAACAATTAAAAGAAGTCTACAATATGGATCAGGAAAAATTAGACAAGATTGCTCCTTTTCTAATTTGTGAAGGACAGCCGAAGCAGAAAATAAAAATAAATTCAGGAGGAATTGAAGAGTTAAAATTACATCCTTACTTGAATTACAATGCGGCCAAACATATTACAAAATTGCGAAAACATCGAAAGCCATTTACCAAACCAGAAGATGTTTTCAGCCCTCCGATTATCGACAGTGTTTTGTTTAGGAGGATTAAGCCGTATATAAGTTTGGAGTAGGTGGGGTGTTGTGACATTGGGACGATGGACGCGATAAATCGCCTTGCCACAAGTATAATAATGCCACAAGATGTAATATTGCCAGATGAATTGACATTCAGTAAATTTACAATCCCTTTTTATGCTTCAGCTTAGACTTTAACTTCTTCTATGCTTTGAGGGCAATAAAAAAGGAGGCAAAAAATTGCCTCCTTTTTAACTTTTAAAATCATTTTTTTTCTAAGTCTTTTTTCTACATCGCAAGATCATCGACTGTTTCTAAATAGCCTTCAACTTCTCCAATCACTTCAGTAAAGGATGTTTCGTTGAATGGTGATTTAAGATTTGCATAGTCGACCAATTCAAGGAAGGATTGACTTCCACCTGCACGACATAAACGCAGGTAATCTTCAAATGCTTTTGGGTCTTGGTTTTGAGATTTTTTCCAAAACTGGAAAGCACAAATTTGAGCGAGTGTATAATCGATGTAATAAAATGGCATTTCAAAAATATGCCCTTGTTTCATCCAAAATCCACCTCGTTCCAAAAAGTCGTTTCCATCGTAATCAGCATTTGGTGTATATTTTTTTTCAATGTTTCTCCATGCAGTTTTTCTTTCCGCTGGAGTCATATCTGGATTTTCATATACAACGTGCTGAAATTCATCAACCGTTACACCGTAAGGCAAAAATAACAAAGATCCACTAAGGTGTGAGAATTTGTATTTATCGGCATCTTCTTTGAAAAAGCTGTCCATCCAAGGCCAGGTTAAAAACTCCATACTCATGGAATGAATTTCACAAGCCTCAAAAGTTGGCCATTGATATTCAGGTATCTCAAACTTTCTACTTTCAAAGACCTGAAAAGCGTGTCCAGCTTCGTGTGTCAAAACATCGATATCGTGTGAGGTTCCATTAAAGTTTGAAAAGATAAATGGAGATTTCTCATCGGCAATGTAAGTACAGTATCCACCACCAGCTTTTCCTTTTTTGTTGACAAGGTCAAGCAATTGTTTTTCTATCATGAAATTGAAGAAGCTACCTGTTTCTGGTGAAAGCTCTTCGTACATTTGTTTTCCGTTGTTGAGTATCCACTCTGGATCACCCTTTGGACGTGCATTTCCTGTTTTGAAATTGTAGGTAATGTCGTAATATTTTAGAGATTCTAGATCCAATCTTTTGGCCTGTCTTTCTCTTAGCCCATTGGCTACTGGAACGATGTGCTTTAAAACCAAATCCCTGAATTGAGAAACATGCTGCGCATTGTAATCTGATCTCAACATTCTTAGGTAAGCCAACTCTACAAAAGTATCGAAACCTAATTTCTTAGCGATTCGAGTTCTTATCTTGACAAGCTTGTCATAGATTTCATCGAACTTCTCCTCATTGCTTTCAAAGAACTGCCAGAAAGCTTCACTTGAACTTTTACGAACTGCTCTGTCATCTGATTGTGTAAAAGGCAAGAGACCCGAAAGATTTCTTTCTTCCCCATCAAACTTTATAGAAGCAGAAGAACGCAATTTGATGTATTCGCTGGTGAGTTGATTTTCTGCCTTGAGATCATTTAGGATAACCGGATCGAAAATTTTAACCTTCATTTCAGCAATGGTAAAAAATTGCTTTCCCCATTTAATAATCAATTCAGTTTTAAAACTTGATTTGACCAATGAACGATAAAACTTATTTACCAAGCCTTCAAATTCAGGAACGGCGTCATCAAAATATGAGTTTTCTTTTTCGTAAAACTCGTCCGTGGTATCAATTGTATGTCTTATGTGAGCAATGTTCCACATGGTATCAAAACTGTTTCTCAACTTATTGATATCATTGATAAGAACATTTTGTTCTTCCATAGAACCAGCTTTGTCAAACTCATCTAACAAAGCATTAAAGTCGGTTTTCAATTGATCAAGAACAGGTCTTTGATACTCAAAATCTCTAAATATTGTCATAAAAATATTTGTTTTGATAAAAGCCGATACAATGCCGTATTTTCCTTTTATCAGATTTTTTAATTTCGATTATTTATCCGCAAAAATCGTACCTTGTCTTGCGATAAGCCAAATGCAAAAATACACTTTTTAATATTAACTTTTTCTTTTACATTTTATAGATCACCTAAGTGACGCATAATAAACCAAATAGGCCACCGTCAAATATTCATTTAACTTTTATTAACCTCATTATATAAATTCTTTTTAATGTCTTTTTATTCTCATTCGGATCTTTCTGATACAATCATTGCACTTTCGACTCCTCCAGGAGTTGGGGCATTGGGTGTAATCAGATTGTCTGGAACCGATTCCATTTCGATTGCCGATCAAGTATTTTTGGGCAAGGATTTGATGAAACAAAAGTCTCATACCGTTCATTATGGACTGATTAAAGATGGCGATCGTACGATAGATGAAGTAATGCTTAGCATTTTCAGGACACCCAAATCTTTTACAAAGGATAACATGGTTGAAATCACCTGTCATGGTTCTCCATATATCTTGCAAGAGGTTATACGGCTTTTTCAATCAAAAGGTGTCAGGCTAGCAAAAGCAGGAGAATTTACAATGCGGGCATTTTTAAATGGAAGAATCGACCTTTCACAAGCCGAAGCAGTTGCTGATCTAATCGCCTCGGAAAATGCAAGTGCACACACCATGGCAATACAACAAATGCGTGGTGGCTTTTCCAAACAGATTTCAGAATTGCGGCAACAGTTGATAAATTTTGCATCGCTCATTGAGTTAGAATTGGATTTTGGTGAAGAAGATGTTGAGTTTGCTGACCGAAGTCAATTATTGAATTTGATTGGTGAAATAAAAAGAATCATTCGTCAACTGATTCAATCTTTTCAATTGGGCAATGCCATGAAAAATGGTGTTCAGACAGTAATAGCAGGAAGGCCAAATGCTGGCAAGTCAACATTATTGAATGCTTTGTTGAATGAGGATCGTGCCTTGGTTTCGGACATTCCTGGAACGACAAGAGATACAATCGAGGAATTGATAAACATTGATGGCATTCCTTTTCGATTTATAGATACTGCAGGAATCAGAGAAGCGAGAGATACCATTGAGGCAATGGGTGTTGAAAAGACGATGGAGAAGCTTGAAAAATCTGCCCTTACAATTTTCTTGTTTGATGTTTCAAGTTGCAGCCCTGAACAATTAAAATCCGACTTGAAAGATTTCATCAAGATCGACAATCCGTTGGTTTTGGTTGGCAATAAAATTGATGACACTGAAGTGAATTATCAAAGCCTTTTTGCTGAGTGGGATGAAATGATTTTTATTTCATCGAAAGACCAGACCAACATTGAAAAACTCAAGAACACTTTGAAGAGTAAGATTCTGGATGATGAAATAAATACAGGCGGAACCATTGTAAGCAACGCCAGACATCACGAAGCACTTTTAAGATCAATGCAATCTCTAGATGAAGTTTCAAAAGGTTTGGATCTTCAGATCTCGGGAGAATTACTCGCTTTGGACATCAGACAGGCTTTGCATTATTTGGGTGAAATATCCGGTGAGGTAAGTACAGACGATTTGTTGGGGAATATTTTTTCAAAGTTTTGTATTGGAAAGTA
>CALBCY010000325.1 GCA_937927195.1 uncultured Chitinophagales bacterium
ATAAATCCACGTACATATCTGAAATTTCAGCTCTGAGATTAATTATTTAACTTAAAAAAACACTTTGAACATTTATTCAAAAACCTTGATTTTTTCTTTAGTCGGCAGCCAAAGGCCTTCGCTTATTTACGTCTACAACAAGTCTGTGATTATATAGCGACAAACCAATTTATGATCAAGACAGAAAGGAGGCCATAAATCGTGTTGCCAATGGAGCTAACTAATCCATACTTGTTAAACTTCAACTTTTGAGTACTAGACAAATCATTGCTTTCCTTTGGTTATCACCAAAGGACCTGGTGAACTTTTATGAAACGAAGCAAAAATGCTTTATATAACGGGTATAATTAATTAAACAATGCCCCCTTTTGGTCATAAGACCAAAAGTAAGCGTCATAAAACCAAAAGTAAGCGTCATAAAACCAAAAGTAAGCGTCATAAAACCAAAAGCAAGCGTCATAAGACCAAAAGCAAGCGTCATAAAACCAAAAGTAAGCCGTCATAAGACCAAAAGTAAGCGTCATAAAACCAAAAGTAAGCCGTCATAAGACCAAAAGCAAGCGTCATAAAACCAAAAGTAAGCCGTCATAAAACCAAAAGCAAGCGTCATAAAACCAAAAAAATGCTATTTTTTGATTTGAGAAAATGTCCAGTACTCAACTTATTCTTTAACTTATTAAGCCAAGCCTGCCCCTTTCTTGATAATTTCTACCACTCCCGGATCAAGCAAAGTCGAAACATCCCCTAAATTAGAAACATCCTTACTGGCAATTTTTCTTAAAATTCTTCGCATAATTTTACCAGAACGAGTTTTCGGCAAACCAGGGACCACTTGAATTTTATCTGGTTTAGCTATTGGTCCGATTTCTTTGTTGACCGTCGCTTTGATTTCTTTTTCGAATGCTGCCAAATCTGTAACATCACCAGAAGCAATAATGTAGGCATAGATTCCTTGCCCCTTAATATCATGTGGATATCCCACAACAGCCGACTCTACGACAGCACTGTGCTGGTTGATCGCATTCTCAACTTCTGCCGTTCCCATCCTATGGCCAGAAACATTGATCACATCATCAACTCTTCCAATGATTCTGTAAAATCCATTTTCATCTCTTCTTGCGCCATCTCCAGTGAAATACATATTTTCAAAAGAGGAGAAATAAACATTCTTGCAACGTTGGTGATCCCCATAGGTTGTTCGAATCATAGACGGCCAAGGAAATTCCACACAAAGCAAACCTTCGCGATCGTTCTCCATTATTTTCACGCCTTCTTTGTCAACCAAACAGGGCTGAATACCTGGTAAAGGCAAACTCGCATAGGTAGGCTTTAACTTTGTAACATTAGGAATTGCTGAGATCATAATTCCTCCCGTCTCCGTTTGCCACCAAGTATCGACAACAGGACATTTTTCTTTACCAATGTGTTTGTGATACCATTGCCATGCTTCTTCATTGATTGGCTCCCCTACTGAGCCCAATACTTTAATCGAATCCAATTTGTATGGACTAACGAATTCCAAACCTTTAGCCATAAGCGCACGAATAGCCGTAGGAGCTGTGTAGAATTGATTGACCTTGTGTTTGTCACAAATTTCCCAGAATCTTCCAGCATCTGGCCAAGTTGGAACGCCCTCAAACATCATGGTCGTGGCACCTGCCAACAATGGTCCATAAATAATATAAGAGTGTCCAGTGATCCATCCAATGTCCGCTGTACACCAGTAAATATCCTCTTCCTGGTATTGGAAAACATTGCTAAAAGAATAAGCAGTGTAAACCATATAACCTCCACAAGTATGAACCACACCTTTGGGTTTTCCAGTCGAACCAGAAGTATATAAAATAAACAATTCATCTTCCGAATCCATTTCTGTTGCCAGACAATCAGCGGCTGCCGAAGCCAGTGAATCTGACCACCAAACATCTCTGCCGTCTTTCATTTCAACTGCATTCCCAGTTCGCTTAAGAACGATGGACTTTTCTATTGAAGGACAAGTCGCCAATGCCTCATCCGCAATTGCCTTTAGATCTATTTGTTTACTTCCTCTGTAAGAGCCATCTGCGGTCAATAATATTTTACAAGAAGAATCATTGATCCTGTCTGCCAATGAATTCGCCGAGAATCCCGCGAACACAACTGAATGAATGGCTCCAATTCTCGCAGTTGCCAAAACGGCAATGGCCAATTCCGGAACCATTGGCATATACAGACAAACTCTGTCGCCTTTTTCAACACCATAGGATTTCAGAACATTGGCAAATTTAGAAACCCTTGCATGCAATTCTTTATAAGTAATAGAAATGCTAGACTCTTTGGGATCATTCGGTTCCCACAGAATGGCAACTTTATCTCCCCTTGTTTGTAAATGACGATCCAAGCAGTTTTCAGTGATGTTTAATTTCCCACCGACAAACCAATTTATATTTGGTTCTGAAAAATTCCAGTCCAAAACTTTGTCCCATTTCTTTTTCCATTGAAAACTTGATGCAATTTCACCCCAAAATCCTTCTGGGTCTTCAACGCTTTTTTTGTAAGTTTCGAGATACTCATCAAAGCTTTTTATTTGATGTTCCATAATATTTTTTACTATTTAGATTGAAAAATTTGGGGCGCCTTTCTGCAAAGGCCAAGCCGGGCTATCCGTTGCAATTCGCTATTTTATTGGCAAGTTTTATCAGATCTGCGGTGGCTTCCTCTGGTCGCCTCCTCGATTCTGAAAAAACGATTCTATTAACGATTCCATTAATGAAATGCAAAATAAAAATTTTTAGTCAAAATCAGCACTTTATTGCGTTCCATTGCCAATAAATTACCTCATTTCCACTACTATCCCTATGCCGAAATGCTATATTTATTAACAATGTGATTAATATCCTCAATAAGACATTAGATTTTAGGCCTTAGATGTTAGATTTGCAAACTGTCCAAATGTCCAAATGTCCAAATATCTAAACGTCTAACAATCCAAATGTCTAATTACCACATCATAGCAGGAGAAGCCTCTGGAGATTTGCACGGATCGAATCTTGTCAAAGAGCTTAAAATGCTAGATCCCAAAGCCAACTTTCGTGGCTGGGGCGGCGATTTGATGGAGGCAAATGGAGTTGAATTAGTCGAGCATTACAGAAATACCGCCTTCATGGGCTTTGTCGAAGTTGTCAAAAACATTAGAACCATAGCCCGTCTTTTGGATAAATGCAAAAAAGACCTTCTTAAAAATCGTCCCGATGTTTTAATCCTCATTGATTACCCGGGCTTCAATTTGAGAATTGCAGAATTTGCTTTTCAAAACAACATTCCTGTTCATTATTATATTTCACCACAGGTTTGGGCTTGGAAGCAAAACCGAGTAAAAAAGATCAAGAAGTTGGTAGACAAAATGTATGTCATTTTACCATTTGAAAAAGACTTTTACAAAAAGTGGGATTACGATGTAGCCTTTGTCGGTCATCCCCTACTCGATGCGATTTCACAAACAAAAAAAACGAGCATAGAAATTAGCCAAGAATTAAAAATTGATCCTGAAACTTCTATCGTTGCAATGTTACCTGGAAGCCGAAAGCAAGAAATTTCAAAGATGCTCCCTTTGATGATTGAAATGAATGAAGAATTTCCTGAAAGGCAATTTGTTATTGCAGGGGCTCCAAATATTTCTCGAAAATTTTATGAAGACATTATTGCTGGAAGAAACATTTCACTAATAGAAAACAAAACCTACAAGCTGTTACAAATTGCTGATGCTGCATTGGTAACCTCCGGAACAGCAACTTTAGAAACAGCCTTGTTCAAAGTGCCACAAGTGGTTTGCTATAAAGGCAATCCCCTATCCTACCAGATCGGGAAAAGGCTGGTTAAGGTAAAATACATTTCATTGGTCAATTTAATCCTCGACAAACCATTGGTCAAAGAATTGATTCAAAACGATTTCAGCAAAGAGCAGCTGACAAAAGAATTGCAAAAGCTATTGACCGATTCACCATACAGAAGCAATATTCAAAATGAATATAAAAGCCTGGAAAAATTACTCGGTTCGGGAGGAGCTTCGAAAAAAGTAGCAGAGCTAATCTATCAAAACAAAAAGTCATTTTAGAACTTTATTTTTTTAATAAGCTCCAATTATTATCATTAGATTTAAGATGTTTTCTTTGAGAATTTTCATCCTAAAAATCATTAAAGAACAGGGTTTCATTTTCGCATTAGAGGAGTTTGATTGAAATAGACAGGTCGTCGATCTATTTAAAAACAGAATGACAAAACACAATAAATATAGGGCATTTCATTCCAAGAATGTCATTTGTTTTCCAATCAATAAACTATCTATCCTTTTTATTTGCGCTCTTTCTAAAATTTAAGACAATTTAATTATATTCAATCTAAACTCACCCCATTTTACCCCAATGCATTCCAGTATAAGGCCCAATTCAAGCCTAGTTTTTGATTGACCACCCTTTTGTTTCACTAATTAAACCAAGTGAATAGAACTACTTTAAGTAAGCTTTTTTCATTGTTGGCAATTGCAATTGCTCTATTTAATTGTGGAATAACTTCTCATGCGAACGATGCTGATAAAAATAGTCCAATAAATAAAAATCCTTTGGCTGCACTGGCCAATATTAGCATTAATTCCAATTATAGTCCTGAGAATTTGGTCAATGATATTTTAGTCGAGAACGGAGCCTGTATTCAAATTAGCAATGTT
This sequence comes from uncultured Chitinophagales bacterium, assembly GCA_937927195.1. Taxonomy (GTDB): domain Bacteria; phylum Bacteroidota; class Bacteroidia; order Chitinophagales; family UBA2359; genus JAHDGP01. The sequence continues at coordinate 4,703 of CALBCY010000325.1, forward strand.
AGTTTTTCAGGCAACAACAATGCCATAGGTTATTTTTCTACCGGCATTATGGGTACTGGTTTAGAGGATGGGATTATTTTGGCCACTGGCAATGTTAACAATGCTGTAGGCCCCAACAACAGCACTGAAACTGAAACCATATTCCCTGGAAATAGTTCTGACGATGATTTAGAAGAGGTAGCCGATGCTCCAAATGAAAGTAATGATGCAGCCATTCTTGAATTTGACTTCATACCTTCTAAAAACACAGTTACATTGGACTTTGTTTTTGCCAGCGAAGAGTATCCAGAATATGTAAACAATTTTGTCAATGACGTTTTTGGAATATTTGTAAGTGGCCCTGGAATTACCGGGCCATATACCAATGCTGCTGAAAATGTTGCTTTGTTGCCTGGCACAAATATTCCTGTTTCCATAGACGATGTCAATGCAACAACAAACAGCGCTTATTATAATAACAATGCCAATGGTCAGTTTTTGGAATACGACGCCTATTTAGATGTCATTCAAGCTGAAGTTGCAGTTGTTCCCTGCGAAACGTATCACATTAAAATAGCCATTTCAGACATTGGAGACAGTTATGTTGACAGCGCTGTTTTCATAGGAGGAAATTCTTTTGATGCAAGTGATGACATGCTGCTCTTAGATAATTTTGTAACGACAAATGCAATTGAAGAATGTGCAGAGAATGGATCATTTCTGTTTACAAGAAACGACATTAGTGATTTAAGCACTCCTGTTGTAATCAACTTCACCATTAATGGAACGGCGACAAATGGAACAGATTACACGGCCATTAATAGTTCTATAACCATCCCTGCTGGCGAAGAGAGTTTTGAACTTTTGATCAATGCAATTAATGATGGAATTACAGAACCATTGGAAGACCTTACTTTAACAATTACCAATGAATGTATTTGTTTTCCAACCGAGACCAGTATAAACATTAGTGATTTCTTACCATTAGAAATAACAGGCGACATGATGGTAGGTATTTGTACTGGAGAAACGGCCTCAATTGGAATAGAAGTGTTAAGTGGCAATGAACCCTATGAATTTGATTGGACAGGACTTGGAGCCTTCTTAGCAGATTCCGATACTTTCAATATTTCTCCGACTAACAATCAAAATTATACAGTCACAGTAACGGATGCTTGCCTGCAATCAGAAACTTTTCCGATTAGCATAACTGTCAGTGCTTGTCCTTGCAATGGCAGTAGCAATACGCCAGGATTAATTCAAAACTAGCAAGACTTCGAATAATCAAATTTCAATGTATTCAGATTGTCCAGTTCCTTCTCCCTGCATCCATTGCCAGTTCAGCTTTAAAAGAACTTTACCCTTTTCATTTAATTCGATTTTTGCATGAGCTTTTCCCGCTTTCAGCTCATGATCAGTCGTAATGCATTGATAAATCATTTCTAATTGCTCCCCCTTCATGAGGGCAAATATTTTACCATTAACAATACTCCCCCCACTATAATCTGCATGAACAACACGACCGATTTGCTTGTAGTGAAAGATGGTTTCTGAATTGACCGTTCCTTTCTCAGAGTTAGAAATCAAGGCAAATTTTTTATTATCAAGATTAAATTTCATTATCTAAAGCAAATTTTATTTGATCCAAATGACCTTGATTGTGATTGGCAACTTTATGTATTTCCATTTTCAAAGTCCTTTCTTTTGTCTCGGAATGATGGTATTTATTTTCACCTTTCGACTCATAAAATTTAGGAGTAAGGTAAATCAAAGCCTTTCTATTGGAATCAAAAATATCGCGGCTTAAAGACAAAGGCATTTCTTTGTACTGTAATTCCTCTGCCCACTTATCCTGATCAAAAGCAAACATGGTTTGGCCTGGGTTTGAAATGGTTCTTTTGATTCTTTCAAACAAAACTGCTTCGGCATCTGCCAAGTGATGCAAAATTTGTTTTACATTCCATTTGCCTTTTGCATAAGTTTTACCCAATTCCTTTTCCGAAAGATTAAAGTAGGCTAAGGTTTGTTTTTGAGTTGCGATTAGTTGGTCAATGATTGTCATTCTTTTATTTTATAAAACATTATATTTCCGAGCCACCTACCTACCTTGATTTATTGATTTATTGATTTGTTGATTATTAATTACTGATTACTGATGAAACTAGGTGTTTCTTTACAAACTCAATTTCATTTCAGTAAACTTAGAATCTTTAAATCCATGTTTTTCATACAGAGGTCTACCATCATTTGTTGCATTTAGGTGC
>CALBCY010000326.1 GCA_937927195.1 uncultured Chitinophagales bacterium
GGCTCGGCCGACTTGCTCGATTTGGTCTTTTATGATGTCTCGGTTGAACATATTTTGGGGTACGGCCTTTGGCCTTTTGGTACGCTTCGCTGTTGGTACACTCGGCCTTCGGCCATTGTTATTAGTACGTCTTCGTTGTCCTATCGGCCAATTTTGACTGTTGGACTTTTTTCTAGAAAATTCTTTTTCACCTTAAAATCGCATCGACGAAACAAACCCTCTTTACCAACAGGTGACCCCGGCACCGTACCAACAGCATAAAGCGGGGCGAAGCCCACGCTGCGTACCAATAGGTGACCCCGGCACCGTACCAACAGCATAAAGCGGGGCGAAGCCCACGCTGCGTACCCGACTACTCATTCATAAAAGCCAACAACTCTTTTGCATTTTCCTTCGCTTGCTTACTCGGCGGTTCTCCGCTCAAAATCGTTCCGATCTCAATGATTCTTTCATCTCCTTCTAACTCCTCCACTTTCGACAGGGTTCTAGTCGAGTCTTCTTCTTTGTAAATTCTAAAATGACGATCGCCAATGCAAGCAATCTGAGGCAAGTGCGTAATGCAAATCAATTGGTGATCTTTGGACAATTTCTTCATGGCCTTGCCAACTTTAATGGCAACTTCGCCAGAGATCCCAGTATCTATTTCATCGAAAATCAAAGTTGGTAAATCACTGCTTCCCGCGATCAAACCTTGTATGGCGAGCATGAGCCTTGAAATTTCTCCTCCAGAAGCGACTTTTTTTATTTCAACCGCCTCGCTTCCCTTGTTCGAACTGAACAGAAAATCAATTTTATCCAAACCCAATGCATTTATTTCTTCAGCGTTGGAATCCATTTCAATAACAATTTTTGCTGAACTCATTCCAAGATCAAACAATTGTTCATTTATTTTTTTTGTCAGGGATGGAATGTTCTTTTCTCTTTTCTTTGAAATTTTAGAAGCCTTAACAATCAGTTGCTTTTTCAACTTTGCGCAATCAACTTCTAATTTTCCAATGTCTTCTTCTTTATTGACAACTGAATCTCGTTTAGAACACAAGTCCGTCTTCAACCTCATCAAATCTTCAAGGCTGTTCAAAGAATGTTTGTTTTGCAATTTCACCAAAAGATCCATTCTGTTTTGCAAGTTGTTGTTTCGGTTTGGATCAAACTCTACATCTTCAGACAGGTTTTCTGCTTCCGAGCCAATGTCATTTAATTCAAGAATGGTACTCGTCAACCTCTCATTAAGTTTACTAAACTTATCTCCAAAATTCTGAATTTTTTCAAGGCTTTTTTGAAGCGTTTGAAGAGACTCCATGATGTTGGAATTTGGTGCATTGAACAACTGTGAACTGGCGCTCAAAGCTTGTCTTATTTCTTCACTGTTGTGCAAAGTCGAAAGTTCCTGCTCAATTTTCACCAATTCATTGGCATCGGAAATTTCGGCTTCTTCCAACTCATTTGCTTGAAAATTAATATAGTCCAATTCTTGCTGAAGCTTGTTGTATTTTAGTTTTTTGGCTTCGAGGATGTTTTTCTTGTGGTGATATTCCTGAAAGGAGGATTGGAATTTTGAAACATCGGGCAACTGTTTTGAAAAGCTGTCCAATATTTGAAGCTGGTAACTTCTATCCATCAAATGCAAACTTTGATGTTGAGAGTGTAAACTTACCAATTGCTGGCTGAGTTGTGAAAGAACATTCAAGGTTACTGGAGTATCATTGATAAAAGACCTTGACTTGCCGGCGGGAGTGATTTCACGACGAATGATTGTTTCCTCTTCATAATCTAAATCATGCTCAGAAAAGAATTTGGACAGTCCCTTTTTTGAAATATCAAAGGTGCCTTCGACCACACACTTTTTCTTCTTGTCGTAAAGTGAATTGGGATTGGCTCGCTTTCCTAGAATCAGACTCAGCGCTCCCAGTAGTATTGATTTACCAGCTCCGGTTTCTCCCGTAATTATTGTCAATCGATCAGATAAATCGACTTCGAGCTGTTCAATCAGCGCATAGTTTTGAACGAATAGTTTTTTTAGCATTTCTATTTCAGCTTTGAATATTGATGAATCCATCGGCTAATTTCAATAGGATAAATCATCCTAAAATTTAGCATGAAACAAATACCAATGAAGCGTTTATTTCATTCTCTAAGATAGGCGATCTAAGCCTAACTTAGTCGCGGAAACATCAATAAAATGAATTTACTAATACTAGATGGTAGATTTTATAGAGCCAACGAATGGACAGTAGATTTTAGGTGAAAAATCAAAAGCACAATGTTCCGTGTATTTGATCAGAACAATGCCTGCCATAAATTCCACAGAAAACTTATTCAATCAAAACAATGTCATTGCCTTAAATGGATAATGCTCAGTAGTTTAATACCTAAAATCTAGTTCTATTATCTAGTTTTATTATTAGTTTTAATAGCTGCCTATAGATAACATAACCAATGTACAGGCCGAAATGGTTTCAATTCCTGCCTTTTTTGCTAAAATATTTAACTCAGCATTCTCAGATCCAGGATTAAAGATGATTCTTTTGGGTTTCAAACCAATTATATAATCGTAGTATTGCTTCTGTTTTTCAGGGCTTAAATACAAAGTTATTGTATCAACTCCTTCAAAATCAAGACTTTCATTGATGATCTCAATGCCTTCAATTTTTCCCTGCTTTATTCCTATAGGCAAAACAGAATGGCCATTTTCAGCTAGTTTAGAGGTCGCTTTATAGGAATACCTATCCGAATTGGGGCTTGCTCCTAATACGAGGGTCTTTTTATCGTTCATTGATCTTTTTTCTATGTTTATACTCTTGTTAGAGAAGCTTTTTAAGACGCAAGGGGTGAAATTATCCACAATTCTCTTAAAATAATAACGGATTGTTAGTTCGGTACAGTTTTTGAAATTCAAAGTGTAATAACATTTACACTATGAATAGCCTCCTCTTTAAAACTATTTTAGAACCCAAAAGTTCACGACCTGCTGCGGAGCAAAATTTTGTCGCCGCTCATTGCTACCAGCCTGATCTTGATGTAATCAAGCCACTCATTGGTTTAAACCGAGTAATAAATGGCCGTTTTAGACTTAAGACCAAAGAAGGATCGTTTCACCTTTCTGCAAAGATAGTAAATAAAACCTCTACAGAATTCATTGTTGATGATGGCTTGAAAATTCCTATTTTAAGCATTATGGAATTGAGATTGGAGGTTGTGAGTACGCTGAGCTGATAGTGCGCTGCTCTTTTTGTTGCGCTTCGCTTTTGGTAGGATCTTCGGTCTGTGCCTGTAACCAAACGCTCCATAATTCATACACCTTCTCTGATTCATTCACTCATTTATACATGAGAGCATGATTGAAAAAAATCAATACCGAACAAAGATTAGCGAAAACCTGAATTACTATACAAGCATTCTGTAAGGTTCTTCTAAGAAGGACTTAAATGATTGCAAGAATCTTGCACCGACAGCTCCATCAACAGCTCTGTGATCGCATGAAAGGTTTACTTTCATAATGTTGTTGACCACAATTTCACCATTCTCATCTACCCTTGGTAATTTTGCAATCCTTCCAACTGCCATGATGCAGGCATCTGGTGGATTGATGATTGCTGTGAAATTGTCAATATCCATCATACCAAGATTGGAAATGGTGAATGTGTTTCCAGTCATTTCTTCTGTGGAAAGTTTTTTATTTTTCGCTTTTCCGGCAAGGGTTCTTACTTCTGTTGAAATATGGCTCAAGCCTTTGTTATCAGCAAATTTGATAACAGGAACCAAAAGTCCTTCATCAACTGCAACGGCGACACCAATGTGTATGTGCTTGTTGTAGCGGATATAATCTCCCATCCATGAAGAGTTGACTTGAGGATGTTGTCTCAGAGCGAGTGCTGCTGCTTTGACAACAATATCGTTGAAAGAAATTTTTACTGGAGAACTTTCTTTCAAAGCTGCTCTCATTTCAACTGCTTTGTCCATGTTGATTTCCATGGTCAAATAGAAATGTGGAGCTTGAAATTTACTTTCCCCCAATCTTCTTGCAATGACTTTTCTCATCTGAGAATTAGGAACATCCTCAAACTGTTCTTCTCCAACGATTTGTGGCAATACGATTGCAGGAGCTGAATGTTGGCCATTGCTGGGTGCAACAGCTTGTGCTCCTCCATTGGCTATGAAGTTTTCTATGTCTTTTTTTACTATTCTACCCTCTTCGCCAGATCCTTGAATAAGGGCGATGTCAATGTTTTGATCTGAGGCCATTTTCTTTGCCAATGGTGAGGCTTTGATTCTGCCATTAGAATTCTTGACTGTAGCAGGAATATGAGCAGGAATTGGAGTTTTGGCTGGAGGTGGTGTTTGGGCAGGAATTGGTGTAGATGCTTGAGGAGCAGCTGCTTTAACTTCTGCTACTTCCTTTACTTCTTCCTTTTCTACTGCAGTTGCTTGCTTAGCTTCTTCTTCCAAAACAGCACTTATATCTTCTCCCTTTTCACCCAAAATTGCTATGATGCTATTTACAGGCACAGCCTTCCCAGTTTCGGCACCAATGTGCAATAAGATTCCAGATTGGTAACTTTCCAATTCCATTGTCGCCTTATCAGTTTCGATTTCAGCCAGCAAATCGCCTGCTTTTACATCGTCTCCAATTTTCTTATGCCACTCTACAATTACTCCTTCGGTCATTGTATCACTCATCAAGGGCATTCTTAGTACTTCAGCCATTATCGAAATTTTCTATTTTTTAAAATCCTTTGCAAAATAAAGGTATACGGTCAAGAATTATAACTTTTTGGGATAAAATTTGTTTTTGAGTCGCGCCCTAAGCTTTGCTCAGCTTTATCCTTTTGGAACAGCGCAAAAACAGCTATTGGTTATTGGGTTTTGCTAAATCCCTTTGTTATACTATAGCCTTCTATGCTTTCAAAACTAGTATCCAAAAATTTCATCGAGATCCAGTTCACAAACAGGACCCAATTGCCCCAATAATTCAAAGTCTATTTCTGATTTTTTACCAACCACCAAATAGTTAAATTTGCTTCCTTTAATTTCACTTTCAAAAAAGTCGGCAAGATCATCAATGGTCATGGTCTTAATTTCTTTATAAATATCTTTACGTAAGTCTTGATCCAGTCCTTTATCTCTTGTTGAAATATAGTTCCAAAAAATACTTTCATGTTTTATTCTTTCGCTTTCAATTCTTTTCAAAGCAGCATCTTTGGAAGCATTAAATTGCTCTGCAGCCCTCGGCATATTGTTCATTAAATAAAGGAAAACCTCCACTGCTTCTTTTAGCTTGTCTGGTTGGGTTCCAATATAAGATTTTATAAAATGTGGTCTATCAGCAAAGTTTGGAGTCGTATACCAAGCATAAGCTGAATAGGCCAATGCTTTGGCTTCTCTGATTTCTTGAAAAACGATGGAAGACAAGCCTGCTCCAAAATATTCATTGAACAAACTCTTTTTGGCTAGGATGTCTTTGTTGAAAATTCCTTTTTTATTAACCAATAAAATTTCAACCTGCGTTTGATCATAATCTACAAAAAAGACTCTGTTGGAAATGGTTTCTTGCATTTGATACTCCTTCCTTGGATTCGCTTGTTTAAGCTCTTTAGGAAGTTCAAATTTTTCTGCAACAAGGGCTTTCGCCTCTTCCATAGAAGATTGCCCGTGAAACATAATGGTAGATGGAAAATCTTTTAGTGATTTTATTAAATCACAAAGAATCTGAGGATCCATTTCTAGTAATTCTTTTTCAGGAATCACATCTTGAAAGGGCGAATCCACTCCATAAATAGCATAATTGTAAAGAGCTTGATGTAAAATCACATCCTTAGACAATCGTCTATCTTGACGCTTTTTTAATATTCCTTGTACCATCATTTGGTAAGCCTCCGCATCGACCTGAACGTCCACCAATAAATGCTCAAGTAAATCCAAGCCAGCTGCAAAAGATTTTTCAAGGCCAGTAAGAACTAAATAAGAACGTCTTGCTTCACAAACCGTTTTGAACTCTAATCCGAGTTTGAACAATTCTTTTTGGTAATCTACGGAAGCGTATTTTGAGGTTCCCAAGTATTGTAAGTAGTTCAATGCCAATCCCAAATAACTGTGATTTCTGCTCCCTATGTCCAATATTTTGTAAAATTTGAACGTCTTGTCTTTTTCATTTTTTACATAATAAAATGGAATTTCAGCATTACCATTCTTGAGAACAGATTGAGTAATTTGTTTTTCAAAATCTAAAAACTCAGGCTTTAGACTTTCCGATTCTTCTTTGATTAACTCTTCAAAAAACGCTGACTTTGAATCTCTATTTATTGGAATTGGAGTCAATGGTGGTTTATCAACTCTTGGAATGGCAGCTTCTTGCCCTTGCCTCTTATACGTTAACACGTAATTTTGATTGTAATTTGCCTTAACAAATTCGATGACTTCTTCTTTCGTGATTTTTTCCATTTTATCATAAAATGAAATCGCATCTTCATAGGATAAGCCAAGCGAGAAAACATCAACCAAATAAGCAACTCTGCCCTTGTTCTTTCTAAAACTCAACAATTGTTTATAACGCAATTGGTTGATGACGGCCTCGATCAGCCAGTCTTCAAATTCACCTTTCTTTAATTTCTCTAATTGGTTTAGCAAGACATCTCTTACTTCGTCTAGACTCTGGTCATTTTTAGGGAGTCCAAAAAAGACATGATGAGAATAATCAGTCATGATCATTTCAAAAGCTGCAGCTTGTAAAACTTTCTGTGATTGTATGATATTGGTATCGATCAAACCAGCTACTTCATTGAATAGAAGATTACCAACCAATCGAATCATCATTGAGTCAGTTGACTTTATTCCACCAAAACGAAAAGCGAAATATAAGTGCTCTGTTTGGCTGCCATAATTTTCATAAAACACAGGTTTCGTTATCGGTCCTTCTGGAACAAATTCAAATTCTGGGATTTTCGATGCTTCCCAGCTTCCAAAGTATTTCTCCAAAAGAGCAATCGTCTTTTCCGGATCTAAATCACCAGACAAAATGATTGCAGCATTGTTTGGACGATAGTAAGTATAGAAGAAATCATAGATGTTCTTCATGGAAGGATTTTTCAGATGTTCTCCTTTTCCAATGACTGGAATTCCATATGGATGGCTTTGGTACAATCCTTTATAAAGCGAACGCCAAGACTTGACATAATCATTGTCTAATGCTCTGTTGTATTCCTCATAAACAGTTTCCATTTCAGTATGGAACAACCTCAACACCAATGTTTTAAAGCGATTGGATTCAACTTTCATCCACTTCTCCAATTCGTTGGAAGGAATGTCATTTAGATAGACCGTCTTTTCATAAGAGGTATAGGCATTGGTCCCTTTGGCCCCTAGACTGGATAAAATTTTATCGTACTCATTGGGAATGGCCAATTCTGCTGCCTTGAAAGAAAGCTTGTCAATTTCTTTGTAGATTTCCATTTTTTTACTGGAATCTTGTTCCTCTAAATGGGCTTCGTACAAGTCGGAAATTTTATCAAGAATTACTTTCTCTTCTTCCCAATTGGTGGTCCCTACATTGGGAGTTCCTTTGAAAAGCATGTGTTCCATATAATGAGCCAAACCTGTTGTTTGACGTGGATCATTTTTTGAACCTGCGCGAAAAGCTATTGCTGTATCTATTCTTGGTTCATCGGAATTGATGCTCAGATAAACCGTCAAGCCGTTTTGGAGTGTATATATTTTAGTATTCAATAAATCGTTCTCAAAGGTTTGAAAATTCTTTGAGCCTGTGGTTGATACTTCCTTTTGCATTCGTTGATTAATTTTTCAATTCAAGGTAGAGCCTTTTTTGTAGCTCCCCAATGGCGGGATTTTTTTCAATTAAAACTTTAAATTTGTCCTCTGTTGTAAATACTCTTTTCACTTCTTGGGTATTCAATGACTTGTCAATTTGAACATCCAATTCCAAATCCAAAAGGTTAAATTGTTTGGTTAACAGTCCAATGAATTCCATTGATTCATCTCTCAAACGTGCTTCCTCGATAGGATTTGAAACTTTTACAGAAATTTTATTCGCATTCAAAACAGGAGGGTATTTTCTAAAGATTGCTTTAGACTGTCCAGAAGACAAGCCATCGGTAAAAATTTTCCAATGGGTTTGAATGTAATCTGTACTTAAATCTGTTTCGACTACCCTTCTTCTACCCTCTTCAGTTTTTAATTTTTCTTCTTCTTCCTTGTACAAGTCAGTTAAAGAACTCAAGTTGATTCCACCACCCAATGGAGCTGGATTTTCGACTTGTAAATTGATTTCATTTTTTTGATTTTCTTCCGTTGAATCAGGCTCTGTTATATTTTCCTGATTCGTTGTTTTTGTTTCAATCTCTTTTTCTAAAGATGGAAGAATGGTTTCATTTACAGTTTCTAGGTTGGGTTTGGTAAGTGGAACAGATGGTTCTGTTTTTTGTTCAGTTTTGGCTTGATCTATTTCGAGTTTTATTTCAACCTTTTTTTCTTCATCAAGGGTAGATTTGGTTAAATCTTGTTTTATTTCTGTTTTTGCTTCTTCTGAAACTGTTTTTATTGCTGATTTTTCAAGGTCTTTTATGCTGGGAAGTGCAATAGAAGTTGCTTTTAAATCAATCGATTTTTCTTTTCTTGAAAGGTCTATTTTGGGAGGAGAAACTTTATTTGATTCTACTTTCCTTTCTGTTTGGGATTCAGCTGGGGTTTCCGTTTTTACCTCTTGACTGACCTCTTGATTGCCCTCTTGATTGACCTCTTGCTTAATCTGAGGAGGCGATTTGGCCTCAATTTGAGGTGTAGAAGCAAGAACTTGAGCTGATTCGTTTACGGAATCATTTTTTTTTTGACTTTGACTTTGATTTTGAGGATCCAAATTCAAAAGATGTTCTGTATGAACAAGTTTAAGAATCGCTAATTCCAGTTGAAGTCGTTTGTTTTTTGATGTTTTGAAATTGAGCGCATATTGATTGACAATATTCAATGCATTTAACACAAAAGAACCTGAAATCAATTGACTTTGCTTTAAATACCTTTGATGCACCTGATCACTCAACTCCAATATGTTGCTGGTTCTTTCTTCTTTTGCTAAAAGTAAATTTCGAAAATGCCTAGCAAGTCCTTCTAAAAATTCGGAGCCGTCAAATCCTTTTTTTATTATTTCATCCAAAAGCAAAAGAGCCTGAGAAGAATCTCCCACCATGATGGAATCTGTCAGTCTGAAAAAATAGTCATGATCCAGTTCGTTGAGAATTTCAAGCACCTCATCATAGGCAATTTTGCCGTTAGAAAAACCTGAAATTCTGTCAAAAATACTCAGACTGTCTCTCAAAGCACCATCGGCTTTTTGAGCAATCAAATGCAAAGAATCATCGTCTATTTCTAAGTTTTCTTTTTCACAAATAGAACGCAGGTGACTAACCATGTCTTTGATTCCAATTCTTTTAAAATTGAATATTTGACATCGAGAAAGGATGGTTGGTAAAATCTTATGCTTTTCAGTGGTGGCTAGTATAAATATGGCATAAGGTGGTGGCTCCTCCAAAGTTTTCAAAAAGGCATTGAATGCCTGTGCTGAAAGCATGTGAACCTCATCAATAATGTAAACCTTGTAACGACCACTTTGAGGTGCATAACGAACCTTTTCAATCAGGTTCCTGATGTCATCTACACTATTGTTTGAAGCTGCATCAAGTTCAAAAATATTGAGGGAAACATCCAGATCAGTATCGGCATAAGAACCATCTTCCAAAGACTTGATGGGATCTGGCATATTGATCGCCTTGGCCAAAATTCTGGCACAAGTTGTTTTACCGACACCTCTTGGTCCACAAAACAAAAATGCCTGTGCTATTTGTTCGTTCTTAATGGCATTTTCTAAGGTAGCGGTAATATGCCTCTGTCCTACCACTTCGTCAAAAAGTGCGGGTCTATATTTTCTAGCTGAAACCTGATATTGTGCCATTGATTAAAATTAGGTATTACTAAGCAAACAAATTTATTTAATTATTTTATGAGGGCTTCTTTTTGGCAATTTTGTCGTTGAAAATACTCATTATAGGGAACACTATAAAAACGTTTTTTACCTTCTAAAATCTTAAAAGTAAACTCATCAAAAATAGAACATTAATTGTTGTCTAACTACTATTTCTAATGAGAAAGCAAAAAAAAAGGTGAGTGCTTGAATGCGACTCACCAATTATTTTGATTTTATATTTATTTATTCGTTGTCAATGCCTTCAACGCAAACAGTTAAAGTATCGTTTAGTACTTCTACAAAGCCTGACTTTACTTTAAAAATTTGGACATTGCCTGAAGAAGTAACTTTAATGTTTCCATCGGAAAGTGCTGAAATAAGAGGAGCATGTCCTTTCAAAATTTCAAAACCACCCATGATACCAGGGAAAACAACTCTATCAGCGTCTCCTTCAAAAACTTTGGCTTCCGGTGTTAAAATTTCCAAATGCATTTTACTAGATTTTTAAATTTAGATTTTAGGTTTTGGCTGAAAACATTTGACCTATTCAAATGAAATTTAACTGTCCAAGACCTATTTTCTTCAATTGAGTTCAAGCTAAGTTTAAGCTTCCGCTTCTGCCATCAATTTCTTACCTGCAGCGATTGCTTCGTCGATAGATCCTTTTAGGTTGAAAGCTGCTTCAGGATACTCATCCACTTCTCCATCCATAATCATGTTGAAACCTCTAATGGTTTCTTCGATGTCAACCAATACTCCTGGAGTACCAGTAAACTGCTCTGCTACGTGGAATGGTTGTGAAAGGAAACGCTGAACTTTTCTTGCACGGAATACAACTTTTCTATCTTCTTCACTCAATTCATCCATACCCAAAATTGCGATGATGTCTTGCAATTCCTTGTAACGTTGAAGAATGTTGATGACTCTTTGAGCTGTATTGTAGTGTAATTCTCCAACAATGTCCGGCGTCAAAATCCTTGAAGTAGAGGCCAATGGATCCACTGCAGGATAAATACCCAATGAAGAAAGTTTTCTACTCAAAGATGTTGTTGCATCAAGGTGAGCGAAAGTTGTTGCTGGTGCTGGATCGGTGAAATCATCTGCAGGTACATATACCGCTTGTACAGATGTAATAGAACCTCTCTTTGTCGAGGTAATTCTCTCCTGCATCAATCCCATTTCAGTTGCCAAAGTAGGCTGGTATCCTACCGCAGAAGGCATCCTTCCTAGTAGTGCTGACACCTCAGATCCTGCCTGAGTAAAACGGAAAATATTGTCGATAAAGAATAGAATATCTCTTCCTCCAGATCCACCATCACCATCTCTAAAGTATTCGGCAACCGTCAAACCTGAAAGTGCTACCCTAGCTCTCGCCCCAGGTGGCTCATTCATCTGACCAAATACCAATGTTGCTTTTGAGTTTTTAAGTGCATTTTTGTCTACCTTAGAAAGGTCCCATCCGCCTTCTTCCATGCTGTGAAGAAAATCTTCACCGTAGTCAATTACGCCTGATTCCAAGAATTCACGAAGCAAATCGTTCCCCTCACGAGTACGCTCTCCCACTCCTGCGAATACAGAAAGACCTTCATAAGCTTTGGCGATGTTGTTTACCAACTCCATAATCAAAACCGTTTTTCCTACACCGGCACCACCAAACAATCCGATTTTACCACCTTTAGAGTAAGGCTCGATCAAATCGATCACTTTGATACCAGTATAAAGGATTTCAGCATCCGTAGATAAATCCTCGAAAATAGGTGGTTTTCTATGAATAGGGTAAGATTGCTCTTTCCCTACATGTCCAATTCCGTCAATGGCTTCCCCTACTACGTTGAATAGACGACCTTTAATTGCATCACCGATTGGCATGGAAATAGGAGCTCCGAGATCAGTTACCAACATTCCACGAGTCAAACCGTCCGTCGAATCCATCGAAATGGTACGAACACTGTCTTCTCCCAGGTGCTTCTGAGTCTCTAGAATAAGAATTGACCCATCAGGTCTTTTAACTTCTAAAGCATTAAATATTTCCGGTAATTCTGTATCTTTGGAATCAAAGCTTACATCTACTACTGCGCCAATTATTTGTTTTATTTTACCTTGGTTTGGCATCTCTTATCAATTTTGATTGTTTTGAAATGGCTTTTGTGAAAAGCTGTGCAAAGATAAAAAAAGCAATAGATATATCCTTAAAATGTAAATTAATTTATTACCTATTGGCATTATTGTTGTCTACATAGTGATATGTAGCTCGTCAAGCTTGAAAATTGAAGCAATTCCCACTGGTTTTTTGCATAAAATTGGCTAATTCCACGCTGTTTTTACCTTTCATCACAATAGACTTGGAATTAACTTTGTTTTAAAATATATAGATTTGGCATTTTTTTTGAACTAAATAGTTTTGATCTTTCAAAACGCTAAGTATATGAAGTACCTAACCTCTTTTATTGTGCTCTTGTTTTTCTGTACGCAATCTTTTGGGCAAAAAAGCCTAAAGACTGCCAACAAGTATTATGAAGCATTCGAATACTCCACTGCCATTAGTCATTATAAGGTAGCCTTAAAGAAAAAGAAGGACAACAAGGAAGCTGTTATTAATCTTGCAGATTGCTATTTAAAAACCAGTAATTTCGAGAAAGCAGCCAAATGGTTTGAAAAAGCCATTGAGATTTCACCCAATGATGCCAATCTTAAGTTTCAATACGGAGAAGTTTTAATGAGTCTCGGACAATATACTGAAGCCAAAATGGCATTTGTTGATTTTGCACAGCAGAATCCGAATGATTCCCGTGCCGAAAGATTCATCGAATGGTGTAATAATGTAGATAGTTATTTAAAAGATTCTTCCTTGTATGAAATTGCGTCTTTGCCTCTTAATTCAAGACAATCGGATTTTGGGCCTAATTTTTATGAAGACGGTTTAATATTTGCCTCTGCTCGTCCTACTGGTTCAAAGGACAAAATTGATGGAAGAACCGGACAAACCTTTTTGGATCTTTTCTTTGCCTCACAAAATTCTGATGGACGTTTTTCTGAAGCCAAAGAGCTTCCAGGATGGAACAAAAGTAAATTTCATGATGGTCCAGCTACCATCTGCATGAACAATACTAAAATGTATTTCACCAGAAATGTTAGAAAGAAATTTAAAAAGAATAAAACCGCTACCATAAGAATATTTGAATCTACTTTGGAGGGGAATCAATGGTCTAATCCAGTTCTGCTTCCATTTAATCCTAAAAAATCCTCTTATTCTCTCGGCCATCCTACTGCTAGTGAGGATGGAAACATTATTTATTACACTGCAGATATTCCTGGTGGTTTTGGAGGAAAAGACATTTACAGCGTAGAAAAGATCGGTGGTGTTTGGGGAGAACCTGTTAACCTAGGCAAGGAAGTAAATACGGAAGGAGACGAAATGTTTCCATTCATTCATTCTGATGGTTCTTTGTATTTTGCCTCTGATGGACATGGTGGATTTGGAAGCCTAGACGTTTTCTATGTTTTTCCAGATGAAAACAATGAATGGTCTGCCGCTAAAAACATGGGATATCCAATAAACAGTCCGAAAGATGATTTTGGATTGATTCTTAATGAGGACAAGACCATCGGATATATTTCATCGAATAGAACAGATGGCAAAGGAAGTGATGACATCTATGTGATCAGTATCAAACCGAACAAAGCCCGTGAACTTAAAGGGGAAGAGCCTGTAATTGTCGAGGGAACGCCATTTAATGAGAATCAAAAAAATTCCCAAATTGAAGAGGTATCCTATTCTGCGGTTGAATCAACCAATCCTGAAGTTAACAAGCGAAAAATCGGAAAAGAATTGAAAAATTTCTATTTCATTGGAATCGTTCAGGATTATAATTCAAAAGAAGAAATTGGAAATCAGAAAATAGAACTCGTTGAGGTTGAGACGAAAAAGAGTCAAAATGACTTTGCAGACAAGCTCGGAAACTTTTATTTTCACCTAAGAGAGAACTATCGTTATGTTTTATTCGTAAGAAACGAATATGGTGAGGTCGAAGACCACAGAGCAGTAAGTGTTTATGGATATGATAAAGGCAATATATTTCATGCCATTCTAGAAGTAAACAAGCCGAGGGAATTGGCCATTGAGAATCATGATCAGTTTGTACAAGAGTTTGGTGATTTGATCAATATTAAAAGGTTGAATTATGTTCCAAATCCTGCCGCAACCATCGATACATTCGAGGAGAAAAGGGCAAGACCACAAGCAAATCCAAATCCAAAGCTGATTCCTGATTCTATTAATAATGAAAGAGCATTAAACGATAGTATGTCAGAAAACATTAAAAGTCAGCTAGGAAGCAACATTGATACTTCAAAACCTCAAAACACCAATTCAACTTTGGATAGTTCTGAAGCCAGTACGACCTATTTTGACAAGGTTCAAGAACCTCAAGAAAAATTTGAAGAGTACAGAAGACCAGAGCCTGCAGTTGCTGCTGTAGATCAAGTTGAATACAAAATTCAAGTGGGTTCATTTTTGAATCGTCTTCCTGCCAGTCATTCATTCCTTAGAAACATAGCGGATGAATATGATATTGAATTGGGACCAAATGGATTAAACCGCTATGTTCTTGGTAGTTTTGATGGTATCGACAATGCCAAAAGATACCTTGGCTATGTAAAGAGTCAAGGCTACGGTTCCGCATTTATCGCTATTTATGTCAATGGCCGTAGACAGGAGATTGGACTAAATGATGCGCCATCTAAGTGGTTGCGTTAGTGGGCTTGCGGTAAAAAAGCTTCGCTTTTTTGGTACGGCCTTTGGCCTTTTGGTACGCTTCGCTGTTGTTTTTGGTTGATCTTTATTGACCTCTCGGTCAATTTTGACGGTTGGACTTCTTTTTGGGGCAAGCTGTTGGCTTTTTGCTTTTGGCCTTTGGCTTCTTTTTTCTTCTTCAGATATTTGGTCTATCCTAGAAATTAATTTACTAACCTGAGTTCGATTATTAACTAATTGATATTCAGTTAATAGAAAGCAATAACTTTCTTTAATTGACGAATAATTGGACATTTGTCATTTTAGTGAATGAATTTGCTTAGATCCGTTAAGAAAAAAATTCTGTTTGAGCTTACTTGAAATTTTTTCTTTATCTCTAAAATTATCCAATCAAACGTAATAATTGTTTGATTAGCGAGTTTATTTTTTTTAGGATTTAAGGAGATTTATTTACGTAAAAAAAATGACATAAGTCCTTGATTTTTAGACCTTTTTATCAAGAAAAAGGTCAAGCAAAAA
>CALBCY010000327.1 GCA_937927195.1 uncultured Chitinophagales bacterium
ATATTTGCATGAAATAGCTCTTCCAAGCGGATCTGAGCTAATGATTTTTTCGGCTATCAATTCCAGGTGATCAGAGAGTACTGCCAGAGAATCGTCTCCACCATCTGCCATTGGATGAAATACAAATTTGTAAGAATTCTCCCTTTGGTTTAATCCAAGGGCAATGGCTTTGCAAACTTCTAGAGCAGTCAAAGAACCTTTAAACTTATCTGGTGCGATTAAAACATTCATTATTTAATAATCCGATGCAATACTAAAAAATACTCGGAACATTCATACTTATTACAACAATTAAGATGAAATAGAAAATCAATAGTGCGACCATTTTCCAATCAATTTCATCCCCTTCAGTTTTCATCAAACTTGTCGCTTCATTTTCTGGACTTGAAAATATCATACTGACAATTAAAGCCACAGTTAAGGTAACTACTGCTCCTACGGCATTCCACCAAAACCAGAAAACTTCGGGTACGAATAACCAAAGATAAACATTAACCAAAACCCCTGAAAGCAAACCAACATTTGCTCCAGTTGCATTGACTTTTCTAATGGCCACAGCTGCGATAAAAGTTGCGATGATTGGGCCATAAAAAACCGAGCCGACTTTGTTAATAGCTTCTATAACTGTTTTGGCGATGTCACCTGTAAAGAAAGCCAGAACAATACAAACCACTCCCCAGAAAAGAGCGGCATATTTTGAATAGGCCATGTACTTTTCATTTGGCAAATCATTTTTTCTGTTAAAGAAATCTTCAATTGTTGCAGCGCTCAAAGAATTTATGGCTGAACTTAAAGATGACATCGCGGCAGAAAATATCGCAACCATTAGAATTCCGATAACCCCATGAGGGAGATAATCTCGAATAAAGATTGGGATCATCAAATCAGGTTTATCTGCGGGAATGGCAGCCGAGAATGAACTTTGTGTCATGACCAATGTACCAATTACCAAACCCATCAAGCAGTAAATAAAAGTTATTGGAAAACGCAACAAACCGTTGAACAATAAAGTCTTTTTTACCGTTCCTAAATCCTTGGCAGAAAAAAGTCTCTGTACCTGACTTTGGTCTGTACCATAATAAGAAACATAGAGAAAGAATCCTCCAATGAGCATAGGCCAAAAACCAAACTCATCTCCTTTTTCCATGCCCATGGAGCTAAAATTGACAGCTTCTAATCTGGGTCGGTCGATGTTTGCAATAAACTCTGACCAACCGCCAAGCGCATTGATCCCTGCGATTAAACAAATAATAATTCCAGCAAACAAAATAACCATCTGAATCATATCACCATAAACGACAGCTTTCATTCCACCCTGATAAGAATAAATCAATGTAACCACCCCTATGATTACAATTGTTTGCCACATTGGGATATCCATAACACTCGTCAGAATCAGAGCAACGGTATAGATCATGACACTTGTTGCAAAGGCCCTACTAATCTGAAAGACCCCAGAAACCAAAAGTCTGGTTGAAGTGCTGAAACGTTTTTCGAGATAGGCATAAACGCTTACAATCCCAGCTTTGTACATAGGAGGAATAAGAAAGACCATCAAGAATAGCATGGCAAGAGGCACTGCAAATTCATAGGTAAGCCACATCATTCCGCCGCCTTCTTTCAAGCCTACAAATGCTGGTGCAGAGATAAAACTTATGGCTGACAATTGGGTTGCAATTGTACTCAACGACAATGGGAACCATCCGAAGCTTTTTCCACCAAGAAAATAATCTTTGCTGTCTTTGTTTTCTTTAAAAAGCCGACCTAAAAACAAAAAACCTATGATGTAGCTAATGATAACCAAATAATCAATGTAATTCATTTTTCATTTTTTATTAAAAAAAAAAACAGCTTATAAAGTTGGCTCGATCAATTTCAATCTCAAATTTTCTTTGACACTAACGAACCAATCATTCTTTATCAATCCAAAATAAAACAATCCAACCCTACTCTTTCCATCCTTGCTTATCAAAAAATTTCTCAACATACCTTCAAGCGTTCCACCAACACTTTTTATGGCATTTATGCTTCTTAGATTCTCTTCATGTATTCCAAAACCAACTCTTTCAAGCCCCAATCTTTCAAACAAAAATTCAAAAATTAAAAACTTGCAATTCTTGTTTATTCTACTGCCTTGAAAGGAAGTTCCATACCACGTATTGCCCAATTTTATTGTTTTTAATTCAGGATTGTAATCATATAAACAGGTTAATCCAACTATTTGATTTTCAGCTTTACCAAAAACTTTAAATGTATAAGCATTGTTTTTTTCTCTCTTTTCTTTCGCTGCATCAATATATTTTTTAAAGTTTTCTTTCCCCAAGCCTTTGTCTAAAAAGAAAGTCCAAATTTCCGAGTCATTTGCAATCTCAACAAGTGAGTTAAAATCTTGGTCGGAATTATTTCGAGACAAAGGACTTAATTTGACTCGCTCATTTTCGAGAACATAATTTTTAGAAAAATCAAAAATTTCAAGCTGTTTCATTTGTAATAAAATTGGTTAACAATGCCTGAAAGAAAAAGCCTGGCAACTTTGTACCTTTTACTTGTACTTTAAAAAATCACCCTCCTTTGAGCAGATCTAGAGTGCAAGCGGCTGTCCAAGAAAAGTCTCCTCCACCATAACCGGTTGTCATATTGGATGCCACCGATTTTTGTGATTCAAAGTATTCATAGAATCCTGATTTCGAAACCAATTCGATCAAGTCAGATTTTACGATATTGGCTGTTTCATCAAAGCCATATTTTTTCAGTCCATGATAAATCATCCAATTCATTTGAGGCCAAATTGGACCACGCCAGTATCTTTTTGAATCAAACAAAGGACTTTCAACATCAAAACTAGGACATAAATAAAATCCATTTTCATTCAGATTCAATAAATACCGATTCAGTTTTTGCGCTTTGTCTTCATCTGCAATTTCAGCATATAAAGCTGTTAAGCCACCAATCTCTTTGTGCAATACTTGTGTTTCCGCTCTAAGATCATAAACGACGTATGTTTCCAATTTTTCGTTCCAAAGTTTTTCCGAAAACATCTTTTTAGATTGACTTTGCCATTCTCTTATTTCACCAATATCGAAACCAAAACGTTCGCCTATTCTAATAAGAGAATCATTCGATCTTATAAGGACTGCATTCATAAGTGTATCCTGGATCAAAAATGGGCTTTCTTCAAAAATGGCCCGTTCATCGTACTTATACTTTTTGCCTAAGGTCAAAAGATAAACATAACGATCGTATTGATAAGAAGTTGGCCTTTCATCTGAGGGAGCAAGACTGGTGTCGCGCCGTTCATAATGTGGCAACTTATCCTTATCAATGGCTATTCGATCAAGCGAATTATCCCAAAGGGGGGAATTGTCCCTTCCAGATTCCCAAGGATGGAAAATAAAAGTTAAGCCCTCTTTTTCTGGATCACGGTACTGATAAAAAAAACGATGTAAATTCACCATCTTTGGAAAAACACTTTTTGCAAATGCCAAAAGCTTGTCATTATCTGGAAACTTATGCAAAAGATTTTCAAGAACAAAACCATGCACAGCAGGTTGAGTTATGCCCGATGATTTTGGTTTTTGAGGAGCACCTAAATTCACATTAGAATTCCAAAAGTCAAAATTCGGAAAGTAGGTTTTTTCATTTTCACTGTGAAAAATTATATGTGGAACCATACCATTCTCCCATTGTCCAGAAAATAAGGATTCTAATTCCTGGATAGCATGATCCAGATTAAAATAACTAAGTCCAATACTGGTAAAACCTGAATCCCAATTCCATTGAAAAGGATACAGTTTACTTGTAGGGATTGTAAATCCTTCCTTCCAGTTTTTCTCTAATATTATGCGAGCAGAATTTGACAACTCTTCTAAATCCATTCGGGTCATTTGCTGATATTTGACTTTTGTATTTTATTATAAGGAACAAAAAATATTCCGATAAAAGTACAAGAAAAAAAAATCTGGTAAATACTAATAAAAAAATAACATTGGCGGACTAAGAAAGTGTCCGCCAATGATAATTAAAAAGAATACAAATGCATTAAACTAAATCACTTTAACTTTGTGGCTATGTAACTTCATCCATTAGAAGTTCATTGTGGCAGTAATGAATATTCTTCTCGGCAAAATTGGTCTTCCAAAGAAGAACTCTCCTTCACCTTCAACCAGGGCTCTTGGATTTCCTTCTGTGATCCCTTGACTATCTGCTAGATTAAAAACATTGAATCCAAGTCTAAAAGATTCATTGTTGTCTCCGATACCGAAGCTATAACCAGCACCCAATCTAAGAATCGTAATTGGATCCAATTCAAGAGTGTTTGCGTCATTTGTAAATTTCGCACCTGTATAATTTGCCGTTACAAAAGCATCAAATTTACTGTTGTCATAATAAAGCCCTAGGAAGCCAAGAAGGTTTGGTTGTCTTGCCAATTCGTTCCCTTCATTGGAGTTGTCAATTTGACCACTAACCAAATCTTCGCTGATGTTTTTAGTAATTTCGTGGTTTTGGAAAGTTAAAGATGCCCTAACATTTAAACCGCTAATGATACTATAATCTGCAGTGGCTTCAACACCGATGGTTTGTGTATTTTGCTCATCTCTCCTTACTTGCTGCAACTCACCATCTACGAAAGAGTTAACCGTGCTGATTCTATCTTGCAATGCAACATAATAACCAGCAACAGAAGCACTCAATTTGTCTGTACCGATTTTAACACCTACTTCTCCTTGCATAATTACTTCTGGCTCATATTCTTTTCCGGTTACTCCTGTTGCTATAGGAGCAAAGCCTCTCAATTGCGGGAAGAAATAACCTCGCGAGAAGTTACCATAAACATTCATAGTGGAATTGATTTCATAAAGAGCTGCCAAAGAAAGCGCAAGACCACTGGCTTCAGCTGTTGCTCTGGTAAAACTACCATCTGCAAAATTCACATTGGCCAATTCAGCAGACAATTCAGGATCATCATATACTTGAGAACTTACAATGTTTCCTTTACTAAACACTCCCTTTGTCAATTCATATCTTGCTCCAAGGTCAATTCTCAATTTATTTGCTATTATTTCATCCGTGATATAAAAAGCAGTTCTGTTTTGGCTTAAAATATTGTTACTCGCTTGACCAATTCGATTATTGATCCCAGCTTGAGAGAAGACTACATTCTGACCCAAAGAATCTGTATAGGCAATATCAACAAGCTTTGGATTGTTGTTGAATTCTGAAACTACCCTGTATTGGAAATTTACATCATCTGCTTCTGACCGACCTAGATAAGTTCCTACTGTAATGTTGTGGCTACCGCCAGAAGTATTAATTTTCTGGGTAAGTGAGGCTTCACCAGAATAGTCCGTCATCGGTCTGATTCTATCTACGTGCAGGTTTTCAACAACTAAATCTGAACCATTAATCGCCCCTTCTAAACCATGGTAGTTGGCCGAATAACCTGAATTACCTGGAGCAACAACATTCATGTACTTTTCCATAGTAATTGGGTTACCTCCATTGGCTCCGTTTCCACCTACATATAGTGCAAAACTGTGTTGATAGTTAGCCATTCTCGCTTTGGTTCTAAATTTGAGATTGTTGTTGAAATTAAATTCATAATCTCCCATAACATATCCACCTTTGGTGTATACACCATCTTGGTATGGACTGTCATAAACTCCGCCTGCTGTTAAAAAAGAAGTATTGTTAAGTTCACCTGTCATCAATTGCGAAACTGGTTCACCATCATTTCCATTAATTCTTTCTCGGCTTCCTCCTTCTAGTGGGAGCGGCATTAAGAATTGAGCTCTGTCATTTATATACTGAGTGCTGACAGTAAAAGATCCTTTATTAAACACCTTTTTCACATTCGCTCTCAATTGCCCACCTCTGGTTGGAACACCAGTATCATACGGCCCCTCATCATATCTCATGAAACCTGTAATGGCATAATAGGTATCTGAATCTTTTCCACCTAGTTTGCCACCGCTGTAAAAATCGGTTTTTATTCTGCCCTGATCTGCAACTTCCAGATGGAAGATGTTGCCTGGATTGGTGTCACCTGTTTTACTTATATAGTTTATGATACCAGCAGCTGAACCGGCACCATATAAAATAGCAGCACCACCTCTTACAAATTCAACTCCTTTGAAACCTATATCAGGTCTGGCGTAAACATCATGAGCAGAGGAGTTCAATCCAAAACTGGTCATCAATGGAAGACCGTCATATTGTAGGGGATTGAAAGTGTATTGTCCACCAGAAGGTAGACCTCTTACAAATAGATTAGTGGCAGTTTCACCACCTCCACCTTCAGCGGTAATACCTGGGATACTGCGTAAAATATCCGCTTGACTGTTAGCAGATAGTTTGGTAATATCTTTCATTTTAACAGAACTAATTGACAAAGGTGCCTGTTTTTGAGATCTAAATGTACTCGACGCTGAGACAAGCACTTCATCCAATCCGACACCTGATGAAAGTTGGAAATTCTGGGTGATGTTTTTACCGCCACTTACAGAAACTTCCATTTTCTGTGTGACATAACCTGTGTAAGAAACAACCAAGGTATAGGTTCCATCTTTGAGAGACAGCCTGTAGTTTCCATCAAGGTCAGTTACTGCCCCTGAGCTGGTTTCTTCCACCAAAACATAGGCTCCAATTAATGGTATTCCTTCATCGGCATCGGTAATATTACCTGAAACTGTACCTTGTGCCTGTGCGGTTAATGACAGCAATCCAAAACATAAAAGCAACATTAGTGGTCCAAAAAGACTTAATAAAGTTCGTTTCATAATCTAAATTTTGTTTTGATAATTAATACTTTATTTAATTTGTTATAATTTGACTAGTACTAAATTAGTTAGCAAATGATTAATGAAGGATGAATTAAACTACCCAATACTAACACTATACTATACTTTTTTTATTATATTTATCATAAATCAATCTGTTATTGTGCAAATGAAACCAGAGTATGAAAAAATTTTAGAGAAACCTGATAGATCATTTACCGCCAAAACTGTAGTAAGAAGCAGTCGCCCGTTCCTAAGTCAGGCTTGGCATTTTCACCCTGAGATTGAAATATGCCTTACAAAAAAAAGCAGCGGAAGAAGGTTTACGGGCAATCAAATTTCTGATTACCAAGAAAATGACCTGGTCATGTTTGGATCAAATTTACCACACGGCTTTACAACAGACGTTTTTAGTAGTCAAGTTGTCATACAATTGAACGCTGACTTCCTTGGCAAAGAATTTATTGACAGTCCCGAATTAAAAGATATAAAAGGATTATTTTATCAAGCACAACATGGTTTGGAATTTAATGGTCCAGCCAAAAAGAAAGCAGTTAAAATCATTGAAAAACTTCTTATAAGTAAGGGGATGAATCAATTGTTGTATCTCATGAAATTGCTAAACGTTTTAGCGCAAGCAGATGATGTCAAGTGGATTTGTTCAGAAGAATATGCTTTAGATTTAAACGTAGGCCAATTGGGAAGGATTGGAATAGTCTATAAGCATATTATGGATAATTTCAATCGGGATGTTAGCATCAAAGAAATTTCAGATAAATTGAATATTTCAGAAGCGGCCTTTTATAAATTTATAAAGAAACAAACTAAAAAGACCTATACTCAAATCATTAATGAGTTCAGAATAAACTATGCTGCGAAATTGTTAATGGGTTCTGACAAAACCATTGCTCAAATTTCTTTTGAATGTGGATATAACCATCCTTCATATTTCAATCGCAAGTTTAAGGAGATCATGAATAAAACTCCGCAAGCTTTCCGCAGTCATTTTGCAAGCCAAATTATACAATAGTTCTATTTTAAATAATAATAATAATAATAATAATGTAAGCAACCAATCTTGCGCGATCTTATGAAATCCTATCTCCTCTCTTACAACATTCTCCTAGCCATTGGTTGGGCAATTTTATTGATTTATCAAATCATGAATGGTTTTCCGATTGATCGGTTCAGCATTGTATTGCTAACAGTGGTTCAGCTGGCTGCTTTGCTTGAAATTGTGCATGCTGGATTGGATTGGGTCAGTTCGCCAGTTGTTACAACTGCAATGCAAATAATGTCCAGGGTATTGGTTGTTTTCTTGATCTGCTTTTTCATTTCACCAGAACAATACTGGTCTTGGAATGGTATTTCTGGTTGGCATTTAATCATAATTGCTTGGACAGTTACAGAGATTTTTCGGTATTTTTTTTATTTCACAAATTTAATAGGGAAAGACATTTCATTCTTAAAAACAATGAGATATTCAACCTTTTTGCCTCTTTATCCCATTGGAGTTACTGGTGAAGTTCTAATTATTCTGTCAGTCATGGCTGTATTGGGTTGGACCACAATACTATCCATTTTACTGGGCATTATTCTCATTTCATATGTCGTACTCTTCCCAAAAATGTTTGGACACATGCTAAATCAGAGAAGAAAAAAATTAACATAATTTACGCATTGATTTTCGTATTTTTGCCACCAAACCAAACTAGAAAACATGGCTGATTGGCTTCAAAAAAAGGGACTGCAAAAATTTATTAAAACGATTGGATTGCCTTTGCCCGTACCTGTTGACTTACCAAGACAAAAGGGATCCATTAGTTTATCAAGCAATGATTCCTACGAAATTCAAATAGAAAGTCAATCCAATTTAAAAGACTTATTGGAAGACTTGAAATACTCCTTCGATTATAAGGCTGATAAATTCAATGGACTGGTATTCGATGCTAGAATGCTTGTAAAAAATGAAGATTTAAAAGCGCTTTATTTTTACTTTAATAAAAATGCAAAAAAATTAAGATCAAATGGCAGAGTGGTCATTTTATCTAACTTGATTGAGGAGGATAGCTCTCTTGAGTTTTGCTCAACAACGGAGGCGATCACTGGCTTTTCACGTGCATTGTCCAAGGAGCTGGGGAAACGAGGATCAACGGTACAATTGTTACAAATAGAAAAGGGATTGACTGAATTGAGATGTCTACCAAGCATTGACTTTTTCTTAAGCAAAGCCTCTGCATTTATGACAGGACAGGTTCTGGAATTGACAAGTACGAACATTGGAACTTCAGAAATAAACATCGAACAGTCCTTGAAAGGCAAGACAGCCTTGATTACTGGAGGCGCAAGAGGCATAGGAGCAGAAACAGCCAAAGTTTTGAGCCGGGAAGGGGCCAAAGTTATTTTATTGGACATCCCTTCAGCTGAAGAAAATTTAAAAAAATTAGCAGCCGAATTAAATGCAGATTATATTCCTGTGGATGTTACTCAGCCTGATGTTTTGGCTAAAATCAGAGAAAAGTCTCCAAACGGAATTGATATCCTAATCAATAATGCTGGCATAACGAGAGACAAAACAATTTTCAAAATGACGGAAGATTATTGGGATTTGGTTATTAAAATAAATTTGAAAGCTGCGATTGATTTGACTGAAGGGCTTTTAGATAGTGGACTAAATGATGGAGGCAGTATCATCGGCTTGAGCTCTATTTCAGGGATAGCTGGAAATTTGGGGCAAACCAATTATTCAGCTTCCAAAGCTGGCATGATGGGCTTAATGAAAAAAGCATCAAAGGCTGGAGCCTTTAAAGGAATAAATGCCAATGCGATTGCACCAGGATTCATAGAAACAACAATGACAGATAAATTGCCCTTCTTTGTAAAGGAGGTTGCCAGAAGAATGAGTAGCTTGGCACAAGGTGGGAAGCCAGAAGATATAGCCGAGGTTATTCGATTCTTTGTCAGCCCCGGCGGAGCAGTCGTAAGCGGACAAACCATTCGAGTCTGCGGAGGAAGTTTCATTGGAAGGTAAATACAACAACAACAACAACAACAACAACAACAACAACAACAACAACAACAACACAAATTTTATATTAACAATGAGTAAGGATTCGAGACAAAAAAGGGAGACAGAGATCATAGAGGCTGCTGTCAAACTTTTTGCAACAAAGGGCTATGGGAGTACAAAAATGGCAGACATTGCAAGAGAGGCCAATCTAAGCGTTGGCAACTTATATTTCTATTTCAAAAACAAAGATGAACTTTATGTTACTTCAGTTTTAAAGTCAAGCACCATCATTTATGATGCCATTAATGATGGAATTAAATCTGTCGATAAAGATGCAGCCTCCCTTGAAAAGATCCTAGGTATTTTTAGAGGCTATCAAAAAGTGACACAAGAAAATTCTAGCTATCGCGAGGTATTCACCAGTTATGTATCTAGAGTGGTTAGTATGTCCAGATCAGAACAATTTCAGGGAATTACTGAAAGGATGCAAGCTAGCAAAGATTTCAGCAAGTTACAGGAAATTCAATGGAAACCAGCTGTTAAGATAATCACCATTTTACAAAAGGGTAAAATTGACAAATCAATAACCTGCAAAGATTCTTCGATGTTGATGTTTATCAATTTATGGGCTTTCATGATAGGAACCGATGCCATTTTTTTTCCTGAGTTACAAGATGGAATTGGCGCTTTGGGCATTCCACCGCTTAACCTTGATTCTTGGAAATCATCGAGCTTGAATATGATTACAAGTTATCTTACGAGTTGATGAGTTGCGGTGTGTTTTGTGAAATGAACACGTAGACACATAGACACGAAGCTCAATTTTCAAACTCTATGATTAAGGCAGCTTGTGCATTGACTTTTAGCTTTGTTCCTGACAAATCTAAGTCTGTTTTATTGATGATATCTTTCCCTTTGGACCAATTGGTTTGAATTTCATTTTTGAATTTCATTAAGTCAACATTTTGATCTTCCTTGTTGATGTTCATGATTAGCATCACCGTTTTTTCCTCATCATAGCGAAAAATGGTGTAGGTACCATCCCAGTAAGAAGGCGAAAAATGCTTCAATTTTCCTTTGTGAATGGTTTCATTATCCTTTCTCCAGTTGAGCAATAATTTCAAATAAGCCTGTGCCGCAAGTTGTTGCTTCTTCAAACCTTTTCC